>CAMCIN010000028.1 GCA_945874745.1 Akkermansia muciniphila | reverse complement strand
GGATGATCCCACAGAGTTGGCCGGGGTCAACTGTGGTTTTTGGAACCGCACTCCAGCCTGCGTGTGACGCCCCGCTACAAGGGGCGGAAACCGTACCTCGTTCCCAGAGCCAGGCAGTCAGCGGTGGAGCGCAGGCCGCCGGTGCAGGTTTCCTCCGAAAGGTTTGCCGCCGCCGCGCAGACCCCGAGTTGGAGCTGCTCCTGAATAGACTGGTTTTCGTGCCAGCCGAGGAGCACCCCCGCTGTGAAGGCGTCACCCGCGCCCGCGGCGCCTTTAATGTAGCCCTCAGGCAGGACAACGCTGCCCTGCTGCGCCCACTCGTGCTCCCGACTCAGGGCGCAGCCGCCTTCTGGAAAGTGCACTAAAACGCGCTCCCGCACTCCCGCCTCCAACAGCACCTCCATGGAGGCACGCAATGCACTCCGATCCAGCCCGTCCGCAGTGCGGATGGTGTGGCCCGTCACCCGGCCTGCCTCAAACTCGTTCATGATGCAGTAGTCGGTGTACTTGAGCGCCGGCAAAACAATCCGCCCGAAGCGTTCGCTGTCCTCGCTGACCACGTCGATGGAGGTTTTGAGGCCGGCGGCCTGCGCCCGCGCCAGCACGCGCGCAGCGACGGTGCCAAAGTCGGGGCAGGGCAGGTCCATCCCGTCCAAAAGGAGAAGGTAGCCCAGATGCAGAATCTTGGCGGTGGTGCGCGTGAAATCAAAGTGCCCGTCGGCCAAAAGGGCGTTGGCGCCGCGCGCATGGAAGAAAGTCCTCCGGCCGGTGGCCTTCACCGTCATGACGTCAGTGTAGCTTGTGGGAGCTTCCTGCGTGATTTGAAGCGCCTGCGTTTGGATGCCCAGCCCCTTGCAGGTATCCAGAATGAAGGTGCCGTTTCCGTCGTTGCCCACCAGACCCAAGGCTTCCAGGGGAAAGGCAGCGCCCATGGTGGCAAGGTCCACCAGCACGTTGAAGGGGGAGCCGCCTGTGCCGCGGGCTTCGCTCGTGATGTTGGCCAGCGCATCCTGCTGCGGCCAAACATCAATAACTTTAACAGCGTCAACGATCCAGTTGCCGCCAGCGAGAATTCCGAGAGGTTTGCTCATCATAAAATGGGGATTCCAAAAAACCTGATTGCCGCAGGAAATACCAGCCTAGGGTGCGTCCAACATGACGACCACTTGCCGGCTTCCTTGGGAATGGGGAGCACGCCACAGATGACATAGAGAGTCACGGATGCTGCTTACTGTTTTTCCGCACCCATGAAACGCGTTGCATCTACAGATATATCTCTGCATTAATGGCTTATGGGCTTTGGAGTGTCCGCGCGTCTTTTTTTCCTGCTGGATTTATTGAACAGGGACCACACCCTAGGCGGACTGTTTGACCCGTTCAATTTCAGCGCCGAGGCCGGCGAGCTTTTCGTCGATCATCTCGTAGCCGCGGTCGATGTGGTAGACGCGGTTGACCTCGGTCATGCCCTCCGCCACCAGCCCGGCCAGCACCAGGGCTGCGGAAGCGCGCAAATCACTTGCCATCACAGGCGCGCCGCTCAGCTGCGCCACTCCCGTGATCCGGGCGGTCGCTCCGTCCAGAGCGATCTCGGCGCCCATGCGCTTGAGCTCTGAAACGTGCATGAAACGCTGGGGAAAGACGGTCTCGGTCACCAGACTTTCTCCGTTGGCGCGGCTCAAAAGGGCGCACATTTGCGCCTGCATGTCCGTGGGAAAGCCCGGATAGGGTTCGGTGATCAACTGCAATGGACGGGCGGTGCCGCCTCCCCTGATGGTGATTGTGTCCTTCTGTATGGACAGTTTGCACCCCGCGTCGGCGAGGGCGTTCAACACCGCGTTGAGATGCTCCGCGTTGACCCTGCGTAAGGTCACCTCCGTTCCTGCCAGCGCGGCAGCCACCAAAAACGTGCCAGCCTCGATGCGGTCGGGAATGACCGCGTGCTCTGCTCCGTGCAGTTCTTTGACTCCTTCGATGGTGATCCTGCGCGTGCCTGCGCCCTCAATCTTGGCACCCATCTTGATTAAGAAATTCGCCAAGTCTACCACCTCCGGTTCAGCGGCCGCCCCCTCGATCACGGTGGTTCCCTCGGCCAGGGTCGCCGCCATCAAAACATTGTCGGTGCCGAGCACCGTCGGTCCCTGGCGCCCCTCCAGATTCATGGTGGAGCCGCGCAGCTCATCGGCGAACACCTTGACGTCCCCTGCCTCCACGCGGCAGGCCGCGTTGAGCGCGCGAAACCCTTTCAGATGCAGATCAATCGGCCGATCCCCGATGACGCATCCGCCCGGAAGCGACACCCGTGCTTCCTTGTGCCTCCCAAGCAGGGGCCCCAGTACACAGACGGACGCCCTCATCTTGCGTACAATCTCGTAAGGAGCCGTCGTTTGGACGGTGTCGGCCTGGATGGTGACCGTCCCGCTTGCCCGCTCCACCTGAGCGCCCAGATGCGAAAGGATCTGGAGCATGTAATGAATGTCGCTCAAATCCGGCACCGAGTGGATGATGCATTGCTCCCGCGTCAGCAGCGTGGCCGCCAAAATGGGGAGTGCCGAATTTTTGGAGCCGCTGATTTTGACGAAGCCTGAAAGGGGGCGGCCGCCGTGGACGATGATCTTATCCATACGATGCGAAGAGAAAACGATTGCGGCCCGAGTAGTCGGACTCCGGAGAGATGGAATGGTAGCCCGCCCCGGAGAGGGCCTCGGTGAGGGGGCCGGACTGGTCGTGGCCGATCTCAAGAGCGAGAAGCCCCTGGAGATGGGCGCGTGCGTCGGAAATCAGGGTGCGTATCAGGACCGAGCCATCGGGGCCGCCATCCAAGGCCAGCACCGGATCGTGTTGCACCTCGCGCGCGAGTCCGGAAATGGCGCCGGTCGGCACATACGGGAGATTGGCCACGAGTAGGGAAAACACGCCTGAAAGGGGCGCCAACAAGGAGCCTTCGTGAAATTGCACCCGGTGTTGGAGTCCCAGGGCGAGCGCATTCTCTGCTGCGAGGGCCAGTGCAGCGGGCGATACGTCGACAGCGTGTACCTCCGTCTCGCCCCATTGGCCGGCAAGGCTGAGCGCCAGAACACCGCTTCCCGTTCCGACATCCGCAAGGCGCGCCGGGGGGGAGGGGTGACGGTCGAGAATCTTCTGCGCAAACAATTCGGTTTCTGGCCTGGGAATCAGCGCCCGGGCGTCTGTCTTGAAGCTGCGACCTAAAAAATCGACGCTTCCCAGCAGATGCTGCAAGGGCTCCCCCGCCGCTCGCCGCCGGACCAAATCACGCAGGGGCCCAAGCTCCGCCTCACCGAGGGGACGGTCAAACTCGAGGTACAGCTCCATGCGCTGTTTCCTGCCCAGCACGTGCGCCAAAAGGTGCTCGATGTTGAGGCGAGCATTCTCCACCCCAGCCTTTTGAAAGTAGGCGGCCGTGGATTTGATAACTTCAAGGACGCTCTTCATCAGGTCACATTCAGCCTTGCCCCTGCACGGTGGATTTTGTTGGGCACCTCAGGAGTGCTGAGTCGCCGCGGCCTCCGCGAGGCGGTCCTCCATGTCAGCGGCCTGAAGGGTGGCAAGCATCTCCCCTATCTCCCCTTCCATAAAGCGGTCCAGATTGTAAAGCGTCAGCCCGATCCGGTGGTCCGTGACCCGGTTTTGTGGGAAATTGTAGGTGCGAATCTTCTCTTCGCGCCCGCCGGTTCCCACCTGGCTTTTCCTCTGTGCGGCGTATTTTTCAGCCTCCTCACGCTGCTTACGTTCCAGTAGGCGGGAGCGAAGGATCTGGAGCGCCTTTTCCTTATTCTTCTGCTGGGAGCGCCCGTCCTGACAGCGGACGATCATGCCGGAGGGAATGTGCATCACCTGGACGGCGGAATCCGTCGTGTTGACACCCTGTCCGCCGGGGCCGCCGGCGCGGCACACCTCAATCCGGAGGTCGTCCGCTTTGAGTTCAAAATCCACTTCCTCCGCCTCGGGCAGCACCGCCACGGTGGCCGTGGAGGTGTGGATGCGCCCCTGCGCCTCGGTCGCGGGAACGCGCTGCACGCGATGCACCCCGCTCTCGTAGCGCAGCTTCCGGAAAACCCCTTGGCCTGACGCCTTGAAAATAATTTCGCGCATGCCGCCCAGTTCGTTCGGGCTGGCTTCCAGTTGTTCGATTTTCAGACCGGTCGCTTCTGCGTACCGCTGGTAGAGGCGGGCCAGATCCCCGGCAAAAAGGGCGGCCTCGTCCCCACCGGTGCCCGCCCGGATTTCAACGATGGCATCGCGGTCGTCGTTCGGGTCCGGCGGAAGCAACGCGACCTGGGTTTCCTTTTCGAGCGCTTGGAGTTTCTTTTCGAGCTCTGGGAGCTCCATCTGGGCCATTTCTGCCATCTCGGGGTCCGTGCCCGTGGCGAGCAGAGAGGACTCTGCAAATTCCGTGCGCGTCTTTTGCAGCGAATGCCAGAGGGCCAGCAGTTCTTTGAGGCGGGTGTGTTCCCTCAAGATCTCCCGAGCCCGCTTGGGGTCGTCATAGAGGTCGCCGACGGAGACGAGCTTTTCGAGTTCTTCAAAGCGTTCGCGTTTGCGGGCGATAAGTGGGCCGAAATCCATGAAAGACGTGAGAAACGGAGCAAAGGGGAGGAAGGACGGGTGGACCGGCGAACGGAAATTTGAAAGGGTACTTCAAACAAAAACGGTGAAGGCGACACGAAGCGCCTTCACCGTCCTGAAAATAAACCGGCAGCGTGCTAGATCTTTTTGCGGCGCAAAGTCGGGGTCGACGAATAGCGCTTGGAGAACTTCTCAATCCGGCCCGCCGTGTCGACGAACTTCTGCTCGCCGGTGAAGAAAGGATGGCAGGCGGCACAGATGCCGATACGCAGATCCCGGCGGGTGGAGCGGGTTTCGTAGTTGGTCCCGCACGCGCATTGGATGTGGGTCTGTTCGTAGCGGGGATGGATGTCGGCTTTCATGACGTCAGAGGAGTTTACTGGAAAATGGGATCGGAAAGGAACCTACCATCCTACCCAAGCGCGGGGAGTGGGCAACAAAAAACAAGTTGCCCTAGCCTAAAACCGCTGACCTGGGCCCCGCGGCGTTGGCAAAAACTAGCCGGGTGCTAATACTGACAATCTATGAATATCATGTTCAAGGTTGCGGTAGCACTTGCGGTTTCCGTCTGGGCAGGCGTCTGGAACGCCGATGCGTTTGCCGCCAAGCCTGGGTGGCTGGAGAACTTCGAGGCGGCCAAGACAAAGGCCGCAGTAGAAAAAAAGCACATTCTTTTGGACTTCACAGGCTCCGACTGGTGCGGTTGGTGCGTCAAAATCGACAAAGAGATCTTTGCCAAGCCCGACTTCAAGGCATTCAGTGCCAAAAGCCTGCTCCTAGTCGAGTTGGACTTTCCCCAGAGCAAACAGTTGCCAGCCGAGGTGAAAGCCCAAAACGACGCGTTGGGGCGGCAATTCAAGGTCAACGGCTATCCCACGCTGGTTTTGCTCGATTCCGCCGGGAAAGAAGTGGGCAGATGGGTGGGTTTTAAGCCGACTCTTTTGGCGGAAATCCGTAAAATCACAGACACAAAGTAGCCGTAGCTTTCACTACCCTAACTACCCCTCTGGGCCGGGGGCGGGGCATGTCCACAGCCTCGCGTTCTGCCTGGGTGTGTGGGGCAACCTTCCGAGGAAAACGGGGCCCGCGGAAAGCGCGGAAATCCAGCGGATGAAACAGGGAGGGGAGTTGGAGCGAGCCTCGCCGTCTGCGTGAGGTTCGCGAATGCCGGCGGGCTTGATTTGCCACGCACAAAGGTGCGGAGCGGCAACCGGGAGTCGGATCGAAAGATTAACATTCAATTCAAAAAAAACGGCCGTAAATTCAAGGAAATGACAACCAGCTCCAGCGACCGTCTCAGAGCCCATTACCAGCAACTGAGGCTCTTGAGTTGCGAGCAGCTCTGGGCCCGGGAAGTGCCCCGGTTTGACGCGGCCCCTCCCTCGGAGCGCATGCAACTGGTGTCGGTGGTCCGGGCTGTCGGGGTGGTGTTTTCGGAGACCGGCTCCCCAGCCCAAAAGCAGCAGGCCCGCAACTGGCTGCGCGGGCTGCTTTCCGACACGGCCGAGAAGGTGAGGCGTTACGCAATGGCGGCTTTGCCAAAACTCGGGGCAGGCGAGGCGGAGGAGCATCAGCTGCTCGCGCTGGTGGGAAAAGCCGCGAGTGAAAGGGAGGACAGGGCGCTCGTCCAGACCTTGAGCAGAATTGGAGGAAAGGCGACCCTCGAGCTGGGCGCAGCGGAGCCGGGCGGCCGGCTCGCAGTGTCCGTCCAACAGGTGAAGGCCAACGTGGCCAGAAAGGAGGGCGCAGGTGCACTGGCGTTGGACGCTCCTCTCAAAAAGCTCGAAGGCATCCGGGTTGCGCTGCAATGCCGCAGCGGGTTGACCCCCTTTGTGGTCGAGGAGCTCAACCAGGCCACAGCCCTAAAGGGCGTTTTCCGAAGTGGTCGTCAAGACGCCGAGCGGATCGAGCTGGTTCCGGAGAAGGTTTTTTCTCTCAACAATCTCTACGCACTGCGTTGTTTCAGCTCCCTTGTTTTCCCCTTAGGCGATCTGCCCCTGCGGGACGGACCCGACTCCGCATGGGATCCGCGCGCGCTGGCCGCCCTCATCGCCTCAGGGCCCGCGCGGCATATCATGCAGTCCTTCACTGAGGGAACGGTACGCTATCGGCTGGAATTCTTTGCGCGTCGTACCAGCGCGACTTTGGCCAACGAGATTGCCGAGCATGTTTTTGCTGCGGCCCCAGCGCTTCTAAACGATCCGCGACAGGCGCTCTGGGAGGTCAGCATCCGGGAGACCGCCGGGGGCGTGCGCGTGGAGCTCTCCCCACGGCTGCGCCCCGACCCGCGTTTTGCATACCGCCGGGGAGACGTGCCCGCCGCGTCGCATCCGCCCCTGGCCGCCGCGATGGTGCGTCTGGCGGGGGTCGGCTTGTCCGGGGCGGAAAAGATTTGGGACCCGTTTTGCGGTTCTGGTCTGGAGCTGGCCGAGTGCGCGCTACGTGGAGAGGGCGGTGCAGTTTTCGGAACTGACTTGAGCGCCGAGGCGGTGGCCGTTGCGAAGCTCAATTTTGCCTCCGCCAACAGGGAGCGCAAATCGGTGCGGGCCCGCTTTGTGGTCAGCGACTTTCGCGAGGCGTTCCGTCATTCGGAGCTTTCGGACTTGCATGAGCTTTCGCTTGTTATCTGCAATCCACCGCTAGGAAAGCGCGTGCCTGTGAATGATTTGCGTTCGATGGTACGTGCGCTTTTTGGCTTTGCCGGCCGGCTCCTGCGTCCGGGCGGAAGGCTGGTGTTTGTGAATCCTGTGGAATTGCGCCCCGAGGGCGGAGAGCTCAAGCTAGATTTCAGGCAGAAGGTGGATGTGGGGTTTGCACATCTGCATTTGGAGAAGTGGGTCAAGCAGGAGGCCAAAGGGGGCCGGCCCCCCGGCAAGTAACGTATTTGAATTTATGCGAACAATCGGCAACATCATCTGGTTTGTGTGCGGCGGGTTGTGGAGCGGGTTACTGTGGTATGTCGCCGGCTTGTTGGCCGCCCTGAGCATCGTGGGGCTGCCCTGGGCGAGAGCCTGTTTTTTACTGGGCCGCTTTACTTTGTGGCCCTTCGGGAGGGAGTTGGTGGACCGGCGGCTGGTGACTGGGCGTAGCGATCTGGGCACTGGTTGGATCGGGTTTCTGGGAAATGCGATCTGGTTTTTGTGTGTGGGTTGGACGCTGGCGGTGGCCCATCTTGTGGGGGCCGTCGCCTCTGCGGTGACGATCATTGGGCTGCCCTTTGCGCTTCAGCACCTCAAGTTGGCCATCGCCTCGCTGGCCCCCATCGGCAAGGAAGTCATCGTGCTGCATTGAGGCTATGGAGGAGTTGGAACGGCAGATGCAGAGGGATTTGGAGGAGATCGGCCGCACCTGCATGCCCTTCGGCAAGCACGGGCCGGCGCACCACCCTCCGCACGGTGTGCCCATCTACGATCTGCCGGTGGAATATCTTGCTTGGTTTGCCGCTAAGGGCGGGTTTCCAAAGGGCCGTCTGGGTCTTTTGCTGCAAATGGTCCACCAGATGAAGGTGGACGGTCTGGATGTCGTTTTCGACGGGTTGCGCAAGGCACGCGGCGGCCGGACCCGGCTGCGGCCCGTATTTCCAAGAAAACATGTGTTTTTGGAGGGCGAGTCCGGAGGGTCTTAGGCCGGGCATCCACAGATTGCTCAGATTTTCGCAGATGTTTTTACGGGTTTCACTCCGCTGCTCGTGCTGAGAAATCTGCGGCTCGTCACCCAAAGCTGCCAAAGTCTCGCATAGCACGAGGGGCGCTCCCGCTCCCGGAGGGAGCAGAGAAAGGGGTCCCAATATTTGACTGCTTTGGGGGGCTAGTTGTCTAAATAACAGGCCCACTAGCCCTATTGAGGAGGCCCGACGGTGTCGGACCCTGCGTCCTCCAAGTCGAGAGCCGTTCATGGCTCCTGCAAGTTCCCGAATTATCATGTCTCGCTTCTTAGAAGCGCTCACCCACTGAAAGTAGCGAGGAACTCAGACTTCTCAGAAAAGCAGGCAGAGCATCGGGGTTTTCCGAGCAGGAACGGCTCCCCTCCCGTAAACATGCAAGGCGGGGAAGGCCATGGGACACGCGCCGGCAGGTGGCCAGCCAAGGGCCTCGATGCGGCGGTGTTTCGTGTTGGGAGGGTCAGCGTTTTCTTCGGCCCGGTTTTTAAGTTCGGCCTTCTGTGAGGTGGCGTTAGCGCTCCAAAAAACAACCCCTTTTTTACGAGCTAACGATCGAATAAGACTCGGTTACCAGATTTTATGGATGATCTTTTCAGCCAGCCAAAACTTGCGCCCACCCGCAAGGTCACCCTCCACTTCGACGGCGGAACGCCCTGCAACATCCCTGCGCTCGGTTTTGGCATTGGATACGGCAGCTACCGCTACACCGGGCTGGAGGGCCAGATGGGCAATGGCGAGCCTATCCGGGTCAGCCACGGCATTCCCTGCAGCAACAACGCAGCCGAAATTCTCACCCTTTGTGTGGCGCTCGAAAAGCTCGCCGAAATGGGTTCCCCCGAGACCACCCACGTCCACGTACAGGGGGATTCCAAGATCGCACTCAAGTGGCTCAACGTGGTGTGCGGGCAGCATCCAAAAGGGAGGACCAAGAAAGTTGCCACCGGTACCCTCCTCTTCACCGAGTCGATTGGGCGTCTGAGAAAGGCGGCAGAACCCTTCAATAAAATCGAAAGCGAGTGGCTGCAACGGGATCACGCCGTGGCAGCGTTTGGGCACTAGGGCCTCTTCCCGATGGTAGACTCTCGCCGAATACTCGGGGGAACAGGGAGTGAGCCACAGATGCAAAAGAGGTTCTCAGGTTTCCTTCCGGTCTCCTACCCTCTCCAACCTTTTTGAGGCCTGTGGGCCGTCTGTGGATGACCGCTCGGTTCATCCGGAGCGAGTGAAAAGACACCCGCCGGAAACAGCGGGGAACCTCTGTTTGGGTGAGCCCCAGCATTTTCCTTCCGCAGCTGAGGTTTTTTTGACCGTGCACACGCCCCGGCGGATCAGAGCACCCAAAAAGGGGGCTTTTCCGAGGCGCGAGGCGGCGGGTAATCCAGCGGAGCGCGCCCGGTTGCGCCGTCCCTTTTGGGACTGTGTTCGGGCCAGCTATTCCTGCAAATACGGATTGTGCAACCTTTCCTCTCCCAAGGTCGTCGCAGGCCCGTGCCCAGGCAACACCCGGACGCCGTCCCCCAGAGGCAACAGCTTTCGCCGGATCCCCCCCAACAGCAGCTCCCGGTCGCCCCCGGGCAAATCCCAGCGCCCCACCCCCCCGGCAAAAAGCACGTCGCCCCCGAACAGAATGCCGTCTTCCTTTCTTAGAAAACAGAGCGACCCGGGGCAGTGGCCCGGCACCTCCAACACTTCAAACTCCACGCCGCCCCAGAAGGCGGACTGTTTCTCCTCCACCAAGGTGCCGGGCTCCAGCGGTTCGACCCGCCAGGGAAAACCCGCCCGCTGGAAAAAATCCGGCTCTGTCACCATGGGCGCCGTATCAGGGTGATAGACAACCACACAGCCATGTTCTTTCTGGATTCGGGCGGCATCCCAGACGTGATCGATATGTCCGTGAGTGAGCAACAGCGTCTCCACGCGATAGCCGCGGGCGGCCAACCAGTCGGCGGCCCCCTCCGGGGCGTCCACCAGAAGGCGGGCCTCCTCAAGATAGTAGCAGTTTGTTTCGAACAGTCCGCCCGTGTAAATGTCCATACAAGCGTTCCTTCCCTTCAAAGGGGGTTCCGTCAATCCCAGCTTTGTGTGCGCCCGAAACTTTTTTAACTCCCGTCTCAATCTCTTAAGACTTTTGGCCGGCTGCTTACGTAGGCAATGGTAAAGCTGCTTTGCGCACCCGGCTTTTTGTGCCAAGTTTGACAGGGCTCATGTGTTGTAGCTTTGAAGCTAGGCCTGTGTTGAAGCTGTACAATGACGCAAGGCTGCGGTTGGCCAATGATCCACTTGCTGTGTTGAAACCAGAGCTGCGCTGAAGCCTTAGTTTATAAACTCATTCGGGAATCCTTCCTCCGCCTTCCTCCGCCTTCTTAATCCAGCGTGTCCTAGCCCCAGGCCGCCTTCCATCCAAGCAACCTCCGCCCCGCCTGCCTCTCTCCAGACCCCTCCGCGATTCCGCCGCGATCCCGTTTTTGATCTTTGCGCCCCTACGCCCCTGCGTTTCCACAATCTTACTGCCATGAAGCTGCTCCGCTCCCTCTCCCTTTCCTCCGCGGCCTCCGGCGCGCGATCCCGCGCGGCCGCCCTTCGGCGGTCGGGTGCCACTCTTGCGGTCCTTGCAGCCCTTCCAGTCTTTCTGGCCTCACCCCTGTTGGCGCCGGCCCACACCCTTCGGGCCGCCGGTGAACCTGATCCCAGCCAGGTAACCATCGCGGTGGCCAGGCTCCTTGAGAACGTCCACTACTCCAAGTTGCGCCTCGATGACGCAATGTCCAAGAGGCTGCTGCGCAATTATCTGGATGCGCTCGACTACAACCACATCTTCTTCACCCAAGAGGATGTCCGCGGCTTCGAAGCGCTGTGGCAGGACAAGCTTGATGACGAGATTCTCGCCGGCAGGACCTTGGCGGCCCACCAGATCTACGACCTCTTCCGCAAGCGCGCGGAGGAACGCGTTGCGCAGGCCAAGGAACTACTCAAAACCGAGCTGAGCTTCTCGGAGGAGCGCTCCGTGGAGTTCAACCGCCAGAAGGTTCCGTGGCCCGCCGACGACAGCGAAGCGCGCCAGCTTTGGCGCGACCGGATCACCTCCGAACTGCTTCAGGAAAGGCTTGCCAAAAAGAAGACCGATCCGGTGCAAAACATCGGCAAACGCTACGACCAGTTCCTGCGCAACCTACAGGAGCAAACCTCCGAGGACGTCGTGAAGACCTTCCTCCTGTGCCTCGCCCAGACCTACGATCCGCATTCGGAATACCTGAGCAAAAACGATCTCGAACAGTTCAGTATCAACATGCGCCTCTCGCTCTTCGGGATCGGCGCCAAGCTCCGCTCCGAGGACGGCTACGCCAAGATCATGGAGCTTGTCCCGGGCGGCCCCGCGCTCAAGGGGGGGAAGATGAAGGTGGGCGACCGGATTGTCGCCGTTGCGCAGGGAGACAAGGAGTTTGTCGACTGCGTGGACCTTAAGCTGGACAAGGTCGTCAGCATGATCCGCGGCAAGAAGGACACGCTCGTTCGCATCCAGGTCATTCCCGTCGATGGCACGACGGGCTCGGAGCGCACCACCATTGAAATCAAGCGCGACGAAGTGAAGCTCAAGGACGAGGAGGCCCGCGGCGAGCTGCTCGAATGGACCCGGCCCAACGGGCAGACCCTGAAGCTGGGGGTGGTCGTGCTCCCCTCCTTCTACGGTGACCCGGAGCGCAACCAGAATCCGAACGCCAAAAGCACCACCCGGGACGTGCTGGCGCTGGTGAATCGGCTCAAGCAGGAAGGCATCCAAGGCCTTGTCATGGACCTGCGCAGGGACGGGGGTGGTTTTCTGGACGAGGCGGTCAACTTGACGGGCCTTTTCATCAAGAAGGGCCCCGTGGTGCAGGCCCGGAGTTGGAACGGCGAGGTGGCCGTCTCCCGGGACAAGGACCCGACCATCGCCTACGACGGGCCCATGCTGGTGCTGGTCAACCGGCAAAGCGCCTCCGCCAGCGAGATCTTCGCTGGGGCCATGCAGGACTACGGCCGTGCCGTGGTCGTCGGCGACTCCAAGACCTTCGGCAAGGGCACCGTCCAGCAGATGATCGAACTGAGCCGTGCTGTGCCCTTCCTCGCCAACGGCACGGATGCGGGTGCGGTCAAACTCACCATCCAAAAGTTCTACCGCGTCGCCGGCGGTTCCACCCAGCTGCGGGGCGTGGAAAGCGACATCACGCTACCCTCGGTCTTTGACCAGCCCGAGCTTGGGGAGGAGTCTCTCAAGGACCCGCTGCCTTACGACACCTTTTCGGCTGTGGACTTTGACAAGTGGGACAAGCCGCTACACCTCGACGAGCTGCGCCGCCGCGCCCAGGCGCGCATCCCTCAGAACCCGGAGTTTGCCTATGTTTTGGAGGATCTCGAAAGAATCCGGAAGCGCACAGCAGACAACCGGATATCACTGAGCGAAAAGACCCGTCAGGCCGAACTGGACGAAGACAAGGCGCGCAAGGAAAACCGGGATCTGGAGCGCCAGGCGAGGGCCAAGGAGAAGGATCCCAAGGTGTACCGGATCACCTTGGACAACGTTTCCAAGAAGGAGCTGGTGGCGGTGAAGTTTGTGGAGCCAAAGACACCCAAGGAGGGGGCGGCAGCTTCCTCGGAGGACGAGGACGCCCCCGCTAGCGACGCGGTGTCTGAGCCGCAAAAAGACAAGGACGGCAAGCCCGTCTTCAAGGGCGCACCCATTCGTTACGACCCAGTCAAGCAGGAGACCCTCAACCTGCTGGGAGATCTGGTGGACCTCACAAAACTGGACGGTTCGACCACCGCGAAAAAGAAATAGTTCTCTCCGGCCCGGCCCGAGGGACCGGCGAGGCGCGCGGACCGCGCGGGGGCTTTGCATCGCATGGGTCGGCAACGGCCCACCCCGCTGGGGCGTGTGGGGATGTGCGTCCCACGGCGTTGCTGTGGGCTGGCAGCGGGGGGGCCGTTGGGGCCCGTTGGGGCGAAACCGTGTGTGGGCGGAGGAACCGTGTGTGGGCGGAGGAACCGTGTGTGGGCGGGGGTGTCCTGCGGGGGTGTCCTGCGGGGGCGGGGGTGTCCCGAGGTGCGCCGTTCGAGGCGGGGCCGTGTTCGTTCGTGGCAGGAAGCACGCGCCTGTGTTATCGTCCCCCGCTTGAAATCCGCGGCATCCCTAACGCCTGAACTGAGCAACACCCAGTTGATCCTCCGCTTGCTGGGGCTGACTTGGCGTTACCGCTGGGGCTGCTTGCAGGTGCTCGTCACCCAGTTCGGGCTGCTTGGGACCGGGATCGCCACAGTGGGTCTCACTGGCCTGAGCATCGACACACTCCGGCACGCAGTGGACCCCTCGGCCCGCCCGCCGCAGTGGCCCCCGCTGCTGGCGCCGCCGGCCCACTGGACCGCCATGCAGACCATCACCGCCCTCGCCACAAGCGTCTTCGCCCTGGCGCTGGGGCGGCTCGTGTTGGGCTATCTCAACGGCGTTTGGTTTGGAGAGCTGCTCCAGGGCCGGCTCGTCGTCGATCTGCGCGCCCAATGCTACGACAAACTTCAGCGCCTCGAATTCCGTTTTTTTGACACCAACTCCAGCAGCTCGCTCATTAACCGCGTCGGCGGGGATGTCCAAAACCTGCGTCTTTTCGTCGACGGCGTGCTGTTTCAAGTCGTCACGCTGACGGTCTCCCTTGCCGCGTTTCTCGGCTACATGCTGGCCGTTCATTCTGGGCTTACTCTCGCCTGCCTTGCGACGACCCCCCTGGTGTGGGCGGCTTCCGCTGCGTTTTCGCGTTCGGTACGGCCCTCGTACAAAAACGCCAGCGACCTTTTCGACTCGCTGGTGCAGCGGCTTGCAGAGAGCGTCCGCGGGATTCGGGTGATCAAAGCCTTCGCTAGGGAGGCGGCCGAAAGGGAACGCTTTGCCAAGGCAAACGACACCCTGCGCGAGGTGCAGCATGAAATATTTAGCCGCGTCACCACGTTTGTTCCGTTCATCATTTTCCTGAGCCAAGCCAATATCATCATCCTGCTCGGCTACGGCGGTTGGCTGGCGATGCGCGGTGAAATCGGCATCGGCACCGGCTTGGTCGGATTTGCCGCAATACTCCAGCAGTTCTCCGGCCAGATCGCGGGCATCGGCAACATCGCCAATTCCATGCAACAGTGCCTTCGCGCCTCGCAGCGTGTTTTTGAAGTGCTCGACGCGCCGCTTCTCATCCAGAGCCCGGCGGCGCCCAAACGCCTCGGCGTGGTCCGCGGCGGGGTGCGCCTCGAAAACGTCAGCTTCGTGCATGCCGGCCACACCGTACTTGAGGACGTCTCCCTCGCGGCGGCACCCGGCGAGTGCATTGCCATTGTGGGCGCCACGGGCAGCGGCAAGAGCGCCCTGTTGAGCCTGATCCCGCGCTTCTACGACCCTTCGGCAGGCCGCGTCCTGCTCGACGACGTGGACGTGCACGCGCTCGACCTTCGCGAATTGCGCCGCAGCGTGGGCATTGTTTTTCAGGACAACTTCCTCTTCAGCACCACGGTGGCAGAAAACATCGCCTTCGGTCATCCCGACGCCACAGCGGAGCAAATTGAAAAGGCGGCCCGGATTGCCTCGGCGCACGACTTTATCACCGCCCTTCCCCAGGGCTACCACACGGTTCTGGGGGAGGCCGGTGTCGGCCTTTCCGGAGGGCAGAAACAGCGTCTGGCGATTGCGCGTGCCCTCCTGCTTGAGCCCGCGATCTTGTTGCTCGACGATCCGACTGCAGCGGTAGATCCGGAAACTGAACACGAAATTGCAGACGCGATGGAGGCGGCAATGGAGGGCCGTACCACCATCATCGTGGCGCACCGGCCCGCCATGCTCAAGAGGGCCTCGCGCGTGTACGTGCTTGAGCGGGGGCGCCTGGTGCAGCAGGGCAGCCACGCCGCTTTACTCGCGGTACCAGGCTACTACCAGACCTCCGCCAAAATGCAGGGGCTCGCTGTGCCGGAGCCCGCACTTCTATGAAACGCGCGCCCCTGCAGCTTACGCGCGTTGAACGTGATCCGGAGGCCCACCGGACCTGTCCCGAACTAGGCCTCCTGCCCTTGTTGCGCCGAGTTTTTTCGTACGCGGCACCGCACAAGCGCACGCTCCGCTGGCTGATTTTCCATGTCCTGCTGCGGGCCGCGCTCCTGCCCCTGGGCACCTGGGCGATGGGCGCGGTCATCAACGGTCCGATCCAGCAACAGGATGCCCGGGGTATCCTCATGGGCGCGCTGGGCTTCGCCGCGCTGGCAGCCTTTACCAACTGGATGTTCCACTACCGCTACCGTTACGCGCTGGAACTCGGGGAAGCCGTCATTCATGACCTGCGAGCCGCCGTCTTCGAGCATGTGCTCCGGATGCCGATGCGCTACTTCGACACCACCAAGGTGGGCCGCGTCATTGGCAGGGTCACCTCCGACATCGACAGCATCCGTACTGGGGTGCAGGACGTGGTTTTCATCACGGCGGTGCAGCTGGGACAGATGCTCGTCGCCTCAGCTCTCATGCTGTCCCACGACTGGGTCCTGTTTCTGGTCGTGCTCGCCCTTACGCCGGTGGTGTGGGGGATCAACCGGCTGTTTGCCAAGCGCCTTGCCGAAGCGCAGCGCGATGCCACCGAAAGCTTCAGCCGTATCACTGCCACCCTAACCGAGTCGGTCAGCGGCATCCGGGTAACCCAGGGTTTTGTTCGTGAATCGCTCAATGCGGAGGCTTTCCGCGCGCTGGCCGAGGATCAGGGCCGCTTCAACATGATTTCCGCCCGCACCTCTGCGAAGTTTTTGCCGCTTTTGGAGGCCAGCACGCATCTCTTTACCGCCCTGCTGCTCCTCATCGGGGGTTGGCGCGTTTTGGCTCCCGGCGCCCACGCCACCGTGGGGGACATCGTCCAGTTTTTTTTCCTGGCCGTCCTTCTCTTCGAACCCATCCGCAGCCTCGGCAACCAGTACACCGCCGCCCTGTCGGCCATGGTTGGCGCGGAACGCGTCTTCCAGCTTCTGGATACCCCACCCGAGTGGGCAGACGCCCCGGACGCCCTTCCCCTTCCGGAGGCGGGTGCCGGCGGCCGCGAGGGCGTCCGGGTGGAGTTTGAAAAGGTTGGGTTTGCCTACGAGCCCGGGCGGCCCGTCCTTCAGGATATCAGTTTCACGGCGACACCGGGCAGGACCGTCGCGCTGGTGGGGGCCACTGGCAGCGGCAAGACCTCGATCACCAATTTGCTCGCCAAAATGTACCTGCCCGATGCCGGAAGCGTGCGGTTGGATGGCATGGACCTTTCACAGATCCAGTCCGTTTCGCTACACAACCAGCTGGGCATCGTCCAACAGCAGAGCTTCCTGTTCGGCGGTACCGTGCTGGACAACATTCGTTTTGCGCGGCCCCAAACTCCGGAGGCCGAGGTGCGGGAAATCACGCGGCAGCTGGGTTTTCTCGAGGACATGGAGGCGCTTCCGCAGGGTTTCCAAACCGAGGTGGGGGAGGGCGGGGCGAACCTTTCCGGGGGGCAGCGGCAGTTGGTGAGCTTCGCCCGCGCTCTGCTGGTGCGCCCGCGCCTGCTCATCCTCGATGAGGCCACCAGCGCCATGGACGCCCTCACGGAGGCGCGGATTCAGTTTGCGCTCGCGGCGCTGCTCGAGGGCCGCACCAGTTTCGTGGTGGCGCACCGTCTCAGTACGATCCGCCGCGCTGACCTGATCCTTGTCCTGCAGGATGGCCGGATCGTCGAGCGGGGCACGCACGCTGAACTCGTCGAGGAGTCGGGGGTCTACGCCCGTCTGCACGACCGTTTTGTGCATGGAAAAGGGGCACCGGGCTAGGACGTGTGCACTTTTTGCTGAATCGCTATGGAACAGGGAGTGATCCACAGATGACGGGGAGTGATCCACAGATGAAACAGATATTCACAGATGTTTTATGACTTACACTTATATGCAAGGCGCTGGCTTCTAGGTTCTTTTAGTGGTTTATCGTTTCCTGGAAGCGAGGTGGGATACTTCCGGTCGCCCGGCTCACTCTCTCTGCTCCCTCCGGGAGCGAGCGCGCCCCTCGCGCGATGCGCAACTTTGGGCTACGAGCCGCAGATTTCTGAGCACGGGCGGCGGAGTGGAAACCCAAAAAACATCTGCGAAAATCTGAGCCATCTGTGGATGCCTGCCCGCTCTCCTCGGAGGCCCGTGATCCAGATTCAGCTCACGCGCTCGAAGGACGGGCCGCCCCTGTCGATGCGTTGATTGGCCCCACTCTCGGCAGTCGGCGGCGCGGGGCTTGCTTCTCACAGCGCACGACGCGCTGCGCCGACTGAAGCCCCAAGAGGCCATTCAGGCTCGGCGGAGCACATCCAAGCGGAGGCCTACTCTGGGAGATCCCTCAAACATGCAGGGCTTCCCCAAGGCTGTTTTCCGACCCCCCACCCCGTATATAAAATGATTTGGCTCCAGAACTACCAGCCGCTGAGCAGTGCGTTGCTTTCAACCCTTGTCGCCGCGCTGCCCGCGGCCGTTTTGCTGCTGGGCATGACCCTGGGGCGCCTCAGGATCCACACGGCGGCGCTTACCGGCCTGGGGGTGGCGCTTGCGGTGGCGGTATTTGCCTACGGGATGCCGGTGCGCCTCGCCTGGGGGGCTGCGGGTTACGGGGCGGCTTTCGGGCTGTTTCCCATCGGGTGGATCATCCTCAACGTGATGTTTCTGTACGAACTGACCGTAAGGCGCGGCCTCATGGAAGTGCTTCGGGACAGCCTTGCCCGCATTGCGCCGGATGCCCGGGTCCAACTGGTCCTGATCGCGTTCAGCTTTGGCGCCTTTTTAGAGGGGATGGCCGGCTTCGGCGCGCCCGTGGCCATCACGGGTGCGATTTTGCTGCAGCTGGGGTTCTCACCGCTGCACGCCTCGGGGCTGGCCCTGATTGCTAACACCGCACCCGTGGCCTTCGGCTCGCTCGGCATCCCGATCACCACTCTCGAGCAGGTGGCCGGACTTGACGCCAAGCTCGTCTCGATGATGGTGGGCCGACAGTTGCCGTTTTTTTCGTTGCTGATGCCGGTCTGGATCCTGGTGGCGTTCTGCGGTTGGCGGCGCACGCGCGAGGTGCTGCCCGTGGCGCTGGCGGCAGGAGCGGCCTTTGCGGTGCCACAGTTTTTGGTGTCGAATTTCCATGGCCCCTGGCTGGTGGACCTGGTGGCGGGAGCCGCCTCGATTGTGGCGGTGGTGCTCTGGCTGCGCGTCTGGCGCCCGAAACAGTGTCTGGTGCTCAGGGACGGCGTCCTGGTGGAAGCCGCAGAAGGGGGCGGTGCCCCTGCCGCCGCGGGGCCGCAAGGGCCTGGGGAGGGAGTGTGGCTGGCATGGCTGCCCTGGTTGATTTTGACTGGCTTCATCCTGGCGTGGGGAACGCCGGCGGTGAAAGGGGCCTTGGACGGTCTCTTCTCCAGCAGCCTCACGGTGGGCTGGCTGGACGGACTGGTCCAACGCATGCCCCCGGTGGCGGCCGCAGGGGCCGCGGCGGAAGGAGCCAAATGGAGGCTCAACCTGCTGAGCGCGACGGGTACCGGCATTTTGGCCGCGGCCCTGAGCGCCGGGTTGGTGATGGGCTTTCCGCTGGGCCGTCTGGTTTCGGTGTACCTGCACACCCTCTGGAAGGTGCGTCTTTCGCTGCTGACCATCGGGGCGATGCTGGCATTGGGAAATGTGACGAAGTTTTCAGGGGCCGACGCCACCATCGGGCTGGCGCTGGCGGGCACCGGCGCGTTTTATCCGTTCTTCGGGACACTGCTCGGCTGGCTGGGTGTGGCACTCACGGGTTCGGATACCGCGTCGAACGTCTTGTTTGGAAGCCTGCAAAGGATCACGGCCGAGCAGACGGGCATCAGCCCAATCCTGATGGGAGCGGCGAACAGTTCGGGCGGGGTCATGGGCAAGATGGTGGACGCGCAGAGCATCGTGGTCGCCAGTACTGCCACGCAGTCCTTCGGGCGCGAGGCGGAGATTCTGCGTTTTGTTTTGGTCCACAGCCTTGTGCTGGCCGGGCTCATCGGGTTGCTGGTGACGCTGCAAGCCTACGTGTGGCCGTTTCGCTTGATGGTGCCACAGGGCTAGCGCGTGTGCCCGGTGGGCCGTTTTCGCTGACTCCAAGGGGCGCCGATGGGTTTTAAATTGGATTGAAAGGCCTGGCTTGGGGGCGTGGCACACAGCCCCGCGTAGCCAATTTTTTCAGAGTTGCACGAGAAATTTTTGAATTTCAAAAACATCTGGCCCGATCCATGCTTGCGCACGCTATGGAGCTGGTTAGACTTGCGGCATGTCGAGCCTTTCGCAAACTCAGAGCCTGTCCCAGACACAGGTTCTGGCGCCCCAGCTACAGCAGAGCCTGCTGATCCTGCAGGCCCCTGTTTTGGAATTGCGGAACCTGATCCAACAGGAGATCCAGACGAACCCGACCCTTGAGGAGGACTCGACGGAACCGAGCTTGGAGGACAAGCAGCGCGAGCACGAAGAGTTTCAGGAGGAGTTTGAGCGTCTGGCAAAGTTGGACGAAGAGTGGCGTGACTACATGGCCCAAAACACGGGCTATGCGGGGCGCTCTGCCGAGGAGGAAGAAAGGCGGCAGTTTTTCTTCGACTCGCTGGTCCGCGAGGAAACCTTGCAGCAACATTTGTTTGAGCAGGTGAGCAGCTGTGACCTGCCGCTTGAGGACCGGAAGGTTGCGGAACTGGTCATCGGCAACATTGACGAGCGGGGTTTCTTGCAGACCTCGCCGGAGGAGATTTCGCTGACGAGCGGCGTAGAGCTTGAGCACGTCGAGCGCGTGCTGGAAATGGTGCAGACCTTCCATCCCGTCGGGGTCGGTGCGCGTGATTTGCGGGACTGTCTGCTGATCCAGCTGAAGCGGCTTGGCAAAGAAAACACCTTCGAGTGGCGCATCGTGGACCGCTTTCTGGATGACCTGGGAAAGCGCCGCTTTCCTGAAATCGGGCGGAGGCTTTCCACTACGGCCGAACAGGTCCAGCGCGCGGCAAATTTTATTTCCACGCTGGACCCCAAGCCAGGGCAGGTTTTCGCGGCGGATCCCAACAACTACGTGCTCCCCGACGTGTCCGTGGAGCGCTCCGACGGGGAGTGGGTGGTCGCTCTGAGTGGCGACCAGATTCCGCACCTGCGCATTTCAAACACCTACAAGGACTTGATGACGCGCGAAGGCAGCGGGACAGACGTGAAAGACTACATCCGCGACAAGATCCGGAGCGGGAAGTTTTTGATCAAAAGCATCCACCAGCGGCAGCAGACGATCGCTAACATCGCCAATGAAATTGTAAAGCGGCAGGGAGCGTTTTTGGAATTTGGCCCCAGCGCGCTGCGGCCGATGACCATGGTCCAGGTCGCTGAGACGGTGGAGGTGCACGAAACCACCGTAAGCCGAGCGATTTCTGGGAAGTACATTGCGACACCTCACGGGGTGTTTGAAATGAAGTATTTCTTCACCCCCGGCTACCAAACTTCTGATGGCGGCACCCTTTCCAACACCAGCGTCAAGGGGGAGATCGCCGAGCTTGTGCGGAACGAGAACCATCGCAATCCACTCAGTGACAAAGAAATAGTCGAGTTTCTCTCGGGCCGTGGCATCCCCATTGCCAGGCGAACCGTGGCCAAGTACCGCGCGGAGCTCAATATTCTTCCGTCCAACATGCGCAAGTTATACTGAGGGGGGTGAGGTTGGCGTTACTGCCCGCCAAGATCCGCCCCTCCCTCCTTCCCAGTCATGAGAGTCCCCCAAATGTTTCTTTCCCGAAAGGCGCGGGCCCACGTTTCCGGCTTCACCCTGATCGAACTGGTCATGGTGATGGCGATCATGCTGATGGTGCTCGGGTTCGCGGCGCCCAGCGTCGTGGGAATTCTCAAGGGGAAGAAAATCGAGCAGGCGCTGTCCACGGTCACAGGCGTTCTGGAGCAGGCGAGGATGGAGGCAGCGACGCAAAACGCTTACTTGTGGACGGGTTTTCTCAATGTCGCTGCGAAGGATTCCAAATCAGGCGTGGACGAACTTTGGCTGATGACCTTCCGCGGGAAGTCTGGTGAAAGCCGGATTCCCTCGGTTGCGGAAGACATCCTACCGGTGACCGCCCTGCAACGCGTCGAGGGGGTGAACATGGTGGAGGTGCTTAAAATGCCCGACCTGGTCAAGGCGCTCCTGCCTGCCACGTACAAGGACGTCGCGGTGGCCACGAAGAGCGAGACTAAGCTCACTTGGAAGGGAACCGCCGCTTCGGGGGCCAGGGAATTCGACCGGATCCTGTTGTTTACTCCCCGCGGGGAAGCGCTTTGGGAAACGGGCTCGGCCACCGTGCTTCCCCTCTCGGAGCCGAATTTCGTGGTGGGCCTGGCCCGCACCCAAAACGGTGCCGTGGCCCCGAACGAAAGGGACATGGCGATCGTGATCGTCGCCGGGGTCACCGGCCGCGTGAGCGTGGGGCGGCCTTGATGTGGACGCCACCCTTGTGCTGACCGAGCGCGAGCGACTCTTTCACCGCTACCGGCAGGGTGCGGGGACCCACGCCGCCCAGGGCGGTGTCGATGTCCTCGAGCCGTCTGATCAGGTCCACCACTTCCCGCCGTTTGTAGGGTCCGCCGGCGGCGCCGCAAAAATGGGTCCGGCAGCCGAAAGGCCGGTCCTCGTAAATCTGGCAGAGCCCCGTCTGGGTATCCAAAATGGGGCAGTTTCCATCACTTTTGGGCGCGATCTTGGTCTGGCCCAATGCGCGAAGAGCCGCCGCAGCCACCAGAGCCTCCCCCTCGGTGAGGTAGGGGGTCTCTCCCGTCAGCTTAAACTGACAGCATTGGGTTCTCCGGATGCACTGCCGCTCCACCGGTCGCTGTTCGAGCTCCGCGTACACCGCCCGCACTTGGGTCATGGCATCGGCTTGGGACAACAGGGTTTTGCGGGGTGTCGACATAGGCCGAGAATAACCAAGCCCGCCCACGGCACCAAGTCCGAGAAGGAATCCTTTCAGCCCAGATCCCGTTGGGTACAATCCCCTGTCTCACCCCTTATGCAGCTTTGTGTACTCCAACCCGGTAGCCGGCAGCCTGCTCAGTCTTTTCCAGATTTCGCCGGCCAGCCTGATGCTCGCCTTCATCCGCCCCTTGGTTACCACGGCCTGGCCGCCTGCACTGGCGGCAGCTTTCATCGAAGTGACGAAACGATCCCAGCCGAACACAACAGGGTTTTGCTCGTGCTCGGCAGCAACCTGAAGGCGTGCCGGCAAGCGGCCGTCAACTTGCGGCGCGCCGGCAAGACGATCGTCCTGGCCTGGGAAAAGCCGGGCGCCTTTGAGATCCAAGCCCAGCTGGACTCGCCCTCAGCCCTCGCCCTTTTTCGGGAGATCTGCGTCCGCTCTCATGCTGCCCTTGCGGTGACCCCCGATCTGGAGCCGGTGTTTCGTGCAGGAGGCATTCTCCATGTCGAAACCATTCCGGTCCCCCTGCCCGTCGACGCTCCAGCGTGGGATTTTTCGGTGCGCCCCGAGGAGCGGGTCGGGATCTGGCTGGGCACGTGGGACTGGAAGAATCCGGCGCGCCGGCATCTGACGGCGCTGATGGGTATCCGCGACATCGCTTCTCAAATGTACGAACCGGTCACGGTTTTCAATTTGGACGGCTGGAGGGGCCGGCGCTGGCTGCGGCAGCTGGGCTTCGGGCAGGGGCTCCTCCGCGTCATTGAACGGCGCCTGCCTTACACGGAATATTTGCAGAAGATGGCGACCCACCGGCTGGTGTTCCAACTCGACGCCACCGGGGGGGTGGGTTCGGTTGCGGGAGATGCGTTGTTGTGCCGGATCCCCTGTGTCGGTGGGAATGGGAACGCGGAACGTATTTTGTTCCCCGACCTTTGCAGCCAGAACACTTCCGCCGTGGACCTGCTGTACGGGGTCTCCCGGCTGCTGGACCACGGCCACGACCGCGACCAGGCGGTGGACCGTGCCCTCCAGATCGCCCGGGAGCGGCTCTCGTTTGACATCATCCAGCAGTCGCTGGAGCAGCTCTTCCACTATTTCGGCTAGCGTTTTGAGGGTCTGATCCCATGGCGAAACCGTTGCTCCGGCGCGTTCTAAGAGTCCTCCTTTTTCTGGTGTTGGCCACCCTGGTCTGGGCGTGCTGGTACGCCGCCAAGCGCGGTCTGACGCGCAGCTGGCGTGAGCGGGTCTTTGCCGAGTTCCGCTCCCGGGGTATCGAGGTGACCTTCAAAAAACTCACCGTTGATCCGCTGCGCGGTTTTGTTGCCCGTGATGTCGCCATCTACGATGCCAACGACCGGCAACGGTTGCTCGCCGAGATTGACCGGTTGACGCTGAACCTCGATTGGAACCGGTTGGTGCGCCGCCGCACCTTTGTCACCGCGCTCGAGTTGCATGACGCGCGGCTCTCCCTTCCGCTGGACCGGCGTAACCCGGCGGGGAGCAGGGTGGCTGTTGAAAGGCTCCGGGCGCGACTGCTGTTTCCCGAAAAGCAGATCCGGCTGGTCTACGCCGAGGCGCTGGTTCTGGGCATGGCGCTGCGGGCCGAGGGGCGGTTGGCCAACCCGGGGGCCCTCGAGGACTCCCCCGAGGGGGAGTCTCCGGCCTGGCTGGGCACTGCGGAATCCGTTTTGCGCGAACTTGCTGCGCTTGACTGGAAGGGCGACCCGCCCAAGCTTCGCATCCAGTTTAGCGGCGACTTGAACGCCTCGGAATCCGTGGCGGCCTCCTTGCGGTTGGAGTCCGGGGAAGCTGTGGTGCGCGGCGTACCATTGGATTCCGTGCTGCTTGCCGCCGTCTGGCGGGAGGGCGCCTTGGACTTGCAGGAGCTTGCTCTCGACGACCGCCTGGGCCGTCTGCATGCGGTGGGCCGCTGGGTTGCAAAGACCGGGGCCTGGGAGGCGAGAATGGATTCGACGCTCGACCCGGTCCAGTTGGCGGCTGCTGCCGGACAGGCGTTGCCGGCTGACTCTTTGCGTTTCAAGAGCCGGCCCGCGCTGCAATTCCACGCCGTGGGAACAAGCGGCCCCGAGGCGGCGCTGCGTCTGACAGCCTCCGTGGAGGCCGCCGCCTTCAGCTGGAAGAAGGAGCCATTCGAGAGTTTGAAGGCCGCCGGGTCCTGGCAAAGCGGGGCCAGGTCCCGCTGGTCGGTGCGTGAACTTAAACTTGTGCACGCTCAGGGAGCGCTCACCGGCGACGTGCTGCTCGCCCCTGGTGAGGTCAGGGCGAAAATCCACAGCACCCTGCCGTATTCCGTGCTCGAGCTGGCTTTTCCCGACGCCCCGTCCGCCGGCCCGCTCGGCTGGCTACAGACCAAAGAACCGGTGCGCCTCGACTTGGAGGTGCACGGCAGCGCGCCCGAGATATCCGCTTGCAGCGCCTGGGGCCGGGTCCAGTTGGGACGCGCCACGTTCCGCGGGGTGGCTTTGGAAAAACTGGACACCCCCATTGGCCTCAAGGGCGGAGTGTGGAGCTTCGGACCCTTTGTGTTGAAGCGCACCGAGGGCGTCGCGGAAGGCTCGGTGACCTATGACGCAGTCCACAACGACCTTTTCATTCACAAGGTCCGGCTGCGGCTCAACCCGCAGGAGACCATGAAGTTGATCGAACCGGCGTGGCTGGGGGAGGTGGCTCCCTACCGGTTCAAGGGGCCCGCGCCGTCCATCTTGGTCGAGGGTAAGGCAGCGCCCCGGACACCGGAGCGAACCAACATCAATGTCAGCGTGGAAAGCGAGGGGGGCATGGATTACGATTTCGCAGGCAAGACGCTTTCGTTCGAACAAATTTCGGCCAAGCTGCTCTTCACGCCGCACCGCGTGCGCATCACCGGGCTATCCGGCAAACTCTTCAACGGCCGCCTGGAGGGCAACGCCGACATCACGCCTGGCGCAGAGTCGGCCCCGCACAAGGCCTCCCTTTACATCACGGACATGGACTTCGCCACGCTGAGCCGGCTTTACACGGGGTACGACGACTCCAAGGGGAAGCTGAACGCCTCCTTTTTGTGGAAGGGAGACAGCGATGAGGCGCGCAAAGTCGACGGGTCTGGAGAGCTGACGATCACCAACGGCAACGTCTTTGCGATTCCCTTTTTGGGCCCGTTTTCAGGCATCCTCAACAGCATCGTCCCCGGAGCGGGTTACAGTAACGCCCAAAAGGCAACGGCTTCCTTCACGGTGAAGAACGGCATTTTTAACACCCGGAATCTGCGCATCGACGGCACGGC
>CAMCIN010000027.1 GCA_945874745.1 Akkermansia muciniphila | reverse complement strand
CCCTCTCCCCAAGAGTGCCATGAACCCACTGGATCCCGAACGCCTTTCCCTGCCCGGACGCGTCCTGCTCGACCGCCGCCAGTTCCTCTCCAACTCCGCAACCGCACTCGGCTCTATCGCCCTGACCAACCTGCTCGGGGTGGACCGTTTGCTGGCGGCCCACCCGGCCCCGGCCATTGATCCCGCCCGGCCCTACTCCCCGCGGCCCACACACTTCCCGGCCCGCGCAAAAAACGTGGTCGTCATCTTTTGTGCCGGCGCGGTCAGCCAGCTTGAAACATGGGACTACAAGCCGGAGCTGATCAAATGGGATGACAAGCCGCTCCCTGGCGGACCGGCGGTGACGTTTCAAGGGCCCGCCGGCAATCTGGCCCGCCCCCAGTATACCTTCCGCCCGCGCGGAAAATCGGGCAAATGGGTGTCCGACCTCATACCCCACCTTGCGGAGCTCACGGACGACATCGCGTTTGTGCAGTCCCTCACAAGCAAGAGCAACACGCACGGGCCCGCCGAGAACTTTCTTTCCACCGGGTTCAACCTCGACGGCTTTCCCAGCCTCGGTTCCTGGGCCACCTACGCGCTGGGAAGCGAAAACCAAAACCTGCCGGCCTACGTCGCCATCCCCGATCCCCGCGGCGTCCCGCAAAACGGTGCGAACAACTGGGGGCCCGGCTTTCTTCCGGCGGCCTTTCAGGGGACGACCATGAGTTCGCTCGCACCGATCCGCCACCTTTCGGCCGCCGGCGTTTCCCCCGAGGCGGACGCAGCGGCCAAGGCGCTCCTGCAACGGCTCAACGCCCGGCACATGGAACTCAACCCGGGCAACGCCAAACTGGCGGCCCGGATCGCCAGCTACGAACTGGCGGCTCGGATGCAGTTGAGCGTGCCCGAGCTCAGCGACCTGAGCACCGAACCGGAGCACGTCCTCAAGGCCTACGGAGCGGACGACACCCAAAACACGGACAAGGCCGCTTTTGCAAAGAACTGCATCCTTGCGCGGCGGCTCATTGAGAAAGGGGTGCGTTTCGTCCAGTTGTTCAACGGCGCCTACGCCAGCGGCGGCAAGCTGAACTGGGACGGACACAACGCCCTGAAGGCGCAGTACGACGTTCACGCCAGCGTCCTCGACCAGCCCGCCGCCGCCCTGATCCGGGACCTCAAACAGCGCGGGTTGCTGGAGGAAACCCTGGTGGTGTGGTGCACCGAATTTGGCCGGATGCCCTTTTTTCAAAAGGGGGCAAAAGGCCGGGACCACAATCCCGACGGCTTTACCTGCTGGCTGACTGGCGCGGGCGTCCGGGCCGGTGCGAGCCACGGGGAAACCGACGAGCTCGGCCGCAAGGCGGTCAAGGACGTGCACCCGCTCTACGACTTCAACGCGACGATCCTGCACCTGCTGGGCCTCGACCACGAAAAACTGACCTTCGAACACAACGGAGTGCAGCGGCGCCTGACCAGCGTCGAAGGCAACGTGATCCACGAGGTGTTGAGCTGAGAACCGCCCCCGCTTCACCCCCCCTGCAGTGCGCACCACTCCGAAGCTGCGGACGGCTGGCAGGTGGGCGCCGACTCCAGGGAGCCCTCGCGCATCAGGACGCTCATCCGATTTGAGGCTGAAGCTCTCCTGAGGTGCGGCGAGGTGGGGCAAGAGCCAGCGCCAAAGGGAGCTCCAGAACGATTCGACGGCGCCTTGGGAAAAGCGTGAAGAGAAGTTGCGAATCGGGTCGGTGCCCGGAAACCGAGGAATACCCAGCACGGCACGGAGGGCGTTGTCCGCACGGAGCAAGTCGGAGTGGGCAAAGCGACTCGCGCCGAACATTACCGAGAAGAAAAACGCCGTCAGGGTATGGGCGGGAGGAATGGCGTTAGGGCTGTTTAGTTTGAACGGCATGCACAGCCATCCCACAGCCTAAGGAAACCGAGGTTCTGAAGGGACTTTTACAGCGAGAGGGCGGCGAAACTTGAGGGGAGGCAAGTGCAGCTTTTACGAGGGGGATTTTCTTTCTCGGGTGGATGCTGTCCCCTGAGGGCGAGGCCTGATGAAGCGCCCCGATAAATCGTATTCGCCCCGCTGCTGTCCCATAGCTTTTTAATACCAACTATCAGTAATAATCGGAGTTTTTCCGCCCCGAAGGGGCAGGCAACTCGCAGCCCATGGCAACGCCATGGGGATGGTTCGTAATAAAAACAACAAGCCCTGTAAGGGCGCCTCATGATTACGCGCAAATTGGAACGGGCCGTGCAGGTCGGGGTGCCCTTTCAGGGCGTATTCTTTTTGGGGGACGGTTTTCCCATGGCGTTGCCATGGGCTGGAAGAGAAGTGCCCCTTACGGGGCGCCAGATCGGCAATCATCCAGAAAACTCAAATAAGTGGTATTACTCCCCGTTCCCAGAGAAGCCTGCGGGCTGCTCGGGGGCTGGCTTGCGGTAGTCGCCGCGGCTCAGGGTCTTCTCCAGCCAAACATAGAGACAGATAAAAAGGTAACGGCTGCCCATCTCGGCAATTTTAAGCTTCGCCACTCCAAACCGGCGGTTGCGCCAGGTAATAGGGATGACGGTCCAGGAGTAGCCCCGGACAATCGCCTTGAGCGGCAGTTCCACCGTGAGATTGAAGTGCTGGGAAAGGATGGGATTGATGCCTTTGATGACCGTACGCCTGTAGGCCTTGAAGGCATTGGTCGTGTCGTTGAGTTTGATCCCAAACAGGGCACGGATGAAAAAGTTAAAGGTGCGGTTGAGCAGTAGTTTGATCCACGGGTAGTCGATGACTCCTCCCCCGCGCATGAACCGGCTTCCAAAGACACAGTCGTAGCCCTCGTTGAGGACGTCCCAGTAGCGGACGACATCGCGGCAGTCGTCGGATTCGTCGGCCATCATGATGACAACCGCGTCTCCGCGCATGTTTTCGAGACCGTACTGGATAGCCCTCCCAAAGCCGTTGGCTCCCGGATTTTGCACGGGACGGACCTGTGTGATTTCTGCGGCTGTTTGGGTCAGGACATCCCAGGTGGTGTCGGTGGAGCCGTCGTCCACAACGATAATCTCGTGGGGGATCTGGCGCAGGGACAACTCCAGGTGCAGGTGGCGAAGGGTCGAGGGGATGGCTCCCTCCTCGTTTCTCGCGGGGATGACGATCGACAGCAGCGTAAGGGGCAGGGCGTTCACGATGAGAGGATTCTCCTTGCAGGCGCTCAGGCTCCGCACAATTGCAACCAACCCGGATTGGAGCGCGCGTGTGCTGTAATCTCCTCAAAAATTTCCGTCTTGGAAGTTTGCGGTTTCCAGCCCCAGACCGATTGTGCGAGGGAAGAATCCAGGACGACCCAAGGAAGGTCAAAGGCGCGGTCCTCAGGGCTTTCGGCGGGAAGGTGGGGGCCGAGGCGTTCGGTGCACCAGTTGCTGAGCTGGCGCAGGGAGGTCGCGCTGGAGGCGCCCCCACTGAGATTGAGCGTCTGGACCCGGTCCTTTGGCGAACCTGCATCAAATTGTTTGAACAGGAGAGGGGGCAGGTCCCCCGGATGGAGGCAGTCGCGAGCCTGCCAGCCATTGCCTCCGAACCCAATATACTTGAGGGGCGCCCGCGCCGCCCAGCGGTGGATCCAGAAGGAAAAAATTCCCTGGTCCGCCTTTCCAAACTGGCCCGCACCCGCCAGAACCCCGCACCGGTTGATCCACACGGGAAAGTCGAAGGCGCTGCCGTATTCCAGCGCGAGGGTCTCGGCACAGAGCTTTGACGCCCCGTACAGCGAAACGGGCGCGGCCGTGGAAAAGCCCTCCGGAATGCCCTCGCACCAAGGCGAGGCGAGGCCGGGTTGGTAGGAGTCATCCTTGACGGTCAGCGGGATGGCTCGCAGGGCGTTGATTGAGTAAACTCTGCTGGTGGAGAGCAGGGTGAAGACTGCCTGGTGTCTTCTGCAGTATTCGAGCATGGGGACCGTACTGAAGAGATTTACCTCCAGAAGATCCTTTGCAGAGGAGTAGCCTGCGGTGCCCGCAAGCACCGACGGATTCGCCGCTGCATCAATGAGCCAGTCGGCGGCAGGTTGCGCGTCGAGTACCGACGGATCGGTGAGGTCCGCGATGGTAACATCGCACCCCAGAGCCCTTAGCGGGGCTAGGTTCGTCTCGGACCCAGCGCGGGACAGATTGTCTATTCCGCAAATGCTCAGGCCGTCGCGCTCTTGGAGCAGTTTGCGGGCGAGCGTGCTGCCCGCAAACCCACAGATGCCTGTGATGAGAATGCGCATTGGAAGGCTGGGTTCCGCAGAGGGACCTAGGTTCCTGGAATCGGTTCCCGGTAGGCCTTTTCCTCCTTATAGAGTTCCATTCGCGCTTTGAGCGCCGCGGCCTGCGGCGAGTTCTTGTCGGGAATGAGGTCGAGCGCACGGCCCACCAGTTCGCGCGATTCAGAGAACTTTCCAAGCTGCGCCTGGGCTGCGGCAAGGGCGTCCAGAAACGCAGGCTCCTTGCCTTGCGTCAACTCGACGCCTTTCTTGGCAAGGTCGATTGGTTCGTAGATCTTGCGGACTCCGGCGTCCGGATGCGTGGCCAGGATCCAGGAGAGTCTGTAGATGCTGGGCAGATCGTTGGGATTGCGTCCCAGCGCGGCCTGCCAGACTTGCGTTGCACCTGCCGGATTCCCGTTGCGGAGGAGGGCCTCTGCCAGGTTCCGGTAAGCTTCAAGGTAATTTCCGTCAATCTGGATGGCTCGCTGGTAAAGGCGGCTCGGCTCTTCCTTGTCCCCCTTGGTGCCCAGCAGGCTGGCGAGGTTGTTGCAGGCGCGCGCATGGTTGGGATCCATTTCGATCGCCTTGCGGAAGCTGAGGATCGCCTCGTCCACCTTGCCTTGACGGTAGAGCACGTTGCCCATGCTGAAGTGCGCCTCCGCAAAGCGGGGTTGCAGCGTCACCGACTTCCGGAACTGTTCCAAAGCCGCTTGGAGGCTTTCCGCATCCGTACGCGTTTCACTCAGGATTAGGCCCAGATTATAGCGGGATTCCACGTCATTGGCATCCAGCGAGATGGCTTTCTCAAAGCTGGTAACGGCCTCGGGAAACTGGCGGTTCTGGGTGAGCACGCTGGCCAGATTTCGGTGCATGAGGCCCCAGCGAGGATGCTCTTCAGCCGCCTTGCGCTGCAATTCGATGGCCTCGGGAAGCTCGCCTTTGCCCCGCAGGAGCACACTCAAGTTGTTGAGTGAGCCCACCAGATGCGGGTTGAGTCGCACGGCGTCTCTAAAGAGTTTCTCCGCATCCTTACGCAGTTCCTGCGCTTTCTCTGCGGGCTCCCGCAGGGCCCTTGCCTGGTAGGCAGAGGCCAGCTTTTCGGAAGAATAGTCGTTGTTCTGGGTGACCTTGAGCGAGTGCGTCCAGAGGGACTCGTCGTCTTTCCAGGTGGCGGTCTGTTTAACGCAGGCAATAGAGAACACCCCAACCACCAGCACGGCAGCCGCGCAGACCAGGTTGCGCGCGGCCGGAAGCGCGCGCACGAGAGCGCCCAGCATCCAGGCCGCCGCGATGCCCATGCCGATCTGCGGCACGTAGGTGTAGCGGTCCGCCGCGATTTGGATGCCTCCGGGAACCAGGCCGATGACTGGCAGGAGTGCGCCCAGGAACCAGAACCAGCCCAGCAAGAAAGAGGGGTTCTGCTTGCGCCAGCGCCAGGCGAGCACCGTCAGTGCGACCAGAATGGCGGCACACAGGAGTGCCTTCCAGATCGGGGGGCCGTCTACCACAAAGGGATAGTGTGCGGAGAGCCCGTAGGGCAGAAAGAACTGCCGCAGGTACATCACGTACGACACCGGGATGTAGAGTAGTCGCGGCAGGAGCGGCAGGATGGGAATGGGGCGGAAGGGGGTGCCCACGGCGAAGACCGCTCCGATCGCTGAGGCAAAGGCCATCACAAAGAGGGGAGTCTTCTCTAGGAGAAGCGGGACGAGCTGCTTCCACACGCCTTTCCAATCGCCGGGGGACTCCGGTTCGATGTTGAGACGTTTGAGCGGCCAGATATCCAGCAGCACCATGACAAAGGGAATGGTTACCAACATCGGCTTGGACAAAAGCCCGAGGGCGAAAAGCACGCAGAGCAGGACATGGCGCTTTCTGGAGGAGGGTTTCTCTGTGTAGTAGGCGTAGGACCAGAGGATCGCCATCAGGAAGGCTCCACTGAGCACGTCCTTGCGCTCTGTGACCCAGGCCACGGACTCTGCGCGCAGCGGGTGGAGCGCGAAGATGGCCGCGGCGAAGGCGCTGCGCCAGAAGGAGCGGGTGAGACGGTTGATTGCCAAAAAGAGAAGCGCCGCCGCCGCCCCGTGCAAAATGATGTTATGAAAGTGGAACCAGCCAGCCGCCTTGTAGGCTTCCTCCATGGACTTTCCTGTGGCGAGGGCTTTTGCGAAACCCGAAACAGTAGAGTCAAAGATGAAGGAAAGGGTGGTGAGGGGATGCCATTGGCCCACATGGCTGTTGGTCCAAGCCCACCAGAAGCTGGAGGGGGTCAGCCCTTCGCGCACGGCCGGAATTTCCGGGATGTACTGGTTGTCGTCAAAGCTCAGGAAGCCGAAACTGCCTGCCTGCCAGAAGACGGCGAGCACAGCGAGGAAAAGGCCGGCGGAGAACAGGGCGATGCGGTGGGTGCTTAAAAACTCGGCAACCGGACCTAGCGAAGTCGAGGGTGGGGCGTCTGTGCCCGGGGTTTTAGGACTTTGAGGGGAGGCAGCGTGGGAACTGGGATTCATGGGGATAGGGAGCGGGAAAAAAGTAAAGGTGACTTAAGGCGCGGCGGACAAGACTCCGAACGCCCTAGTCCAGAACTGCGAAGGCGAGAAGAGCCGGCTTTAACAGGACTAGATCAGTCGGTTGTGGATGTTTGTCACTAGATACCTAGATGAAAAAAGGGGGCTGAACTGAAGTTGCTTGGACACCCGAAGTGAGACAAATGAGCAATGTGCTTTCCTGAACCTAGCAAACAACCCCTAAGGATCAAGTGTACCCAAGGATTTTTGCGGTGCCGACTTTAGTTTGGGGCTGCCCCAGGGCCTTAACATTCTAAGGTCCACACGGGGATCGGGGTCCCACTTGCTGGGCTGCGCGTGCTGTCTGGCAGCGCCGCCCTGAGTAAGACTGCTGTTTGGCAGCCCTCGTCGAGGAGGCGCCGCGGATCTAAAAGTTTGTTTTCCCCCTCCGCTTGGAGTCCTAACCGCATCGCTTGTTTGTTCCCTTGTTCCCTTAATCATGAAAAAACGCACAAAATCGGCAGGCCTGCTTCTCGTGAGTGTCTTGCCTGCTTTCGCACAGCAACCCGCCGCGCCGCAACCCACACTTCCGGAGCCTTACCAGGTCCAGCTGCTTTCCCCGGCGCAAGAGGCCGCGAAAATACAACTGCCGGAGGGCTACAAGTTGGAACTGGTGTTAAGCGAACCAGACGTGAAGGAGCCTTCCGCCATTGCCTTTGATGGCAACGGTCGCATGTACGTTGTGGAGATGCGCACCTATATGCAGGACGCGGATGCAACCAACGAGCATGCGCCGTTGAGTCGCATTTCCCGGCACGAAAGCTCGAAGCGGGACGGGGTCTATGACAAGCACACCGCTTTTTTGGATAATCTGCTGTTGCCCCGCATGGTGCTGCCTCTGGACGACCGGGTGCTCGTCGGGGTGACCGACACACTGGACATCACCAGCCACCGTGACACCAACGGAGATGGCGTCGCCGACACCAAGGAGCACTTCTATCTCGGAGGGCCTCGCGGAGGGAACATGGAGCACCAGCCCAGCGGCCTGGTTTGGTCCATGGATAACTGGATTTACACCACCTACAATTCTTACCGCATCCGTTGGAGTCCCAAGGGGACGCTCAAGGAGCCCACCGCTCCCAACGGCGGCCAGTGGGGGCTGACGCAGGATGATTTTGGCAAGGTTTGGTTCTGCAACGCGGGCGGCGAAAAAGGGCTCGTGAATTTTCAGACCCACATCGCCTACGCAGGCCTGAACCATCCGGCCCAGCAAAGCGCTGATTTTCCGGTGGTCTGGCCCGCGCTTGGATTGCCCGACCAACAAGGGGGGCCTAATCGACACCGGCCGGACCTTTACACGCTCAACCACTTTACCGCCACCTGCGGCCAGGAGGTGTTCCGGGGAGACCGTCTTCCGGCAGACCTGCGCGGCGACATTCTCTTCTCTGAACCGGTTGGGCGTCTGATTCGTCGCACGAAGGTGGCGGTGGAGGACGGCATCACCAAGATTTCCAACGCTTATGACAAGGCGGAGTTCATCACTTCCACCGACCCGAACTTCCGAATTGTCAACATGGCCACGGGTCCCGACGGCTGCCTCTATCTGGTTGATATGTATCGGGGGATTGTGCAGGAGGGCAACTGGACCAAGCCGGGCAGCTACCTGCGCGGCGTCATTGATGCCTACGGTATGGGGAAAAACATTGGGCATGGACGCGTTTGGCGCTTAGTGCACAAAGATTTCAAGCCCGGGCCACAGCCCCGGATGCTGGAGGAGACACCCGCCCAGTGGGTGGCTCATCTGGAGCATCCCAACGGTTGGTGGCGGGATACCGCCCAGAAACTGCTCGTAGTCAGGGGCGACAAGTCGGTGGCTCCCGCGCTCGAGAAACTGGCGCGTTCAAGCAAGAATCCGCTCACCCGGATGCATGCCCTCTGGACGCTGGAAGGGCTGGAGGCGGCAAGCCCGGGGCTGGTGGCTGCACTCTTGAAGGACGAGCATCCCCAGGTGCGCGTCTCCGCGCTGCGTGTGAGCGAGTCCTTGTGGAAGGCCGGCGACTTCTCCCTCCAACCGCAAGTACTCGCGCTGGCAAAGGACCCAGATCCGACCGTTGCCCTGCAGGTGCTCCTCACCGGCAAGGTGCTCAACTGGGAAAAGTGGACGGACGCGGCGAACAAAATGATTGCGGAAAGCCCCTCAAAAGGTTTCCAAGAACTAGGGAAAATGGCGCTCTCTGCGGGCCTTCCCTCCTACCCGAAGGATTTCAGTCCACAGGATCTGGCAATGCTCAAGGAGGGGGAAACCATTTTCCGCGAGCTGTGCTTCAGTTGTCACGGGCATGACGGTAAGGGGATGCCTCTGGCCGGGGCCGCCCCGGGGGTGACGCTGGCGCCCCCCTTGGCCGGTTCCAAGACGGTCAGCGGTCCCGCAGAAGGGCTCATCTCCGTGCTGCTTCACGGCATTGCCGGCCCGCTGGATGGCAAAACCTATGAGGCGCAAATGGTCCCGCTTGGCACAAATCCGGACCGGTATCTGGCGGCTGTCGGGAGTTACGTCCGAAACAGCTTCAGCAACCGCGGTTCCATTCTGACGTTGGAGGAGGTGGCGGCGATCCGGCAGGTGACCAAGGATCGTGCAGCGGCATGGACCCAGCCTGAGCTGGTTTCAGCCCTGCCCAATCCCCTTGGCAACCGCTCCCAATGGAAGGCTTCGGCCAGCGACTCAGCCCAGGCGGCAGGCGCTGCGTTGGATGGGAAGGGGAACACCGCTTGGACAACTGCAACTCCCCAGGTGGCAGGGCAGTGGTTTCAGGTCGAGTTGCCGCAGGAGCAGTCTGTGATGGGAGTGCGCATGGAGGTGCCGCAACGCTCGAAGGTAGCCGCCAAGCAGGTTAAGGTGGAGCTGAGCACAGACGGCCAGAGCTGGCTGACGGTCGTAGGAAAAGCCAGTGGCGGAGTTCCCAACACGGAGCTCACCTTCCCGACAGCCAAGGCGCGGTTTGTACGGATCACCCAGCTGGGTAAGGGTTCCGAGCCTTGGGCCATCCATGAGCTGCAGCTGATCCAGCCCGGATCCATGTTTCCTCTGGCCAACCGCTAGTTGGGCGACAACGGAGGCGGGATCGCAAAGGGTGTGCAGGGGATTCTCCCTTGCGCACCCTTTTTGCTGGGTGCACAGCGCCGACAGAAGGAGGGTTTTGCCAAAATAATGCTGAGATAGCCGAGCCTTTTTCACACGGCTTTCCGACTGGAGCCCACAAGGCGTCATGAGACGGCCAACGCCACCCGCTGCGTGAGCCCGCAGCAGACTCAGTTGGCTCCCCTTCTCGAGAGAAGCCCCAGACTGCCGGCGGAACCGCCTGCCGACTGGAAAGTGGGCCCGTTAATCCCTGAAGCAGGGGTTCAAAGTGGGGCCGCGAACGTGTTCACCTCGGTAACCTTTCGCAGGCTTCTTTGGGAACTGGGAGAAATTCGTCCATGACGCCGAGACTCACAGATGTTGCTTACTGTTCCTCCTCATCAGTGAAACGTGTGATGTCTGCGGGCAAACGTCTGAGGCAGGAGGTCAGGGGCTCCGTTTCTAGGCCAGCCGGCTGCGCCAGAGCCGAATCGGGATGAGCGCAAGTGCCATCAGGATCAGTTGCGTGGCCACAAAGAGCATCAGCCAACTGAAGGCCGCCGACATGAAGCCGTAGGAGTGGAGCCCGATGCCCAGCATGTTCACCCCGAACCAGGACCAGGCTGTGATGATGTTTCCCCCCAGGGCGAGCGCCATGAGGCCGCGTTCGCGCGCGATACCGCCCCAGCGGGCGTGCAGAAAGATGGCGTTCCAGAGGACAATCATGAGGGCGCCGTTTTCCTTTGCGTCCCAGCCCCAGAACCGGCCCCAGGATTGGTCGGCCCAAATGCCGCCGAGTACCGTGCCGATGAAGCTGAAGAGGGCGGCAAAGCAGACAATGCCGTAGACCATCTTCGAGAGCGACTGGGCGGACTCCTTTGTGAGGGTCGAAGTAAAAAAGCCCAGCACTACGTAGAGTACCGCGAGCAGTCCGGCTACAAACGTCGCGGAGTACCCAAGGGTGACGATCACGACATGGGTCGCCAGCCAGAAGTTGGTGTCCAGTACGGCGCGCATCATCTCCATCGTGTCGCCGCTTTGGGCGAGATTGTGTGCGATGATGAGCGTGAGGAAACCTGCTGAGGAAGAAGCGAGCAAGCCGATCCCGTTTTTCCAGAAGCGCTCCAGTAGAAGGCCCAGACCGCAGGCACCCCAACCGATGAACACGGCGGAGGAGTAAAGGTTGGTAACGGGTGGGCGCCCTTCGAGCACCATGCGGAAGATGAGCCCCGCGGTGTGCAACAGCAGCGTGACCAAAGTCAGGCGGTGGGCTGTTTCACGCAGCCCGGCGAAGCGCGCAGGTGCCAGGGTGAAGATCATTACGCACAGACCAATGAGGACGTAGAGGACCGTGGCCTTGTAAAACGGTTCCAGATTGCTGAAGAGCTGCTCGCTGGCGCATTTTTTGAGCACCTTGTGGAGGTTTGGGCCGAGTTCCTGCCTGTAGGTCTCTACCGCTGCGCTGAACGCTGCGCCATTGCCGGCGCGATAGGCGGTCCCCATCGCGGCGTAGGCGCGCAAGGCGCTGGGTACGGGTTCGCCCTTGGCGACCTGAAAGAGGGACTCGTCGGTGCGCTGCCAGCCCTCGGGGCCGAGGCCCGGAGTGATGGGCGGCACCAGCAGCGGCGGGGTGAGGGTTTGCATATCGGAGGCATGCTGCAAGGTGTGGATGAGGCTCTCGAGGGCAGCGGTCTCCTTGGGGTCGAGCGTCTTGCCTTCCTGCTGCGCCTTGGCGGCGGCGCGTCCCGCGGGGACGGCTGCGGTGAATTCCCTGAGCTCCCGTTCCCAGTCGTCGGTGTCGCGCGGTTGGGCGGCCGCTTCCAGACGCCGGTAGAGGGTGACCCCGTTCCAGAGTTGGAGCAGGGCGCGGTCGTACGGGGTGTGGAGTTCAGATTTTACGGCCTGGGCCCGCCGGGCTTCCTGCATGAGGTCAGGCAGCTTCGGAGCGAGGTTGTTCCAGGAAAAGTGCTTTCCATCCATTCCCTTGGCCGGATCCGGATCCAGAGGCAGGCCGAGAAGGCCTTTGACCTCTGTGTGCAGGATGCGGAAGACCGGCCGGGTGTCGGCCTTGTCCTGTTGGAAGAAAAGTTCCAGGAGCCATTCCGAGGCGGTGAGGGTCCGGGCGGCTCCCTCCGAGGTGCCGGTGCTGGCGGTTTGTTTCTCGCGGATTTGCAGCAGGCTGTTTCGGGCGAGGGAATCCAGAGGCTGGACCCGGCCGTTGGCGATGACCGGCAGGCGGCCGAAGGCGTTTGCGGGGATGGTACCGGGCTTGTCCGAAGGGGAGCGCCAAGCCGAAACGACCCAAAGCGCGCAAAGCGCCGGAAGGAGCAGGGGAAGGAATTTCTTCATGGGATCAGGCTTGGAGAGGGGCTTTGGCTTTTGCTGGGCGCGGCTTGGTGACAAAGCCGACAAGGTGGTAGAGGAACTGCCAGACCATCCCGAGGGAAACGATCGCGCAGCCAAGGTAAGGGGTGATCCAGCTCGGATTCCGCACCACCTGCAGCTGGCTGTTTCCCTTTCCTCCGGAGATTTCCGTGCGCCCCATCTGGTGTTGGTAGAAGGTCAGCCCGCCGTAGCGCAGAGGGTTGTTCATCGAGATGTCCACCTCCCGTTTCTCGCCTTTTTCCTTGTTCTCGAGCAGGATGTGGCTCTGGAAGTTTTTGGGGATCTGGGTGCCCGGATACACCTCGTGGGTGGTTTTGAGCAGGGTGAGCGAAAAGGGCTGCCCGTAGCGTTCCGACCGCAATGCGATGCGGAAAGTCTGTCCGCCGGCCTGGATTTCCTGCGGCACAATCCAGGGGGAAAGCATCCAGATTCCGAGGCTCTTGCCCTTTTCGAGGATTTCGATTTTGGCGTACGGAAAGTTGCGGTCGTCCATGCCGTGGGCGGGGGGCTTGGGCACCAGAAGCATGCGTTGGCCTGCGCCCTGGGCGGCGGCTGCGGGGAGTTTGTCGAGGGGGATAAACTTGTCTTCAGCCAGTTGGGAGCCGAGGTATTTTGCGGCCTGCATCTTCTCCATGGTCGGCTGTCGCATGCCAAAGGCTTCCAGCATCTGGGTGGAGAAACGCGTCTGTAGCTCCTTGCGCAGGACGCCCTCTCTGGCGGGATCGGCCGCCACGCGTTTGGCTGCCGCGACGATGTCTGGGTCTTTCTCTCCGACCGCCTTGAGCGCCTCGGCCCAGATGGCGGAACGTGCGCCGTTTTCCTTGGCGCGTTCCGCCTCGCCGGGGAGGGCCTCGGCCGTGCCGTACTTGGACTTCATCGTGGCGATGGCCGTTTGCATCTGGGTGCCGATCTCGAGGAGCGTGGCGTGAGAATGGACCTCCCCGTTTTCGCCCCACTCGGTGACGCGCATCTCGAAGGGAAAGTCGGGCGCAACAAGGGCTTGTTTGCGGGCCACGGCGGCTTCGGAGAAGGCGACGACGCGCTCCCTGCCGTTTTGGGGCTCGCCCAGGACCACGAGCTCGACGGTACGGTGCGCCTCGGAATAGTCGCGGGTCTGGCCCTCTTCAAAACTGACGAAGCTCTCCCGGGAGAGCATGTCGGTGGCCAGTTGGCCGACGAGAAGCAGCACGATTCCGGCATGGGTAAGATGGATGCCCACCTTCTTGCTGCTCCACTGGAAGCGGTGGATGTGGGCGGCGATCAAATTGAAAAGCAGCGAGAACCCCAGCGTGTAGCCTCCGGGAAAGACTGGGGGCACCCACCATGCGTCCCCAGCGTGGCGGAATACGAAGTAGCTCTTAAACCAGCGTTCTTGGGCCTCCCAAAGCCCCTCGTTGACCTGCGCCAGGGTGCCGAGAAACACCAGCAGCGTGCTCAGCAGCAGCAGCACCACGGTGACTTTGAGCGATGTGAGAAACTTCCAGAGACGAGCATTCATGAGTAAATCTGGTGCGGGGAACGAGGGAACGGAAATAGATACCCCAAATCGCTGAAGGTGGCAGCAAAAGGACTATCCTAAAAGGCAAATGCCCTTAGGAAGGGGACGCCAGGCGGACGCTCGGGGGTGACCCACCCGAGCGCTTCTTCTTTATTCGGCCGCCTTCTGGGTTTTTTCCGCCTTGAACAGCGGGCCCGGGGTGGTGCCGTCGGAGCCGATCAACATTTTGATCGAGTCGTCCATGATATCCGAACCGATGACTTTGCCCTCCTTGATGACCTGTACGGCATACCCGGAAATACGCGTCCCCGTGGCCTCCTTTGGGGGCGCTGCCGAGGCAGGCGGCCTGCCGCCCTTGGCAGCTTTTGCGGCCGGTTGCACGAAGACGGGGCGGGGGGTGTAGCTGGACTTAACCGCATCGCTGGTAACCACCCCGATGCCATTTGGCTTCAGATTGAGCTGGGACTCCCCGCCCTCCAGCAGGGCGACTTTGGAAGTCTTGGCATCCCGCCCCAAAAACCAGTAGCGCACCGTGATGCCGCTTTCGGGATTGTTGCTCTGGTTGCGTACCGTCACCTCCAAAGCGCGGTTTTGTTCAATTGGCTTTGGACCGCGCCCCCCGGCCGCGGCAGGCTTCGGCCGGCCGTCTTCGCCCTTTTCGTGAACTGAAACCAACTGACTGCGCACCTCCACGGTAGCTTGCACCGCGGTAAGAGAAAATAGATTCAACAAAAGAAACCAGGGAGAGAGCCTCATGCTCATAGTCTTCCCTATCCTTTACCGGAATCGAGAGCAGAGTTTGCGGACACAGGGACCTCAATTATGCCGGAAATGCGTTTAGACGAAAAGCCCCTCTCGTCTGCTTGCCAGCGGGCAATGGAATTGTAGAGTGCGACACAGAAACCACCCCCCAAAATGAAAGCCCACTTCGCGTCAGCCTTCGCCCTTGCAGCGTCGCTTCTCTCCGCCCTTGGAGAAACCAATTACGCAATCCAACCGGTACTGCACCCCGGCACCGAAAAGCGCCACGAATCCTTCAACGAGATTGCCAAGAAAGGAGACGCCCAACTCGTGTTTCTCGGCGACTCGATCACCCATGGCTGGGAAGGCAAAGGCAAGGCCGTCTGGGAACAAACCTGGGCACCGCTCAAGGCCGCTAACTTTGGGATCGGCGGCGACCGCACTGAGCACGTGCTCTGGCGCATTGACCACGGGAATTTTGATGGCATCAAGCCGAAGGAAATCGTGCTGATGATCGGCACCAACAACACCGGCCATCAGGGACGGCCGCAGACGGAACTCGATGGTGCAGTCTACCAGTGCAGCGCCCAGCAGACCGCGGACGGCATCAAGGCCATCCTCGCAAAACTTCAGCAGAAGTGCCCTGAGGCCAGAATCTTGTTGCTTGCCATCTTCCCGCGAGGAGCGAACAAAGACGACAAGTTCCGCCAGCAAAACGAGGCCACCAACGCTTTGGTGAAAGCCTTCGCTGACGACAAAAAGGTTTTCTTCCTGGATATTGGCGGCAAGTTTCTGGAAGGCGACGGCACGCTCCCAAAGAGCATCATGCCCGACCTCCTGCACCCCAACGAAAAGGGCTACCAAATCTGGAGCGACGCCATCGAAGCGAAGGTCAAGGAGCTACTCAAATAGACTTTGGCGCCGCGGTGGCGGCTTTTCCCCATGCGGCGCTCGTTTACCCTTCTTCACACCCTCCTCGTTGCTTCTTGCAGCGTCCTAGGGGCTGACTCCCCGCCTGGGGCGGCGGAAATCAACCGAATCGCCTTCTTAGGCGACAGCATCACGGCAGGAGTCGGAGTGAAGTCCCCCAAGACCGACCGTTATTCGACCGTGGCGACACGCTTGCTCCAGAGCAGGTTTCCCAATCTGACGGAGATCAACCTGGGGCGCAGCGGCCAAGCCCTCTGCCAGCAGAAACCCAACTACGCTGAGTCCGAGGTGCTCTCGCAGAACCCGGACGCAGTGGTGATCCAGTGGGGGGTAAACGACCAATACTGGGGGTTCTCCGTCACCGAATTTGCCGCTAAATACGAACATCTGGTTTCCACCCTCCGTTCGGCCAAGGCGCAGATGCCGATCGTGCTCACCACTCCGATCGCGGACTTTCGGTGGGCGGAGAATCAGGACGGATGGATCAGTCAGGCCGGCGTCGCGATTCAGGAGATCGCTGCTCGTCATCGCTGCCACGTAGCCGACACGCACCGGGCGCTTGACCACCGCCGCTCCTTTTACTCAGACGCCATTCATCCGAACAATGCTGGAGCGGAGGCGATGGCGCACTCCATCGTGGAGGCTCTCGGGGCTCCGCCATTGTCTGTGGACAACGCCAGCATCCGCTTTGACCAAGGATCTGAGGTCCGCTTCCTGCAAAACGTATTTCTGCCCGAGCGCGAGGGCGCCGCCCCACAGTGGATTATTGTCTCGGATATCTCCCGAACAGGGATGCTGGTGGACGCGACTGTGCCGATGACGATCCGCACCGCCCCAATTTACGGCAAGGGAGATTACCGGATTGAAGTTCGCGGAAAAAGCGGTGCAATCCACGAGACCCTCCACGCCACCGCCGCATGGAGCCGTATGCTGACCTTCAAGTTCACTCCCAGCGAGGGGGTTGGCCCCTTCCGAATTGAGATTTCCGCCAAGCCCGAGTCGGACGCAGCACCCGCCAAATAGCGGGTTTACGTCCTGGTTCTTCGATTCAAAATTGACGGATATCCCGACGTCGGTTCCGCCTGAAGGCAGGTGTCTCGCGTTTGATAAAACGCAGTTCTAAGTTCTGTGATGCACTGATACTTTCGGCCACTTTCACTTCACCCACACGGCCCAAGCGGGCTACTTTCGGTCCCAACAAATGGTTAAGGCAACCAACAGACTTGCCGGCCTCAAGAGGGACTGAACCGAAGGGCCCACCAAAATAGCGCGGATGATCACGTTTCGTTTACTCCCGAACTCTCGCCCCCGAGTGCTGCACCGCCTTTCCGCTTTTTTTAGCCTGGTTCTCTTTTCCTCCTGTGCCCAACAGCACGGCCCGGTTCCGGTCAGAGGCCACCAAGGTTTAAGAATAAGCACCTCGGAGACCTATGCCGTCTCGGTTGGCTGCGAGTGCAAGGCTGCGGGAGCCTGCGATACCGAAGCTATCGAACGGCTTTTCACCGCCGGTTTGCGGGAACGTGGCATCAGACTGGTTTCCCACAAAAAGGCAACCCGGACCCTCACGCTAAAATGCAGGAAAGTGGCACCCCCGGCCCGAAATGAGCTCCCCCTCGCGCCTGGCTCAAGGCTTTGGTACCAGCGCCGCATTTTTGCTCCGACAGCCTCCAGGTCGGGGGGGAGCCGCTCGGCTGAAGGCCCGCTCCAGATGGAGATCGTTGTACGCAGCGCCCAACCCATGAATGACCACGTCCCGCTGGGGGAATTTAAGGCAACCAGGGTCATTGCCGGCACATCCGAAATCGCCTTCAGAACGGCCATTGATTTTCTGATCACCGCAATCCAGTAGTTGCCCTCCCAGGGTGGCCGCGAGCTGCAGAGTTTCCGGCCTTGGCTGTAGTTTTAACGCCTCTCACGCGTTCAAACCCAGTGCTGGTCTTCCTCCCTTGGCAATGGGATCAGCCAGGGCACCGTACGAGCGGCCGACTGAAGCCGTTGCGCTTAACGGGGGCGCAATTCTCCGGAATCTGGTGACGCCGCACCACGCGCCGGCCCTAGCCGCTGCGGCCTGCGAGCGTTCCCCGGGTGACGCCCAGCTGCGATTGGGCGTGGAATTCACGCCAAAGCGAATCCCCGGGACGGCTGCCGGCAAGCAGTTGCGCGTAGGCTTCCAGAAGGCGGGCGCTTTCGGAGGCGTCGTGTTCTAGCAACTCCACCCGAAACCGGCGGATCCCCGCGTCTTGGAGCAGGTCGAAAAACTGGGCGCCCGTCTGGGGCACGGCATTGAAGAGGGTGTTGCGGCAACCGGCGTCTGCGCGGAGCGGATGCGCCGAGCCAACCCGGTCGCGGAGGTGGACGCGGTGTGAGTCGCAGGGGCGTCCGCAATCGAGAAAGCTGCGGCCTTCGGAAAGAAAGGCGGCAAAGACGCAGTGCTCCATGTGAAACATGGGCATGTGCTGGTGGATGGTCAGTGCCAGTCCGCCACGGGACGCCTCGGGGAGTGCGTGTGCGAGGTCGGTGACCTGCTCGACCGTGAGGTCGTAGGAAACCGTGACCGTCTCGAGCCCCCGCCGCAGGAATTCCAGAGCGGTGAGCGGGTTGGCCACGTTGAGGGAGAAGTCTCCCGCCAGCCGGAGGCGTTCCGTTTTGGGCGGAGCAGTGAAATGGGTGAGGGCGCCCAGATTGCGTACGAGGACTCCGTCGGGGCGGGCGTTTTCGATGAGGCGGAAGAAGCCCTGTTCGCCGGCCTTCTGAATCCGGGGCGTGGCCAGCCAGACCTCGGTGGTCGTTCCCGAGCCGCGGACCTGTGCAACGGCTTCGCCGTAACGGCGGACGTCTTCGAAGTCCAAATACACCCGCCCGATTCCGGCCTGAAGCGCCGCTTCCAGCTGCTCGGAGCTCCTGCATAGGACCTCCAAAACTGCTGTAGCAGGGGTTGGGGGAAGAGTCGGTTCGTCTTCCAAAAAGCTCTGCCAGAGGTCCGAATTCTCGATCCGGGCGGGACGCGTGGCTTCCTCGAGACGCTCTATTATTGCCCTCCGGACACGGTTGAGCTCCGAGATCGGAAGAATGAGCGGGCCGTCCAGCGCGACTTCCAATTCTGCGAGGATATAGGGGGAGTCCCCGAACTTACCGAGGTGTTCTGCGAGGCGCTCGCTTCCTAGAGGGGCGGTGCGTGCCTCCTGGAGGAGGGCCTGCGAGGTGACTTCGACGCTTGGGCCCCCGTCTGCGAGGGCTGCCTCCACGCGGAGTGGTTTTCCGGCGCTGCCGCTGACGCGGAGCCGGAGGGCCGCGCGTTTCCGCAAAGCGGGCGCGGCTGAAAAGGACTGCTGCAGCCGTTTTTCGAGCGCCGGGTCGTGGGTTTTCCAAACGCGGTCGCCGGGTTGGAGTCGGCCAAACTGGATGTGGCCGTGCTGGAAATAGTAGCGGTTGCCGTGGATTTCGTAGATGCGGCCGCCTTGTTCGGCGTTGGTGTCGCCGCCAGTGTCGAACACCACGCCGTCGCCGGGTTGGAGCGGGATATCGGAGTCCAATTCGATGTGGTCGCGCCCGACGCGCGAGAGCCTGCCTGCGAGGGGGCCCCGCTTTTTGCCGAAGCGTGCCGGGACGAGTCCCTGGTGGTTGACGCCATCCAGCCAGCCCGGGAAAAGTCCTCTGGAGAAGGCCATCTCCAACTGGTAGCGCTCCGCATCGGTGGCCGGTTTGGGGCGTCCCTCCAGGGCGGAATCAATCGCGCGCCTATAGACTTGGCAGACGGCCGCCACGTATTCCGGGGACTTGAGGCGTCCCTCGATCTTGAAGGAAATGATGCCGGCATCCAGAAGGGCGGGGATGTGGTCGACGGCCGCGAGGTCCTGGGGCGAAAGGAGGTAGCGCTTGTCGCCAAGATCGGTCTGGCGGCCGTCCACGACGAGGTCGTAGGGCATGCGGCAGGCCTGCGCGCATTCGCCGCGGTTGGCGGAGCGCTGGCCCAGAGATTCCGAGGTCAGACACTGGCCGGAATAGGCCACGCACAGGGCCCCGTGGACAAACACTTCCAGCGGCATGCCGGTGTCCGGTTCGGTGTTGAACCGATCCATCTCGCGTAGGGAGACTTCGCGGCCGAGCACCACGCGCGCCACTCCGAGCGATTCGGCAAAGGCGACGCCCTCGGGGGAGGTGACCGTCATTTGGGTGGAGGCATGGATGGGCAGCTCAGGGACGATGCGGCGCGCCAACCGGATCAGGCCGACATCCTGCACGATGAGGGCGTCCACGCCGGCGCGGCTCAGGAGGCGGAGGGCCTCTGCGGCAGCCTCCAGTTCGCCGGTGAAAACCAGCGTGTTGAAGGCGACGAAGGCTTTGACCCCGTGTTTGTGGCAGAACTGCACCACCTCAGGGAGTTCTGCCTCGGAGAAGTTGTCGGCCCGCATCCGGGCGTTAAACCGAGGCAGCCCGAAGTAGACAGCGTCGGCACCGTTGGCGACGGCTGCGCGGACGCACTCCCAGTTTCCGGCGGGAGCGAGCAGTTCGGGTGGATGAGCGGGCATCCGGTCAATATGGCGCAAAACCGGGCGGCTTCGAGCAGGAACGCGCAATCGGTGCGCTCCTTGTGGCGAGCCGGTTTTCTTTTTGAGGGAATAGCGTGTTTTGGCGGTTGTTTTTGCGAGGATCCGTGGATGGCGATCAAGGCAACAATCTACAAGGCACAGCTCGAACTCGCGGACATGGACCGGCAGGTCTACACTGAGCACGGCATCACGCTGGCCCGGCATCCTTCCGAGACCGACGAGCGCATGCTCATTCGGTTGCTTGCTTTCGCCCTGAACGCGCCGGCAAACAACGATCTGGGCGATCTGGAGCTGGCCAAGGATATGTGGGAGCCGGACGAACCCGGACTCTGGCAGAAGGACCACACCGGCCAGTTGGTACACTGGATCGAAGTGGGGCAGCCCGATGAAAAGCGGATCATGCGCGCCTGCGCGCGGGCTAGTCGGGTGAGCGTGTACAGTTTCAGCTCCAGCACTCCGGTCTGGTGGAGTGGGATCGCCAGCAAGCTGACGCGGGCGGAGAACCTGAGCGTATGGCAGGTGCCTTCCGAGGAGAGCCAGCAACTGGCCGCCCTAGCCCAGCGCACCATGAAGGTCCAGGTGAGCGTACAGGACGGCGCGATTTACGTGAGCGAAGGGGACCGCTCCGTGGAGCTCAACCTAAGGCGGTTGTATCCAGCGTAGGGCTTTGGGGCTTGTTCGCGGTGGGCCACGGTTCGCTGATGCCGAAGGGAGCGGGGAGGCATCCGCAGATGACGGGCTTCACAGATACGGAGAAACTGTGGGTGTGACCTGCGAATCTCTGTGGATTGCGGTGTGACGATCCAAGCGGCAGGCCTTCCTGACTAGCGCTCGATTTTCTTTCCGGCGCTTTGCCAGCCGGTAAAGCCGGTTTTGAGATGGTAGAGTGAGGCAAAGGAGGTGTCCTTGAGGCGTGCCAACGCCTGCCCACTGCGCCCCCCGGATGCGCAGTGGATGAGGACCTGTTTGCCCTCGTAGGACTTCATCTTGTCAAGGAAGTCAGCTGCGAAAAAGTTGAGGTTCACTGCCCCGGGCAGGTGCCCTTCGCTGAATTCCTCTAGGGTGCGTACATCAAGAACGACCATCCCCGGGTTGAGCTTCAGAATGCGCTCGGCTTCGTCCGGGGTGACGTCCCGAGGGACTGCTGCGGTGGGTAGCAGAGGTTTTGAGGGCGAGGGCTGGTCAGCGGCAAGCATGGGGTGGGGGACGGGAAGAAGAAGAAGGGTTGTGAATACAAGCAGGAGACGGGTGGACCTCATGCCCTTTCCTACACGGACGCAGCGGAAAAATGAAGCGACTCCTGCTGGAATTCCCGTTCGCTGAGGCCGGTTTCCGCTTTTAATCCGCCTGAGTGGCGATTCTCATTTCATACGGTGTCAGCCCCCCCGGTGGCACCGTTGTAAACGAAAGTCCTTCCATGCAGCCAATCCACACGTTCAACGTTGTCCCGACCTTGCCAGAAGTTCTGGAGCCTCTCCGCGAAATCGCATTTAACCTCTGGTGGAGCTGGCAACCGGACGCGCGCAGGCTGTTCCGGCACCTCGACCCTGATCTCTGGCACCGGACCAATCACAGTCCGCTGCGGATGCTGCAGCTCTGTCGGCAAGCGAGGCTGAGGGAGGTGGCCTTGGACGAGGACTTTAAACGCGAAATGAAGGGGGTGTGGGAGGGGCTACGCGCCTACCTGTCCAATCCAAACACGTGGGGCAAGGCTCGCAAGGCGCACTCCTCACTCAAGGGCCCTGTCGCTTACTTTTCCGCGGAGTTTGGCTTCCATGAGTCGGTGCCCAACTACTCGGGCGGCCTTGGAATCCTCTCAGGCGACCACTGCAAGTCTGCCAGCGACCTGGATCTGCCCTTTGTGGCGTTCACACTCCTCTACCGGCACGGCTACTTCCGCCAGCAGATCAACAAGGACGGCTGGCAGGAAAGCATCCAACTCAACCAGAACTTTTCCCACCTTCCCTTGCTTGAAGCCGTCGATTCCGAAGGCAAGCCGCTGGTCATCCAAGTCAGCATTCTGGGGGAAAGCGTCCGCGCGAAAGTCTGGCGCCTCCAGGTGGGACGGATCACCCTGTTTCTTTTGGACACGGACTTGCCGGAAAATAGCGAATCCGACCGCCTCATCACGGCCCAGCTCTACGGGGGGGACCTTGAAATGCGCATCCGGCAGGAAATTGTGCTCGGGATTGGCGGGGTGCACGCTCTCCACGCCATGGGCATCGAGCCTTCGGTTTACCACATGAACGAGGGGCACTCCGCCTTTCTATCCTTGGAGCTGATTCGTAGGCAGGTGGCAGACTTCGGTCTGGATTTTTACTCCGCCCTTCAGGTGGTCGCCTCAGGAAACATTTTTACCACCCACACCCCGGTACCAGCCGGAAACGATGCCTTTCCCCTGGAGCTAATGAAGCGCTACTTTGCCGAGTATCCGAGCAGGGTCGGCATTGATTTTGAGAAGTTCATGGGCTTCGGGCAGACCCGCAAACACGAGGGGGAGCCTTTTTCGATGACCATTTTGGCGTTGCGGACCAGCCGCCACGCCAACGGCGTGAGCGCCCTGCACGGAAAGGTTTCCCAAGGGCTCTGGAAGGAAGTCTGGGACGGGGTGCCCCAGAATGAGGTCCCCATTACCAGCATCACCAACGGGATCCACACCCGCACGTGGATGGCTCCAGAGTTTGCAGCGTTGTACGACCGGCACCTCCCCGGTTGGGAGGAGCACCTCACCGACACAGACTTCTGGCGTGGCGTCTACGACATCCCAGACGAGGCGCTTTGGAGCACCCATCAGGTCTTAAAAGCCAGGCTCATCGAGTTTGTACACGAACGGGTGCGCACGCAGCGGCTGCGTCTTGGGGAAGCGCCGGAAAAGCTGCGGGCGGCCAACCGGCTGCTCAACCCCGAGGTGCTCACCATCGGTTTTGCGCGCCGGTTTGCCACCTACAAGCGGGCGACCCTTCTGTTTGCCGATCCTGAGCGGCTCGTGAAGTTGATGAACAACAGCGAGCGCCCCGTCCAATTTGTCTTCGCCGGTAAGGCGCATCCGAAGGACGAGCCGGGCAAGCGGTTCATTCAGGAGGTTTACCGCTACAGCCGCATGCCGGAGTTTGAAAACCGGATCGTCTTTTTGGAGGACTACGACACGTATGTGGGCAGGCGCATGTACCAGGGGGTTGACCTGTGGCTGAACAACCCTTTGCGCCCCTTGGAGGCCAGCGGCACGAGCGGGATGAAGCTCCCTCCAAACGGCGGCCTAAACCTCTCCGTTCTCGATGGGTGGTGGTGTGAGGCCTACGCCCAAAATCGCAAGACGGGATGGGCGATCGGGGAGGATGTTGTAGATGGATCCAGCGAGTTTCAAAACGAGGTAGACGTTGCCAGCCTCTTCCACATCCTTGAAAGCCAGGTGGTGCCCCTCTACTACGTCAAGCCCGACGGCCGGCTCCCTCTGGCGTGGCTCCAACTCATGCGCGAGTCGATCCGCTCCATCCTCCCCGTGTTCAACACCCACAGGATGGTTCGCGAATACACAGAAAGACTCTACGAGCCGGCCGCCGCCGCCCACGCAGTCCTTGCAAAAGGTGGTGGAGCTAAGGCACGCGCTCTCTCAGAGTGGAAGGATGTCATCCGGGCGGCCTGGCCGAAGGTGGCGGTAGAAACCGTGGAAGTCGACCTGGTGGGGTTGAATGTAAGGGTCGGAGAGAGTGTGCCTGTGCGGGCCACCGTGCATCTGGGGACTCTCGCCCCAGAAAATGTACGGGTGCAGGCCTACTATGGGGAGGAGGCAAACGCCCAAATTCTTTCGCCTACGAGTGTGGATTTGGCGCTGTCAGCCCACATTGACGGGGGCTCCTACCTTTACAAAGGGTCGGTTGCCGCTGCGGAAAGCGGATCCTACGGGTTGAGCGTCAGGGTGATCCCCACCCATCCGAACCTGATCCAGGCACACGAGTTGCGCCTAATCAGCTGGGCAAGGTGACCGGCTCATCTTTTGCACGGAACAGCGCCCAATTGCGGATTTGACAGCAATCTCACTTGAAACCCTGACCAAAAACATACATGTAATCCTGCTCACCCCCATACTTGAACCTATGAAACTAAATAACATTTTCCCCGTAGTTGCTTTTGTCTTTGGCAGTCTCGCCTTCTCTCCTTTGGCCCAAGCACAAGGTTCGATGAAGATCGGCACCCTGGACATGAAGCTTGTTTTTGACAGCTACTACAAAACCAAGGAAGCCGAAGCGAAAATCAACGAGGCTCGCAATCAGGCTAAAAAGGAGTTGGACGAGCGTCTCGAGACCTTCAACAAGGCGCAGGCTGACGCCCGGAAGTTGAACGAGGAGGCAAACAAGCCTGAGTTGACCGAGAAAGCGAAAGGCGAAAAGGCGAAGGTTCTCAACGAAAAGCTGCAGGCTCTCGGAACGCTCCAGCGTGAGATTCAGGAATTCCAGCAGACCCGCGAACGCCAACTTTCCGAGCAGTCCGTGCGCTCGCGCAACGGGCTCCTTGAGGAAATCAACGCGGTTGTGGCCAGCAAGATCAAGGCTGCCGGCTACGACCTCGTGTTGGACAAATCTGGCCAGTCTCTGAACGCCGTGGGGTTGGTCGTGTACTCCAAGGAATCCATGGATTTCACCTCCGATGTGGTCTCTGAGATCAACGCAGGCAAGGGCAAGGGCGCTGAAAAGCCAGCCAAGAAGTAGTAGCGCTTCCTAGTAGCGCTTCTGAAAACGGCCGCCCCAAACAAGGGGCGGCCTTTTTTGTGCGCCCGGCGGGTGCTGTAGGCCAACATTGGTGTACCAGCTCTGTCCCTGCACTCCTGAACCCACGATTCTACTCAACCCCCAAATTACAACAACCTCCTCCCAGAAATTTGGCTTAGATCCTTAGACAGATGACGCTGGCGCTCTGTCGCCAAGGGCCGGGCTGAGAGAAAAGAAGCCTCACAGAAAGTCCGCAAGTGCGCCTGGACGTGGAGTTGGCAGCAGTACCGGCGGTCTGAGTTTCAACTGCTTGCGCCATACAGCGGTGAGTATGATGAAAGACGCAGGTGTGCCTGAGGCGGCCGTCATGGAACTGGTTGGCCACGACTGCGAGCAAATGAGCGCTCACTACACTCACGTCGGTACGGAGTCCTTGAAAAAGGCTGCGGCATCCCTGCCAGTGTTGTGATCAGTCTTCCTTTTGTGATGCAGACTCGGAATCGGCGTGGAAAGCCAGCTCTTTCCAAGGGCAACTCGATGGACCGGCCGTCGGAGAACTCCACCTTGAAGGTGTGGTCCGGGAACGACACAGATTTGATGCGCAGATCATTCATGGCTGTAGGCCACCAAAAGCAATGTACCACGCCCTCAGAAACTCGTCGAGGTGGGCGTCAGTAATACGCAGAATCTCGTTACACTCGTGCTCCCGAAATCCTTCAACGAAGCTGAATTCGAGAGGATCAAGCCAAACCTTCGCGGCCGAGTCGTCTCGCTCGACATGGATGTGCGCTGGTTCAAGGTATGCGCCCAGCGAACTGCATCTACCGGTAAGCGTGCCCGTGCGGCAGTCTTTCCGGCATGCCACGTTCCTCGTCAACCAGCCGCCGCCACCGCAGCGCGTCGGAAATCCGCAAACT
>CAMCIN010000026.1 GCA_945874745.1 Akkermansia muciniphila | reverse complement strand
TGGTGCTGCCCTCGAGGAGAAGATCACGCAATTTGCGACGACAGGGAGCCTTCCCTATTTTGAGAATCTAAAGGCGGAGTTTCCCCCTACTCTTTTTGATTTGTTTGAGCTTCAGGGGCTTGGGCCAAAGAAGATCAAAGTTCTTTGGGAGGCGTTGGATGTGACAACAGTCGAGGCGCTCGAGGCTGCTTGCAAAGACGGACGCGTTGCCGAACTGAAAGGGTTTGGGGCGAAAACGGCTGCCAACATCCTCAAGTCCATCGAGGCACGCCAGCAGTATGCGGGCTCGTTTCGGCTGGGAGACATCGCCGTCGAAGCCGAAAGGTTACTCGAGGAGCTCAAAGATTTGGAGTGGACTCTGCAGGCCTCTCTCGCCGGCTCCTACCGCAGATGGAAGGAGGTCGTTCATGATCTGGATTTTCTCGTGGCCACACGAAATCCCGAACAGGTTTCCGAGTTTTTCGTCCATCACGCTCTTGTGGCAGACGTTCTGGCGCACGGTGCGACCAAGTCCAGCGTTCGGCTCAAAATAGGAGTGCAGGCCGATTTGCGTGTGGTGACGCCTGAGGAGTTTCCGAGTGCGCTGAATTATTTTACAGGTTCGAAGGAGCACAACATCGCACTGCGGTCCCGCGCGCTGGCCAGAGGATGGACTCTGAACGAGTACAGGCTGGGGCCGGATGAGAAGGCGCGCCAAACACCAGCCCCCATTCCCCCCATCCATACGGAGGCCGATATTTACCGGGCCCTGGGGCTCGACTACATCGAGCCGGAACTGCGCGAAGACAGGGGGGAAATTGCTGCGGCGGAGTCCCACACACTGCCCCGCCTGATCGAGCTTCAAAACCTGCGTGGCACCTTCCATAATCATACGACCGCAAGCGACGGCCGTTCGACTCTTGAGGAGATGGCCCAGGCCGCGATGGATCTCGGCCTCCAATATCTGGGCATCTCCGACCACTCCGTATCCTCCTTTCAGGCGCACGGCCTTGAGGCGGGGAGGCTCCTGGAGCAAGTGGCCCGCATCCGTGAGCTCAATGCCGAGTTTGCTCCGGACTTCCGCCTTTTCGCCGGTGTGGAGTGCGACATCCTGAAGGACGGATCGCTTGATTATCCCGACGAAGTGCTAGCGCAGTTGGACTATGTTGTCGCCTCGGTGCACGCTTCCTTTACCCAACCGCAGGCGGAAATGACCGCCCGGATCATCAAGGCGATCTCGAGCCCCTACGTTACCATGCTCGGCCACATGACCGGCCGTCTTCTCCTCTCTCGTGAGGCGTACGCGCTCGATATCCCGGCCATCATCGAAGCGGCCGCTGCCACAGGAACGATTATCGAGCTCAACGCCAATCCCCGGCGCCTCGATATGGACTGGCGGTGGTGGCCACTGGCCAAGCAAAAGGGGGTGCGCTGCTCGATCAACCCGGATGCCCATCACACCGACCAACTCCAGTATCTCTGGAACGGCATTGGGATCGCCCGGAAGGGATGGCTGACTCCTGGGGATGTGGTCAACACGCTGCCCCTTGGAAAAATCGAGTCTGTGCTCGCTGCAAAAAGGAGCTGAGCTGGATTTTTTGTGCCGCCTGTGGATTGCCCGGGTGGGTTGGCGGAGTCTTTTTGACCTACGGCAGTGGCTTTCCTGCGCGGCGGCAGAAAACCCAAAGACAATCCGCTCCGACGCTGTGGGTCTACACGGCGGCTGTCGGAGCGGCGGGCCTTGGGGGCTGCGGCGGGCGGTCTTCGAGAAGCTCGATTTCAACCTGTTCGCCGTACTTCGCTGCGGCTGCTGCTGCGAGGCTGCGGATGGCGTCGATCGTTTGGCCTTGTTTGCCCACGACTTTCCCCATGTCTCCCGGACCCACTCGGATTTCGAAGAGCGCGTGGCCGTTTTTTAGGGAGCGCACCACTGCGACTGCAGACGGGTCGTCCACCAAGTTTTTGAGCACGTATTCCAAGAAGGTTTGCATGGCGGGAGAGAGGAATTGCTTAAAACAAAAGAACGGCCGCATTACCAGTGTAATGCGACCGTCAAACTGATTGCCGGACTTCCCGGGTCAAACCCTTTTGCTGTAAAAAAGATCCTGCGGAGCGAGTGATCGGGGGAGGACTTTTCAGGCCGGCACTGGGCTCGTTTTGCGGAGCGCCAAGCCGGAATGAGGACTAGGCTGACTAGGCGGAAGCCGTCTGGAGTTCCGCAGTTTTCGCGGCATGGCGAAGGTTGCGGATGATACTTGCGACGGTTTCTGAAGGCTGTGCGCCATTGCTGACCCAGTAATCGACGCGAGCCAGATCAAGCTTGGCGTTTTGGCCAGCCTTCTTAGGGTCGTAGTTGCCGATGATTTCGATGAACTTCCCATCCCGCGGGCTGCGGGAGTCGGCGACAACGATCTTGTAGTAGGGGCTGTTGGTGGTGCCTTCGCGGCGGAGACGGATGGAGACTGACATAAATAGTGCGGTATAAAGAGTAAAGGAACGGACTGAAAAGGAGAAGCAAAGTTGGGGGCGGACCGAGAAAAACTAGCGGAGTTTTGGACGCTGCCCCTTGGCGAACATCTTCTTAAACTGCCCCATGTTTTTCATCATCTTGCGCATCGCCCCAAAGCGGTGCACTAGATCATTCACATCCGTTACTGAAGTGCCGCTCCCACGTGCAATCCGCTGGCGGCGGCGCGCGTTGAGAAGGTCCGGGTTGCCCCGCTCCTCGAGCGTCATCGAAAGCACTATTGCCTCGGTTCGCTTGAGCTGCTTTTCATCAACGGAAAAGTCCTTCAACTTATCCATCCCAGGCAGCATCGCAAGGATATTTTCAAGGGGGCCCAGCCGCCGCATCATTTTGAACTGTTCCAGAAAGTCGTTGAAATCGAATTCCGCCCGCCGGATCCGATCCTCCATCCGCTTGGCGTCTTCCTCCGAAATCGCATCCGCCGCCCGCTCCACAAGGCTGACAATGTCGCCCATGCCCAAGATCCGCCCGGCCAACCGGTCGGGATGGAACGGCTCAAACTGGTCGAGCTTTTCGCCCACACCCGCGAACTTGATTGGCTGCTGGGTGACTTCCCGCATCGAAAGTGCAGCACCGCCTCTGGCATCCCCGTCCAGTTTGGTGAGAATGATGCCGGTGATGTTCAGTACTTCATGGAAGCGTTTGGCCACGCTCACTGCCTGCTGGCCTGTCGCCGCGTCCACCACCAGCAGGGTCTCCTGCGGTTGCAGCCACTCCTTGACCCGCCGCACTTCCTCGAGAAGCGCCTCGTCGACTTCCTGTCTGCCGGCGGTGTCGTAAATTTGAACGTTGCCCGCCTGCGTTGCTGCCCACTCTGCAGCCTGCTGCGCCACCTTGAGGACGTCTTGTTCGCCCGGTTGCGGCCGGAAGACGGGGACTTTGATTTGCGTTCCCAGGGTCGCCAACTGTTCGATCGCCGCAGGCCGGTACAAATCGCAGGCCATGAGCAGGGGATGACGGCCCTGTTTTTTGAGCCAGTTGGCGAGCTTGGCGCTGGAGGTGGTCTTCCCTGCGCCGTTGAGGCCCACGATCAAAATGCGTCCGGGGGCCTCGAGCTTGAGCGGGGATTCGTTCCCGCCAAGAAGGGCGGTCAGCTCGTCGTGGAAGATTTTGACGATCTGTTGGCCTGGGGTGACGGAGCGGAGGACGTCCTCTCCCAGAGCCTTTTCGCGGACGCGCGCGATGAAGTTTTTGGCGACACTGAACTCCACGTCCGCCTCGAGGAGGGCCATGCGGACTTCGCGCATGGCTTCCTGCACATTGGCCTCGGTGATTCTTCCCTGCCCACGCAGGTTTTTGAACACGTCTTGGAGTTTATTGGAGAGCAGCGAAAACATTTGTGGAATGCAGGGTAATCCAGCGGTGGCACGCGTCCAGCCTAGGGTTGGGCTGGCTGCTGAGGGGGGGCTTGACGGCCCCAAGGCCGTTTCAGGCATGGGGGCGGCGCGGAACCCGGGCGCAAGAAATCTCATTCCGCAAACTGCGAGATGATCTCGTAACTCCCGGGCTCCAGAGAGCACACCGCCAGGCCCTCTTCAAAACGGAGAAAGCGGACACCCGTCGCCGCTTCAAGCGGCTTGCCGTTGACGCTCAACGTCTCGGTCGGTCGGGAGGGCAGGTACAGCGTTGCTGTGGTGTTCGGGGGAATGTCCGCATGGTACTCAAATTTCCGGTCGTGGACGCTCCAGGCTGTTTTAATCTGCCCCGAGGGCGAGTCATAGGAGGCTTTGACCCAGTTAATGGGCGATTGGGAGCCGTTTGCCTGCGCGAGTGAACCGATGGGTTTGAGCAAGATCTTCCGGTACCCAGGCCCGTCTGTGTCGATGCCGGCAAGCGACTGGAACATCCACTGGACCACCGCCCCAAAGGAATAGTGGCTGAAGGAATTCATGGCTGCGTTGTTGTCTTTGCCGAAGGCGTGTTCCTTGGTGTAGCTGTCCCAGCGTTCCCACACCGAGGTGGCGCCGTTGACCACGGGGTAGCCCCAGGAGGGAAACTCGCGGCTCTGGAAAAGGCGCATGGCCAGGGCCTGTTTTCCATTCGCCGTCAGAGCTGGCAATAGCGATTTCGTCCCGAGAAAGCCTGTCCCCATCCTGTTTCCGTTTGCCTCGATCAGCTTGACGAGTTGCCCGGTGACCGTTGCGCGGCTCGCAGCAGGGAGCAGATCGAATTGCAGCGCCAGAACGCAGGCCGTCTGGGAGGCCTCCTTGAGGGTTCCGTCTTTTTGCACGTATTTCTCCACAAAGGCCCGTTTTACGTTTTCCGCGATTTCGCGGTATTGCTGCTCGGCGCTGTCCCGTTGGATAGCCCCTGCCATCTCAGACATCAGTTGCGCGGAGTGGGCGTAGTAGGCTGCGTCAATGAGTTCGATCGGCGTGGGATCCTTCAGATTGAGCCAGTCGCCCCAGGCGTTACCGATGGAAACGCCCTGAAACGACGGGCTCGCGGCCTGCCGGAAGGAGAGGAATCTTACCATCGAGTCCCAGTGTCGTTCAATGAGACGGGTGTCGCCGTACACCTTCCAGATGGTGTGGGGGCAGATGATGCCGGCGTCGGTCCAAGCGGTGCCAAAGGTTTTGCCCGCCTCCCCATGCCCCATCGGGTAGGGGGCATAGTCGGGATAGGCGCCAAAGGAGCGCTGGCTCTCCTCGACGTCATCGAGCCATTTGGTGAAAAAGGCGGCGACATCGGCGTTGTAAGTGGCCGAGCGCACGTAGATTTGAGCGTCGCCCATCCAGCCGAGGCGTTCGTCGCGCTGGGGGCAGTCCGTGGGGATTTCCAGAAAGTTGGAACGCTGGGTCCGCACGATGTTGGCGAAGAGTTGGTTCACCACGGGGTCCGAACACTCAAAGGTGCTGGTCATGGGCGTGGCAGACTGGAGCACCAAGCCCCGCAGCGTCTCCTCGGTAGGCTTTTCCGAAAGGCCGGTAACCTCGCAATACTGGAAGCCGTGGTAGGTGAACCGGGGACTCCATTGCTCGCCCTCTGGGGCGCCCTTGAGGGTGTAGAAATCTGTGGCGCGTGCCTTACGCAGGTTTTCCGTCATCAGCCTGCCGTCGGGATGGAGCATTTCGCCGTACCGGAGCTGGATTTTGGTGCCGGCGGGTCCCTTCACCTTGAGGCGCACCACACCGGCAAAGTTGGTGCCGAAATCAAAGAGGTAGGTGCCCGGGGCCGGTTCGGTGATTGTTTTGACGGGCAGCTCCTCGGTTACCTGCACCGGTTGGGCCGGGTAGGACTGGAGCTTGGCCGGCGCGCGGAAGCCCAATTCGACTTCGCGCTCTCCGCAGTTGTCGAAGAAGGGGGCTTTTACGCTGCCGTTGGCTTCCGCGGGAATGGCGTTTGACCAGCGGGCGGCGTCAAAGCCCGAGGTGTCCCAGCCAGCAATTTCACGCCGGGCGTCGTAGGACTCGCCCATGAGCAGGTCGGCTTCGCGCAGAGGGCCTTCCTGGGTCACTTTCCAGTTTTTGCCGGTGCCGACCGTCTTCTTGGTGCCATCCTCAAATTCGACCTGGATCTGTGCAAGGAGCGCAGGCGTTTTTCCATACATGGAACGACCCACTTTGTGTGGCCCGTACCCGACGAGCAGCCCGTAGCCGACGTAGCCAGAATACCATCCTTCCGCGAGAACCGCGCCAAAGGCGTTCGGCCCGGGCTTGAGTAGGGAAGTCACATCCAGAGCGCGGTAGTAGGCACGCTTACCGTAGTCGGACCAGCCGGGAAGAAAGTACGACTCCGAGGCGCGTTGCCCGTTGAGGTGCAGCTCTGCCAACCCCAGCGCACTGACGTACGCAGTGGCGCGCCGGATCGGCTTGGCGATTTCAAATTCGGTGCGGAAATAGTGCGCAGGAGGCAGGTAGAGCGAGTCTCGGTCCTTGTGGAGCTGGGACTCGTCCTTTGCTGAAATCCAGGCGCCCACCCAGTTTTCGGGCGCATTCAACCCGGACCGCCAGGTGGCCGCCTCGCTCCAAGCGGATTCCTCCCCCTGTGCGTTCCACACCTTCGCCTGCCAGAAAACCTGTTGCCCCGGCTTGAGCGTCTTCCCAAGGTAGGGCAACTGGGAGGTGGCGCTTCCCTCGGTTCGGCCCGAATCCCAAAGATCGGGCCTGTCGTGCTGGAGCTTTTCCCGAGAAGTGGCCACCCGAACCGCCCAGGCGTGCTGGTGCTGGCCGGCAGCGTCCGTGCGAAGCGTCCAGCCGAGTCGCGGATGGGCGTCTTCGACTGCAAGGGGGCTTTCCAAGTATTCGCAGCGCAGCGCGACTGGGGTGAGAGGGGCTGCGAATGCGGTGGCGGGCAGAAGAAGGAGCAGGGCGATTCGCATGGGGTGGCGAGTGTTCGGGCGGGGGGGCGTTGTAAAAGCTCCGGTCGGAGCGTTGGTCTAGAAGTCGAACTGGTCGACGTTTTCTTTGTTAAAAACAAAGGGCTTCCCGAGAATGATGGCGCCGTTTGAATCGACCTGAAGCTCTCCAAGGCGGCCCGCCTTGAAGCTCGTGTCCCCAGCCTTAAGCGCGCCGCTCCCGAGGGCGTGGGCCGCGTGCAAAGCCAGATAACCCAGATCCGCCACCTTCCAGAGGATGACGCTCTGGGTGATACCGTCCTTTAGATAAGCCCTGTTTTCAGAGGGCAACCCGAGGCCCAAAACCTTGACTGCACCCGCCTTGCCCGCCTGTTTGACCGCTTCCGCCGCTCCGGGCACCGCTGGGGAACAGATCGCCATGATGCATTTGAGGTTCGGGTTTGCCCCGAGAAGGTTGGTCGTCTCCTGCTGCGCCTTGTCCTTTTGGTCGTCGCAGGGCTTGGTGTCGACGAGCTTCATCTTGGGATACTTCTCCGCCAGGCGCGCTTCGATGTGTTTGCGCCATTCGTTCATGTTCGCAGCGGTCAACGTGGCCGTGATGATAGCGAATTCGCCCTCTTCGCCGCACAAACGGGCTGCCTCGTCCATGAGACCTTCGCCGATTCCCTGGGCGGTGGCTTGACTGACAAAAAAGGAACGGGCATCGGGGGTCGTGTCACTGTCAAAGGTGACCACTTTGATTCCCTTTTCCTGCGCCTTCTTGAGCGCACCGGAGATGCCCTCCTTGTTTTCGCAGGCGACCGCCATGACATCGACGCCCAGCGTGATCCAGTTTTCGACGATCTCGTTCTGTTTGGCCGGGTCGGTGTTGGTCGGGCCGTCGAAAAGCAGGTCGACGCCCAGTTCCTGGACGGCTTCGCGCGCGCCCTTCTCACAGTTGATGAAGTAGCTGTTGCCTTTGCTTTTGGGCATGAAGGCGATTGTTAGTTTTTTGCCCGCGCCTGCGGCGCCGGCTCCTGTTTCAGATTTGTTACAGCCCGGCAGGAGCAGAGCGGTGGGAAGCACCAGCAGGGAGTGGAGGAATTGCGAGCGTTTCATGGCGGTTGGCTGGGGCATTAGGGTGTGGGGGAAGGGGAGGGGGGCGCAGATGCGGGAAGCGTGCTCCGCTTGCGCACAGATTGGAGTAGCTTTGAAAGACCGGGTGCGGCGAGCGCAATCAGCAGGAGCGCGCCCGTGAGCAGGGAGGCCAATTCGCCGCCGATCCCCGCCTTCAGCACCGCGGGAATCCGTCCGATGCCGTTGTTGAGCACAGCAATGGCGGCGATGCCCGCAACCGTCCCGTATACAGTCCCCGTGCCTCCAAAAATACTGGTGCCCCCGAGGACCACCGCGGTGATGGCCGCCAGTTCATAGCCGGTGCCGGCGTCCGCCCGGGCCTGCCGCAGGCGCGCAGTGAAAAGCAGCGCCGCCACTGCCGCGACGCCCCCCGCGAGCAGGTACGGCAGGGCGGTCCGCCACAACACGGGAAGGCCCGCGTACCGGGAGCCCTCGGGAGAGAAGCCGATAGCCCGGAAGCTGCGCCCAAAAGTCGTGCGGTGTACGAGCACGTAAAAGCCGAGGGCGCCCAGCCCGAGAATCCACGCTTGGAGCGGCAGTCCGGCGGGGCGCAGTTCGCCCAGTTGCAAAAAAGCGGGTTCAAAGGAGCGGTACGTTTTTGTGCCCTGCGTGATGGCCTCGGCGAGTCCTCTGAAGAGCGAATAGGTCCCCAGCGTGACGATGAGCGGGGGGAGCCTGAGCAGGGTGATCATGGACGCGTTGAAAGCGCCTGCAACGAGGCCTGCCGCCACGGTGAGCGCGGCTGCGGGAAGGCTTGCCCAGTGCCAGTCATGGGTGAGGACGCCAAAAAGTACCGCGCACAGGCCCATGAGGGAGCCGACGGAAAGGTCGATTCCCCCCGTCAAAATAACCGGCATCATCGCCAAGGCCAGCAGCCCGATTTCGGCGGAGTGGCGCACGATGTTGCTCAGGTTGTCCGGGGTGCCAAAATTGCGGGAGAAATTGAGGAAGTAGGCGATCTCGAGCACCAGGACCAGAAGCAGTAGGACTTCGTGGCGGAGCAGTTGGGTTTTGAAGGAACGGGAGGAATGGGCCATGGCTTAGCTTGCGTTGCGGCGGGAACGGATGCCGTCGGCGACGACGGCCAGAAGGATGACCAGCCCTTGGATTGCTTTCTCCCAGTAGGCCTCGACGTGTAGAAAGGTGAGCGCCGGATTGATCGTGGCCAGCAGCAGGAGTCCCACGAATGCCCCCCACAGACTGCCGCGTCCTCCGTTGACTGCGATACCGCCGACAACAGCCGCAGCGATGGCCTTGAGTTCCAAACCCGTGCCGCATTTGGGATCCACCTGGGGCGATTGCACCAGGTTGCAGACGGCGGCGACCCCCGCCAGCGCACCCATACATACGAACACCCAGAAGGTGGTGCCCTTGGGGTTGATGCCCGAAAGGCGGGCGGCCTCGGCGTCCGAACCTACGGCGTAGAGGTGGCGGCCGCCGGAGCGGTTCTTGAGCAGCCATGCCATGGCGGCGAGCAGGCCGAGGGAGGCGGCGAGCAGGGCGGTCTGGCCGGCAGGCTGGGAGAGGCCCAGCCATTGGACGCCGGCGGGGAGGTTGATGAACCTGCCTTGCTGGGTGAGGCGCAGCACTTCGGCCCAAGTCACCATGGTCGCGAGCGTGACCACGATACTGGGCAGCCCCAGCCAGGCCACAAGACAACCGTTGAGCGCGCCCATCGCGGCGCCGGCAGTGGCTGCTAGCGGCAAGGCAAGGGGGAGGGACAAACCGCCGGCAAGCAGGTTGCCCGCCAGCACTGCGCACAGCCCGAATTGGGAGCCAACGGAGATGTCGATCTGGCGGGTGATCATCACCATGGCGATGCCGATGGTGAGCACCAGCGTGGGAACCTGTGCTGTAAGGCGGGAAAGAAGAGGCTGCAGCTCGAAAAATTGGGGGGCGACAACCCCCAGCAGGGCCAGAAGCAGCACAAGCGCGCCCGCAACGGAGAGTTCCCGGAAGTAGCGGTTCATGGGATTTTAGTGGGCGGAAAGAGGGGGTTGAGCTGGTTGGTCGCGCAGGGCGGCGGCCATGACGGCGTCGGCGCTCGCTTCGGCGCCCTCGAGGGTTTGCACAAGACGGCCTCCCCGCAGGACAGCAATGCGGTCGCTCATCCCCAGGATTTCAGGCAGATCGCTGGAGATCATGAGTACCGCGAGGCCCTCAGCGGCAAGCGAGCGGATGATCCGGTGGATCTCGCTCTTTGCGCCCACGTCAACTCCCTGGGTGGGTTCGTCCAAAATAAGAAGCCGCGGTTTGGTCGCCAACCAACGGGCAAGCGCCACCTTCTGTTGGTTGCCGCCGCTGAGGCTGCCCCCGGGCGCCTCGGGACCGTACGCCTTGATGCCAAGGCGCTCCATGTATTCCAGCGCCAGCGCCCGCTCGGCGCCAAAACGCAGCGCACCTCCCGGAAACAGACGTGGATGCACGGCCATGGTTATGTTTTCCGCAATCGCCATCTGCAAAATGACCCCGTGGCGTCTGCGATCCTCCGGCACGTAGGCGATCCCCAGTTCCACGGCCTGTCGTGGCGAGTCAATACGCACCTCCTGGTTCTCGAGTCGAATCCTACCGGAATCCGCGGGCGTAAGCCCGAACAGAATGCGCGCCAGCTCGGTCCTTCCTGCACCAACAAGCCCCGCCAGTCCGAGGATTTCGCCCGCCCGGACACGCAGGCTGATCCCTCTGATGCCGGCCACGGCGCAGCCCACCGAGTCCAGTTCCAGAACCGTCGCTCCGGGCGTTCCCTCCCGTGGCGGGTAGATCGCCGCCACCGGGCGGCCCACCATTAGCCGGATCAGCTCTTCCTCGGAAAGTTGCATCTGCCCATCCGCGTCCCGGACTGGACGGGCTGCGATGCTTTCGCCGTCCCGCAGAACGGTAACCCGGTCGGCCAGAGCGAAGATCTCTTCGAGCCTGTGGGAAATGTAAATAACGCCCGCTCCCGATGCACGCAGCTCCCGGACCACTCCGAAGAGCAGCTCCTGCTCGGAGCGCGTCAAGGAAGCTGTCGGCTCGTCCATGATGACGGTGCGAGCGCCGGAACCCAGCGCGCAGGCGATTTCCACGAGCTGCTGCTCCGGCATGGAGAGGGATTTGACCACAGCGTCCGGATCAATCGCCGCCCCGATGCGCTTGAGCAAAGCGGCTGCATTCTGACGGCGAGCCTTCCAGTCTACCCGCTGGAAGACACCGGGCTTTTCAAGCCGCAGCCCGATGTTCTCAGAAACCGACAGTTCCGGAAAAAGTGCGGGCTGCTGGTAGATGCATGCCACGCCCAAGGTTCGGGCGTGCTCGGGGGTGAGGTTCTCCACGGCTTTGCCGCCAATCTCGAGCAATCCGCCATCCGGGGTGTGGGCTCCGGTGATCACCTTGATCAGGGTGGACTTGCCTGCGCCGTTTTCCCCCAAGAGGGCGTGTACCTCTCCGGGATGTAATTCAAACGAGACGCCCTTAAGCGCCCGCACGGCGCCGAAGGACTTGGTCACTCCCGACAGCTTGAGAAGAACGTCGTGCATTGCAGTTTGGAGAAGCCCGGCTCTGGTTACGCTCTCTTGGACAAAACCGCTTCCTCGTAGGCGCGTACCTCGCCGATCCAGTCCAACCCGGCGGGGACTTCCTGCCGCGCGCAGAACTCTTCCCAAACCGCGCCGAAAGGAAGCGTCTTAAGCTCCTCTTGCAGGGCGAGGCGGCTCGTGAAGTCGCCGTCCGTTTCAGTTTCGCGCAGGGCGCGGGTCGGTTCCAAGAGCGCAACCAGAAGCGCGCGTTGGAGGGCGCGGGTGCCGATGACCCAAGCCGCGACGCGGTTGATGCTCGCGTCAAAGTAGTCCAGCCCGAGGCGGACCCGTTTGAGGAAGCCGTTGGCGACGACTTCGCGGGCGAGGGACTGGAGCTCGTCGTTATACACCACCACATGATCGCTGTCCCAGCGCACTCCGCGGCTCACGTGCAGGAGCACCTCCGGCAGAAACTGGAGGACGCTCGAGATTTTGTCCGCGACGTTTTCAGTGGGATGAAAGTGCCCCGAATCAAGGCAGAGCATTTTTTTGCGGGAGACGGCGTAGGCGAGATAGAACTCGGCTGAGCCGACCACGTAGCTTTCGGAGCCGATGCCGAAGAGCTTGGGCTCCACCGCGTCGACGGCGCCCTTGAGCGGGGCCTGAAAGATTTCGTCGAGCGACTCCGCGAGCCGTTCGCGCGGGGAGAGCCTGTCGGCTGGGGTGTCCTTAAAGCCGTCGGGAACCCAGAAGTTGGTGACGGTCGAGGAGCCCAGTGCCCGACCCATGGCCGCGCCGATTTCGCGGCTCCGTTTGCCGTGTTCGATCCAAAACTTGCGGACGGCCTTGGAGCGGTGCGCGAGGGTAAAACCGTCGGAGGCCTTGGGGTGGGAGAAAAAGGTGGGGTTGAAATCGAGTCCGAGCCCGTGGGACTTTGCCCAGCTGATCCAGCCTTTGAAGTGCGCCGGTTCAACCGCATCACGGTCCACCGGTTTGGCACCGAACTCCCCGTAGCTTGCGTGCAGGTTGACTCGGTGCTTCCCTGGAATGAGGGACAGCGCCTTTTCCAAGTCGGCCCTCAATTCCTCGGGGGTACGGGCTTTACCGGGGTAGTTGCCGGTGACCGCGATTCCGCCGCCGAGGGCTTGTCCGCCGTGCTCAAACCCGCCTACATCGTCCCCCTGCCAGCAGTGGATCGAAACGGGAAGCGTGGCAAGGGTAGCGAGCGCTGCTTCGGTATCCACTCCAAGGCTCGAGTAGCGCTCGCGAGAGAGGCTATAGGCGCCGGGCGGTTTGACTGCGGGCGGTGTGGCTGCAGGGGAGGGCTTCGGGGCCTTCTGCGATTTTGAGGGTTTGGCGGATGCGGACATAGGAAAGAGGGCTCGAGATTGTTGCGAAGGGCGGACGCCCGCGATCTTAAACCATGCGAAAACCTTGAGTCTATGAGGTCGACTTGCCCCGCGACTCGGTCAAACAGGGCATCGTTATCCATTGCAGTTGGGATTATGTCGGATGGAAGGATCCCTGTATCCCCATTCGCCCGGACAGCCTCCCTGATTACCGGTCAGATTGGATTCAGCCCCACGGCGATTTTCCAAAGCGAGCGAGCGCCCACTCTACGCTTTGCTCGCCAAAGCCATTTCCCTCGCGGACCGGGCAACCGGCGGGCGCTCGCGAAACCCTTTTTTACTGCGCAAATCCTTCCGTTTGGGACCGCTTCCCCAACAGCCAAACAGGCAAAAGAGAACCCCCTGCGGGCCGTAGTCCTCGCAGAGGGTTCTCTCTAAAACGTGAACCTGTCCGAGAAGGCAGCAGGCCTTCGCGGGCGAAACGCACCTAACTGGGAATCATTCCGCTTTGGCGCGCAAAATTGAAGATTCCTCCCGCCTCGATGACGGGACGTACTTCTCCGAGAGGCTTCAGCGAGTAGGTAACCCCGTTGGCGGTGAGGGTGTCGTGGTCGAAGTCGAGGGTGGCGATGTCTCCGGTTTTGAGCACGTCGCACAGACGAACGGGAGAGTCGTAAGGGTAGCATTCCCCGGTAGCCACGCAGTTGCGGAAGAAAATCCGAGCAAAACTGTCGGCTACGACTGCTTCCACGCCGGCGGCCCCCAGGGCAATCGGAGCGTGTTCACGGGAGGATCCACATCCGAAGTTACGTCCGCCGATGACTATTTTGTAGGGGCTCTTAAACTGCCCTTCCTCCACGAAGCGCGTGGGGTAAAGCGCGTCTGGCAGGCCGATCAAAGCATAGGAACCCAGTTTGTCGTATTCGTCCGGAATCGTGGGAACCAGAGTGAGGTACTGGGCCGGGATGATCTGGTCGGTGTCAATGTTGTCCTGGACCACGTAAACGGGGGAGGTGACTGTGTGCGCCATAGGTGCGGAGTAAAGTTGAGAGCTTGTTGGTTCGGTGCGGGCCCAAGGCGGCCCGCCTGCGTTTGCCGGGTTCCCCAGCGGTTTAGCTGGCGAAATCCGGGTCCCGAAAGTTTCTAGGAAATGAAGGTGCGTGGATCTGTGATGTGCCCGGTCAGGGCGCTTGCAGCGACCGTGTAAGGGCTCGCCAGATACACCTCTGAGTCCTTGTTACCCATGCGGCCGGGGAAGTTGCGGTTGGTTGCCGAGATGCACTTCATCGGCTTGTTCAGGCGGCCAAAGGTGTCCACCGGCCCGCCAAGGCAGGCCGCGCAGGAGGCGTTTTCAGTCAACCGCACCCCCGCGCTTTCCAGAACCTGCCAGACGGACTGGTCGCCCCAGAGGGTGTCCTTGAGTTCCTGGACGACCTTGGTGGTTGCGGGCACGCCAAAGGTGTCAATCTTGACCGTTTTGCCCCGCACCACCTCGGCGAAGGCCAGAAAGTCGCTGGTTTTTCCGCCCGTGCAGGAACCGATGTAGGCTCTGTCGAGGGTGACGTGTTCCAGTTCTTTGGCGGTCTTGCGATTGCCCGGATCGGGGTGGCAGGCCACGGTCGGCTCCAGCTTGGAGAGATCAAACACCTTGTCGTAGATGAAAGACTGTTCCCGGTCTATTTCCGCAGGTTCAAAGGCGCTCTTGGTGCCGTTCTCCTCGACCCGCTCCCTGACGTAATCCAGCGTTTTCTGGTCGCACGGAAAGATCCCGTTCTTGCCCCCGGCCTCGATGGCCATGTTGGCGATGGTCATCCGGTCGTCCATGCTCATGCCGTGGACGCCGGGCCCTTCCCACTGCATAGCGCGGTAGGTCGCACCGTCGAAGCCGATCTCGCCAATGACATGCAGGATCACATCCTTCGCCATGACTCCCGGGGGCAGGTTGCCCTCCAGATAAAAACGCATGGATTCGGGCACCTTGATGAGCAGCTTTCCCGTACCCAGAATGAATCCGGCGTCCGTGTTGCCGATCCCGGTTGCAAACTGGTTGAACGCCCCGGCCATGCAGGTGTGGGAGTCGGTTCCGAAGAGGACTTCGCCGGGCCGTGTGTGGCCCTTCCACGGAAGCGTTGTGTGGCAGACCCCGGTGTAGCGGGAGCCGTACTGCTTGGAGAGCTGTCCCTGCGAGGCGTCAAACTTCCAATGCCCGGACGGATCGTCGATCACATCGTAAAAATAGGGCAGCTCCTGTTCCCGCACGAAGTCGCGAAGAATGTCCACGTTCCGGTTGGACATGCTGTCGGCGGTGAAAATGTAGTGGTCTGGGATGATGACCACCCGGTTGCGGTCCCACACCTTCGCATCCTTGCCAAATTCCCGCTTGAAAACGCCAATGGTGCCGGGGCCGCAGACATCGTGTGTCATGAGGACGTCGACGTTGACCCAGACGTTGTCGCCGGGTTGCACGTGGGTCTTTCCGGAGGCTCGGGCAAGGACTTTTTCCGTGAGTGTCATAGGGCTTGGGATCATGCATCCCTCGGGGTGCTTCCGCAAGACGGGGCTTTTAAGGGCCGCGGTTTTACGGGTGCAAAAGGGCTTTTTTTGGCGTGCTTAGGGAAACCAGGCGGTTGCCGGAACGGGTTCAGGCGCAACAAAGGTGCATTTTTCCTCCAGCCCACGGCAACGCCGTGAGAAACCGCTCCTCAAGAGAGCGCCCTGGGCGCACCAAAAGTCCTGTAAATCAGCCGTTGCTCCGAAAATGGGAAGCCACCAAATGAACCACAGCCCCCGTTAGTACAGTCGCGCGGGCTGCCCCGTGCTCTCGAGCACCGAGCTCCAAAGCGAGCCGCTCGGGTCTACTTTGCGGCGGCCATGCGTGACCGTGTCCAACGGCAGGTGCACGAATTCCCCGTGCCAGCGGCCCACAAGCATGCTCGTCTTTCCAGCCATCGCGGCATGGACGGCGTTCTGGGCCAGCAAAGAACAGTACACATTGTCCTGCGGATTGGCCGGCACGCTGCGCACCAAATAACTCGGGTCGATGTATTTTACGCTCACTCCCACCCGCCGTTCCCTAAACGAGGCGGTGATGCGGTCCCGCAAAAAGAGGCCGATGTCTCCGTAAATCTTGTTTCCGCTGGCGTCCGTGGCGGAGTCCGCGGGCATGAGGTGCTGGCCGGCACCCTCGGATACAACGACCACCGCGCTTTTGCGTTTTGCGATGCGGTAGTGGAGCGCCTCGAGCAAGCCTCCGGAGCCTTCAAGCTCAAAATGAACCTCGGGAATCAGGACAAAGTCTACATTGCTTCCCGCAAGTGCAGCGTAACAGGCGATAAACCCCGAGTCGCGCCCCATGAGTTTGAGCAGGCCGATGCCGTTGAGGGAACCGGTCGATTCAACATAGGCCGAGCGCACAGACTGGACCGCCATTGCAAAGGCCGTTTCAAAGCCGAAGCTCTTGTCCAGATACATGATGTCGTTGTCGATGGTCTTGGGAATGCCCACGATCGACTTTTTGAGCCCCCGTTTGCTGCACTCCTCCGCGATGGCGGAAGCGCCCCTCAGGGTGCCGTCCCCGCCGACGACGAAAAAGATGTCGACCTTCATTTCCTCCAACAGATCCACCATCTCGCCGATGTCCTGGTGGCCTCGGGATGCGCCCAGAATCGAGCCGCCGAAGTTGTGGATCTGAGAGACAGACTCCGGCCGGAGGGTCATTGGGGTGAACCCGTATCGCGAAATCAGGCCCTGGTAGCCGTAACGGAAGCCATAGGTGCGGGTGATGCCGTACCGGTTGTGGCACTGGGTGACGAGGCCGCGAATGATATCGTTCAGACCGGGGCAGAGGCCTCCGCAAGTGACGATGGCCGCGGTGGTTTTGCCCGGGTCGAAGTACAGATTCTCCCGGGGGCCGGCCAGTTCAAAGCTGGTGGGGTTGAGGACAGGGGAATCGGTGGCGGTGTGGTCAAAGAGAACCCGTTCCGAATCGGAACGAAAGTTCACTTCGAAGGATACGTGTGTCAGGGGGGAAACGAATTGGCATTCTCCGAGGTTCTGAATCGTCGTTTCCATGGGTGTGGTTAAATGAACCGTCATCGACGGCCTGCGAGACAAGACTAAATAAAGGCCAGAATCATTTAAGGCGTTGAAAACGGGCGAGGCACATTTCGCGCGTACTCTGCCAAAGAGCGAAGGATTTTAGCCAAAACCTTTCTACAAAATTGCTGGAAAACGTTCACTAACCTCGGGTGGAAAACTGTTGAAAAAATTGGGGAGCGGGATGGGGAAGCTGTGGTTTGGCGCGCAGGTGGGGGAGGGGCGCCCATAAAAAAGGCCCGCTGGTGCGCGGGTGTGGGGCGCTTGCCAAGCCCGCGCGGCTAGGCCAAGCTCCGTACTGCTCCGCGAGGCGTCTGCGCAGGCAGTGGAAGCACTGGTTGCACAGTGTCCGAGCGGTTGCTTAAGATCCCTTCCCGATTCCATCTCAACAATCCTATGCACCAACTCCCTGAATTGCCCTACGCCGTAAGCGCTCTCGAGCCCCATATCGACACCCGGACGATGGAGATCCATCACGGCAAGCATCACAAGGCCTACGTGGACAACCTGAACAAGGCGCTCGAATCAGCTCCGGAGCTCGCAGGAAAAGCGGCACTGGAACTCATCCGGGATCTGGCCTCAGTGCCCGAGGGCATTCGGACCGCGGTGCGCAACAATGCAGGCGGTCACGTGAACCACACGCTCTTTTGGAGTTTGTTGGCGCCGGGCGCCGGCGGGGTCCCCTCGGGCAAGCTTGCCGAGGCGATCACTGCAACCTTCGGCAGCTTTGAAGTTTTCCAGGAAAAGTTTCAGACAGCCGGCGCCACGCGCTTTGGCTCGGGCTGGGCTTGGCTGGTGCTCAACCACGGGAAGTTGGAGATCGGTTCCACTGCGAACCAGGATTCCCCGTTCATGGGCAAGGCCGTAGATGGAATCGAGGGAACGCCCATCCTCGCCCTTGATGTGTGGGAGCACGCCTATTATCTGCACTACCAGAACCGGCGGCCTGACTACATGAAGGCCTGGTGGAACGTGGTAAACTGGGCCGAAGCAGAGCGGTTGTTTGTTTCCGCCCACTAAGCGGAGCGAGACGTTTTATGGACGCGCAGGTCTTCGCTGGCCTGCGCGTCTCTTTTTCAAGCCTACCCCCAATTTTTAAGCGCCCATGTCTGGATCCAAACGAGCCACTAAAACGAAAGCCCCGCTGAAGGGAATCTGCCATCTTGCGGGAGCGGGGCCCGGTGACCTCGGCTTGGTGACCCTCAGGGTGCGCGAGTTGCTCGAGATTTCGGACGTAATCGTCTTCGACTACCTTTGCAACCCGGAGATGCTCAAGTGGGCGAGGCCTGGGGTGGAGATTATTTACGCCGGCAAGAAAGCCGGACAGCACACGCTGCGGCAGGAGGAGATCAACGCGCTGCTTGTGGACAAGACCAAGGCGGGAAACCGTGTCCTTCGGCTCAAAGGTGGGGATCCGTTTCTGTTTGGCAGGGGCGGGGAGGAAGCCGAGGCGCTGGCTGAGGCAGGCCTGGAGTTTGAAATTGTACCGGGGGTCACCTCGGCGATCGCAGCGCCCGCCTACGCGGGGATTCCCGTGACGCACAGGGACTTTACCTCGTCGGTTACCATCTTTACGGGCCACGAGGATCCGACGAAGCCGGAGACGGCTTTGGATTACAGTCGGTTGGCGGCGCTTCCCGGCACCAAAGTAATGTTGATGGGGGTCGAACGGATGGGGCCGATTACAGCGGAATTGCAGAAGCACGGGATGCCCGCTGAAACTCCAATTGCACTGGTGCGTTGGGGAACCACGGGGCGACAGCAGACGCTTGCTGGAACCGTCGGAGATATCGCGCAGAAGATCTTGGACACGGGCTTCCAGGCGCCTGCGGTAGCGGTTATGGGCGAGGTCGCCACGCTGCGAAACAAGTTGGGCTGGTTTGAGAAGCGTCCCTTGCGTGGCAAGCGGATTGTCGTGACGCGGACTCGCCAGCAGGCCGGGGTATTGAGTGCGGAGCTCAGGGCGCTCGGGGCCGACGTCTATGAGCTGCCCACCATTCGGATCGAGCCGCCGGAGGATTTGCGCTCTTTTGCCGAACTCGTACAGGACGTCCACAGCTACGACTGGCTGATCTTTACGAGTCCAAATGGGGTGGCCGCGTTTTTTGAGATGTTCTTCAAACTGTACTCGGACGCCCGCGAAATGGGCGGGGTGCGCATCGCAGCGATTGGCCCGGCCACAGCGAAGGCGGTGAGGGCTTTCCATTTGGCCGTGGATTTGCAGCCTTCCGAATATGTGGCGGAGGCGATCCTCACGGAGTTCCGTGCGAAGGTCGGTGACATTGAGAATCAGCGGATTCTTCTGGCCAGGGCGCAGGAAGCGCGTGAGGTTTTGCCGAAGGAACTGGTGAAACTCGGCGCGATTGTGGACGAGGCGGTGGCTTACCGTACAGTAGCGGAAACGGAGGACGTCAGCGGGGGGATTGCCCGGTTCCGGAACGAGGGGGCCGATTTGATCACCTTCACCAGCAGTTCCACTGCTGAGAATTTCATGGCCTTGAAGCTGCCGCTTCCCGAGGGGCTCAAAACCGCTTCGATCGGCCCAGTCACCTCCAAGACGATGCGCGATCTGGGGCTTTCCGTAGATATGGAGGCAAAAGATTACGACATTCCCGGTCTGGTAGCCGCGATCCGCGCGCACTTCGGTGCGTAGCGCGTGCCCTGAGCGCTCTCAAAACCTGTCGGAATCAGGCCATACTGCGGATAAACTGGGCCAGTTCCACGGTGGTTTCGTAGCGAAGGAACGGGGTGATCAGGTAAATGGAGCGGAAGTGCTGGACCGCCTCTTCGCACATTTCTTTGGCGATTTGAATTCCAAGAGCCTGTCCTTCCGGCCCCTCCGCACCGCGCATGCGCTCGCGGACTTCGTCTGGAATCAAAATGCCGGGCACCTCGTTGTGCAGAAACTCAGCCTGCCGCCCGTTGAGCAGGGGCCAGATGCCGGGGAAAATGGGCACACCGAAGCGGGCAGTGCATTCGGCTAGCAACCGCATTCTGGCGGAGTCGAAGACGGGCTGCGTGAGCACGTAGGTTGCGCCTGCGGCGAGCTTTCTCTCCAATCGGCTTAACTGCGCGTCTAGGTTGCGCGCGTTGGGGTTGAACGTGCAGCCGGCGCAAAAACGTGTGGGCTGTTTGATCGACTTGCCGTTGGCGTTCACCCCCTGGTTCATCTGCTGGACGATCTTGAGCAATTCAATCGAGGTAACGTCGTACACCGAGGTTGCACCGGGATGGTCGCCGACCTTGGCTGGATCGCCAGTCAGCGGAAGGATGTGGTGCATTCCAAGGGCAGCGAGCCCCAATAGCTCGCTTTGGAGCCCCAGTAGGTTTTTGTCTCGACAGGCAATATGCAGCAGCGGAGTGATCCCCCTTTGGTGGAGCGCCGCTCCTACCGCCAGGTTGCTTACCCGTAGGATTGCGAGGGAGTTGTCCGCGAGGGTAATCGCGTCGGAGCCGGCGTCGGTGAGGGCCCGGGCGCCCTCGTAATAGGTTTCGAGGTCCAGCGTTTTGGGCGTATCCAGTTCGGTAACGATGACCGTTTTGCCGGCGGCTAGTTTCTCGAGAAGGGACGGCGCCTCTGGCGGGGGCGAGGGCAAGGGTTCCCGCGGAGAGATGGAAATTTGGGGAAGGGGCCGCTGCGCCGCAACCGGGGCTTTTTCGTGGACGGGCCGCAGGGGAGCCAGCGCTTCGGCAAGAGCGGCGATGTGGGTGGGAGCGGTACCGCAGCAGCCGCCTATTAGCTTTGCGCCTTGGCGGGCCAGCTCCAAACCAATGCGCGCGAAGTACTCGGGAGTGGTGTCGTATTGGAAGCGACCTTCACTGAAACGCGGATAGCCCGCGTTTGCGAAAACAGCAAGGGGCAGGTCCGCTGGCAGCGCGCTGACAATGCGCAGCATTGCCTGTGGGCCATGACCGCAGTTGAGGCCAACGATGTCGGCGCCCTCCGACTGCAAGGCGCGGAAGGCTTCAAGCAAGGGCATCCCCCCGGCCAGAGTGCCCTCCGGAGTGCTGGCAAAGGAGCAAATTACCGGGCGCTGGGAAAGGTGTTTGGCCACACGCAGGGCGATTTGCATCTCAGAAAATGCAGCAAAGGTCTCCAAAAAGAGCAAATCCACCCCACCCTCCAGCAGGGCGGAGATCTGCTCTGCGAAGAGCGCTTCCGCGTCGATTCCATCCTGATTCAAGCGGTCGAGCGAAAGGCCCAGGGGGCCCACACTGCCGGCGATCCATGCCGAAGCGCCCGCCGCCTCGCGGGCAAGCAGCGCCGCCGCCTTGTTGATGCTCTCCACCTGCGCTTCGAGTCCGTGTCTCGCCAGCAAATGGCGGTTTGCTCCAAACGAGTTGGTCTCCAACAACTGCGCACCCGCTGCCAGATATTCCTGATGGACCGAGCGGATCAGGTCGGGCTTGACGAGGTTTAGCTCTTCAAAGCACCGCTCCCTGGACACACTGCGTTCCATGAGCAGAGTTCCGGTCGCACCGTCACCGGTGAGCACATGGGTTTGCAATTGTGAGAGAATATCCATGAAGATTTTGCGGTAGGCGGCAGTTGCTCAGGCCGCTCCCCGGGATGGGGAGCAGCCTGTCGCCTAAACGGGCGCGGAGGTTACTGCATGAGTTTGGCCAGCGAAGGGGCGATCGCATCGGCCCAGATCTGGTAGCCCTTTGGGCTCAGGTGCAGGAGGTCGGGCATGACTTCACGGGTGAGCGTGCCGTCTGGCTCCAGAAACTTTGCTCCGATATCGAGGAAAAACACCCGCTTGCCGTCGTCCAGCTTGGCGATGTGCCCGTTGACGGTATTGAGCTTTTCGCGTGTCGCCGCCTGGGCGGTTTTGTCGCCCCGGGGGAACACCGCCAGCAGGAGAATTTTAGTGGCGGGGGACTTTTTCTGGATGGTCTCGACGATTTTGGTAACGCCTGCGGCGATTCCTTCAGGAGAGTCGCTGCCGGAGTTGTTTGTGCCGATCATCAGCACCAGCGCTTTGGGGGTGAACCCTTCCAGTTCTCCATTAGTGATGCGCCAGAGCACGTGCTGGGTGCGGTCGCCTCCAATGCCGAAGTTTGCTGGTGAATACTGGCCGAAAGCGGCGTCCCAGATCGCTTTCTGACCGCCCCAACCTGCGGTAATGGAGTCCCCAAGAAACAGAAGCTTCGCCATGTTTTCTTTGGCAATCCCTACAAACTTCGCATGCGCTCCGATGAAGCCCGCCTGGGGTTCGCCAGTTTTGGGGTCCATCTTCGGTGCGGCCACGTCTGGGGCCTGCGGCGGAAGCGGCGGCACGGGCGCACTGGCTGCGGCAGCTGTTACAGGCGCGGCAGGCGGCGTCTGCGCAAAGATTTGGGTGGCGCCACACAGGGCGGCGAGGGCTAGGATTTTGGGGGCGGTTTTCATGTGAACCTACGGGATTAAGGGAAACGGCACCCCTAGTCGAGCTGCGTCGGGAGAAATCCGGTCGAGCGTTAGACGGGCTGGCGGCCCCGTTTTGTGCAGGAGGCAGGAAATCGCATTGACGCTCAGTGCGGGACTCTTCGAAGTAGGCCGTTCCAATGAAAATACTCACTTTGGTTACCGCAGCACTGTTTCCTCTTACGGCTTTTGCCGCCGAGGATGGTTTTACTTCTCTGTTTAATGGCAAGGACCTCGACGGCTGGAAGGTCAATGAGAACCCCGCGACTTTCTCTGTGAAAGACGGGGTCCTCGTTGTGGACGGGCCGCGCGCGCATCTGTTCTATGACGGCTCCGTCCAGAAGCATGATTTCAAGAACTTCCATCTACGGGTGGAGCTGCGCACCTTTCCCGGAGCGAATTCGGGGGTGTATTTCCACACGGAATTTCAGGAAACCGGCTGGCCGGCCAAGGGCTTTGAGACGCAGGTCAACAACACCCACACCGATCCCAAAAAGACCGCCGGTTTATACGCGGTCAAAGATAACTTCACCGCCCCCGCCGAGGATGAGAAGTGGTTTGTGATGGAGGTCATTGTTGAAGGAAAGCACGTGGTCACCAAGGTGGACGGCAAAGTCGTCACGGACTTCAACGAGCCCGAACCGCCCCAACCGCCCGCCAAGATGGAAGGTCGGGTCATTGGGCATGGCACCTTCGCCATCCAAGGGCACGATCCCAAGAGCCGGGTCGAGTACCGCCGGATTGAGGTCAAGCAGTTGCCCTAACTTTCGAGAGAGGCCGTCCTTTCGGCGCTGCTATGCAGAACGCATTGCAGCGCTGTCACTCTGCTCGCGGGTCTCTCGCGAGCAGGGAGGACAGCGCTTCCGCAGGCGAAAGAGTCCCCTCCAGAATGAGCCGGACGTGCTCGATGATGGGCGCATCCACTCCCAGTCTTTGGGCGCACTCCCAAGCGCTATAGGTGTTGGGGACTCCTTCGGCTACCATCTTAGTCGTAGCGATAATCTGCTGGGCCGTTTCGCCCCGCGCCAGACGTTCCCCAAACGAGCGGTTGCGGCTGTGCCGCGAAAAACAGGTGACCATGAGGTCTCCGATACCGCTCAAGCCTTGGAACGTTTCCATTCGTCCGCCGAGGGCAACGCCTAGGCGGATCATTTCCGCCAACGCGCGTGTGACCAGAGCCGCTTTCGTGTTGTCCCCAAGGCCAAGTCCGTCACAAACGCCAGCGGCAATGGCAAACGTGTTTTTGAGCGCTCCCCCCAGCTCGATGCCTGTCACGTCACTGCTGACGTAGGCGCGAAAGACAGCGTTGGAGAAGGCGCCCTGCAACCGGCCGAGGATCTCGGCGTTCTCGCATCCGAGTACGACCGCGGTCGGTGCGCGGCGCGCCACCTCCTCCGCATGGCTTGGGCCTGAGAGCACTGCTACAGGATATTGGGGAAGGGTTTCAGCCAGTACCTGGCTCATGCGCAGCCCCGTCCCTCGCTCTACTCCCTTCGTGCAACAGAGCAGCACCGCCCCCGGAGAGGGGGGCACCTTTGCCAAACGCGATGCGACTTCCCGTAGCGCATGCGAAGGTGGCACCAGAAGCAGCAGGTCCGCCCCGACAAGCTCGCCCAATGTGTTTGTGAAGCGCAGCGTTTCAGGGAGCGCCACGCCCGGAAGGTACTGTCTGTTTTCGTGGCGCAGGTTGATGTCCTTGACTGCCTCGGGGTCGTTTCCCCAGACGGTCACATTCAGTCCGTTGCGTTGCAAAACCAGGGCGAGTGCGGTTCCCCAGCTGCCTGCGCCCACAATACCCACGTGTTTCCAAAGGGGGGGCATAGGATCAAGTTGTGGTTTTTTTGAAACGACTTTCCGTTCCTGCAAACAGGCGCCGGATGTTTTCACGGTGCCGTCGGACGACAAGAAACGCAGCTGCGCAGGCGAAGGCGAGGTAGGCGCGGCCTTGAAGCTCATCCAAAAAGAGGAGCGCGCCCACGGTCAGCGGCAGGGCAAGCGCAGCGAGGATTGAAGCCAGAGAGACGTAACGAGAAAGCCCAAACGCGATGATCCACACCGCCAGCACGATACCGGTCGCAATCGGCGGCATCACGGCAAGAAGAACTCCCAGAGAGGTGGCGACGCCCTTGCCTCCTTTGAACTTGAGCCACACTGGAAACGTGTGTCCCAAGATGCAGGCCAAAGCTGCAAAAACAGCCGCATACGCAAGGTAGTCCTCCGGCACCGGCTGTGGCACTCGCAACCATGCAATGTTCTCGGCGAGGCGCACCGCTGCGAACCCCTTGCCCGCATCCAGTAAGAAAGTGGCGCCTCCCCATTTAGGGCCCAGCACGCGCCAAACGTTGGTTGCGCCAATGTTCCCACTGCCATGTTTTCGCACATCAATCCCGCCGAGCCGTCCGATGAGGAGGCCGAAGGGAACCGAGCCTAGAAGATAGGCTGGTAGTAAAATCAAAGCGAAGGTGAACAATTCGGCGGGGTGCATGGGCAGCCCCTATCGGTGTCCTCCCGGGCGCGCCCCGTCAATCGCGCAGCGTCAATTCCGAGCAGTCCACTCTGGGGGCGTCCTTAAAATCTGGAAGGGTACCAGTCCCAGTTGCGCGTGTCGGCAGACACTTTCTGGAGGGCCAGCATCCGAACCGTGCGGTCACCAAACAAGCGGTGCTCCAGATCTGGATGCAGCAGGGAGCCGCGGCTTTGTGCAGGCAGCGCGCCTGCGAGCGCCCGCAGCAACCGGAGTCGCAGCGTGGGCGACTGCTTTCCCGAAAGTGTGCTAAACGTCCGGTAGCAGGGGTACTGGGCAATGTATTGGAGCGCCTTGCGCACGGGGGGCAGCACGATGTCGTCGACCACAAGGTACCCCCCGGGACGGAGCAGACGCGTCGCGTAGAAACAATCCAGCAGGGTGTGGTCGAGCGTGTGCCAACCGTCCACAAACACCAGATCATAGCGCCCCTCCTGCTCTTCCATGAGCCGGGGCAAAGCGATTTCGGAAAGCTCCTCGATCCACTCGAAGTAGTCCACGCCCGCCTCCTCCAAATTCCGAATCCCCGCTCCGTCCCATTGCGAATTCTGAAAGGGATCCAAAATCGTGTGTTTTGCGCCCGGCCGTCGCTGAAGGGCCTTGCAAATGTGCAGGGAGGACAACCCGTAAGCACAGCCCACTTCAAGGGTGCGCTTCACTGACGGATCGGAGCTGACAATGCGTTCTAGAAAAAGCCCCTCCTCCGGATCAATCGCCGAGTGCAAGCGGTGTGCCGCTCCGCTCCGTCCAGTTACCTGCTGGCTTGCCTGTATCCCTTCAATAATCGCCTGCATACCCGCCCGTCCTCCCTTTCCCTATGAATCGAGGCCCGGAGGACGCAAAAGGTCTTTGCTTTTCTTTATTTGGCAGGAAGCGCCTCCAATGCGCTCAACACTATCCCCGGAGTTAGCAGCGAGGGAAATACATGTGGTTCAGCCGTGCCCGGCGGGTAGAGCAGGTAAAACGGTACACTGGCCCGGCCGAACTTTTTGAGTTCGGCAGTGACTACCGGATCGTCCGAGGTCCAGTCTGCCTTGAGTTTGACCACGCCGCGTTTCTCAAAGGCGGCCAGCACCTCAGGGCGAGAGAGTGCGACCCGCTCGTTGACTTTGCAGTTCACGCACCAGTCTGCCGTAAAATCCACGAATACAGGGCGGCCCGCGGTCCGCTCCGCCAGCAGGCGTTCCGGAGAGAAGGGCTCCCAACCTTCCGTGCTTGTGCCGCGGACGCCGCTAGCGCTCGTGCGGAGGGGCACATACAGAAACTGAAAAAAACCACCCGCCGACAGCAGTAGTGAAAACAAAAGGGCGAGAGCCCGATTCCGAAGTATTCCCAGCAACCAGCAGCAAAAACCCAGTACAAGTAAGAAGGCGGAGGCTCCGGAAATGGCGTCCAGTCCGCGCGCGTTACCGAGTACTCCCAACAACCAAGCTGCCACGGCAAGCATCATAAAACCCATCAACTGCTTGAGTCGTTCCATCCAAAGGCCGGGCTTCGGAAGAAATTTCAGCAGCGTCGGATTTGAGGTTAGGACCAAATAGGGGAGGCTCATTCCCGCCGCGATGGTGAGAAAAATGGCGATGACAACCGGTGCCGGTTGGCTCATGGCAAACCCAAGGGTGACTCCTAGGTAGGGGGCAGTGCAGGAGGTTCCCAAGAGCGTGGTGAAGGCGCCATGCATAAACGCGCCGCCGTGACCCTGCTTGCCCGCGAGGGAGCTCAGTGCAGCGTTGGTCCCTCCGGAAAGGGTGATCTCAAAAACGCCGATCAGGTTGAGTCCAAAC
>CAMCIN010000025.1 GCA_945874745.1 Akkermansia muciniphila | reverse complement strand
CTCCATCGGCACGCGCGAATACTGGAACAACAAGGACGGGCATTATCTCGGGCCGGCCCATGATGCGGTCCCGCTCCGGATTGATCCCGCCAATCCCCTGGACTTCGGGAAGCCGGCGCGCGCCTTTGCACCCGCGGCCCAGAGGATCGGCCTGGATCTTGTTCAGGAACTCAACCGCCTGAGGGGTGTCGAATACCCCTCGGATCCGGCGCTGGCGGCCCGCATCGCCTCCTACGAGCTGGCCTTCAGGATGCAGCAGTCCGTGCCGGAGGTGCTGGATTTTTCGAAGGAAAGCGCACAGACGCGCGCCCTTTACGGACTGGATCTGCCCCATTGCCGTGACTTTGCGGCGCAGCTACTGGCAGCCCGACGCATGGTCGAGCGCGGGGTGCGCTTCATCCAGATTCAACACGGCGGCGGCGGCGCTGGGGCCTGGGACGCACACGGCGGGCTCAAAGCCAACCACTCCAAACTCGCCTTGCAGGTCGACCAGCCGGTGGCCGGGCTGCTGCTTGATTTGGAACAGCGCGGGCTACTCGAGGAGACGCTGGTGGTCTTCGCCACCGAGTTTGGGCGCACGCCCGGCTCGCAGGGGGCAGACGGACGCGACCACCATATTTTCGGTTTCAGCGCCTGGATGGCGGGGGGCGGCCTCAAAGGCGGCGTGGTGCACGGGGCCACGGACGAGCTAGGGTTTCACGCCGTCGAGAACAGGCACTACGTCACCGACATTCACGCCACCATTCTGCGCCAGCTCGGGCTGGACTCGCGGCAGCTGGAAATCCCGGGCCGCAAACGACTCGAGATAGACCATGGCAAGGCCATCGAGGAGATCATTGGCTAAAACCATCCGCCGCCCTGTCTCTGGATCGGACGCGTCTATGCTGCTTCCGTTGGGACGCTGGACTTCGTTCCGCCCGCGTGCAGCTCCAGCCAGCAGCACCCGAACTTCTGCATCTGGGTCGGCGCAGCTTTCAGTTGGTGAGCGCTTTTAGGAAGCGAGACAGCACACTTCGCGAACCGGCCTGAGCCTTGAATGGCTGTCGCTTCGGAGGCCGCAGTGTCCGACTCCTTCAGCGATTCAAGCTCAAGCCTCTGAGCTTTTTATTGGGACAGCTATCCGCAGATTTCTCAGCTCTAGCAGAGGAGTGGAAAGCCTAGAAAGCAGCTGTGAGTCTCTGTCATCTATGGCTCGCTTCCCTTTCCATGCGGAGTCAGCGAAAACCGGAAAGGAGGAAGGCACAGCGTCTTTTCGGGTTCCGGGTTCAGCGCAGAGAGGCTGTATACATCCGAGACTTGCAGTCCACGAAATGTAAAATCTAACATGCTCAATAGAAGCTTCCTCCGGAGGCCGCTTGTGTACTCCGGCCGGGCATCCATCTCACACCCAAATGAACATCCCCCCATCCGCTCCCCTGGAGCGCCGCGCCTTCCTCCTGCGTTCCAGCGCCGCGCTTGCCGCCACCTCCCTCACTGGCTTTCCGATGATCGGCAGCGGCAAGGATGCCGTGCAGCCCCTCAAAATTGCCTTGGTCGGCTGTGGCGGCCGCGGTGCGGGTGCTGCAAACCAAGCGCTCGCAGCCGATTCCAATACAAAGCTGGTGGCGGTGGCTGACCTGTTTCCGGACAAGCTGTCCGCGGGGCTCGACGCGCTCAAGGCCAAGCACGGCGACCGGGTTGACGTCCCTCAGGAGCGCCAGTTCGTGGGGGTCGACGGTTACAAGCACGCCATTGCGCTCGCAGACGTGGTCCTCCTTGCGACGCCCTGCTCCTTCCGACCCGCTCATTTTGAGGAGGCGGTTCGCCTCGGGAAGCACGCCTTTTTGGAAAAGCCCGTCGCAGTCGACGCTCCGGGGGTGCGGCGCGTCCTAGCGGCGGCGGCTGAAGCGAAGGCGAAGAATCTCAAGGTGGCGGTCGGATTTCAGCGCAGGCACAAAAAGGGATTTCAGGAGATGATCCGCCGTATCCACGGGGGGCAGTTGGGTGAGGTAATCTACACAAGGGCATTCGCCAATACACCGCTGCGAACCGGTTTGGTGCGGAAGCCCGAGTTCAGCGAACTCGAATACCAATGCCGTAACTGGTACTATTTCTCCTGGTTGTCGGCGGATTTCATTGTCGACAACCTTATCCACGGGATCGACATTTCAAACTGGGTGCACGGTGGCTACCCCGTGCGCGCCCACGGGATGGGGGCGCTCAGTGAACGGAGTCCCGACTACGGAAACCTCTTCGACCACTTCGCAATCGAGTGGGAGTATGCGAGCGGAGCGAGGCTTTTTGGAGAGTGCGACCGGAGGCCCGGGTGCTGGGCGAGCGTCACCAATCATGTCGTCGGGAGCGAGGGCAAGGCGGACTTTTTCGACGGGCGCGAGGTTTATTCCATCACCGGAAAGAGACCCTGGCAGATGAAGACGGAACGCGGGGAAAACCCCTACCAGAGCGAGCACGACGACTTCTTTGAAGCGATCCGCAAGGACCTGCCGTATGATGAAAGCGACTACGGGGCCAAGAGCACGATGACGGCGATCATGGGCCGCATGGCTGCTTATTCGGGCAAGATTATCGAGTGGGACGCCGCGTTTGCTTCAGACAGGACGCTGGCGCCTGAAATTCGCAGCCTGGCTGATCCGGCTCCCGTGCTGCCCGAGGGCAACGGGCTTTACCCGATACCGGTGGCAGGCAAAACGTTGGTGCTCTAGTGCTTGAATAGCTACATCCTTGTGGAATGCCTTACCCAGATGAAAGTGGCCGATGCCGGTGGGTTCAGTTTGCAGATGGTCCGCCATGCGGCACAGCCCCCGATGGAGCCCCCTTGGATGTCGTTCCGCTCGGGTTCTAGGTCGCCTCAGGAGGAGGCAGCGACGGCGCACACCGGCAGGAGAATGGATGGTGCGGACCGGCTCTGGAGGAGAGGCTGTAAGCGGCGGGCTTTTGACCGGATTTCTACGAAACCAGCCGTGCACTCTCTTTACCGCGCATGTCCAACCAAGGCTTGAATGTTGATTTGACGATGGGCACCACTCCGAATCTTTCCGAGGCTTATTTTTCAAGCGGGGAAGCATCTCCCGCTTCTCGGTTTACCGTGGTGTCGCCTGGTCGGGTAAACCTGATCGGAGAACATACGGACTACAATGAGGGGGTGGTGTTGCCGATGGCAATTGAACCACACATTCGGATCGAAGTGACAGCGCGGAGGGATCGGCAAATGGTGCTGCGCACGGTTTGGGAGGGCGAGCCGTTGGTGGCGGTAGATCTCGAGCGGCCGCTCTGTGCTGCGGATTATCACGGTGTGTGGACGGCGTATCCGTGCGGAGTGTTGGCCTGCTTTCAACGGCTGGGTTGGGAGGTTCCGGGATTTGAGGCCCGCATTTCGGCAACTCTGCCTGCGGGTGGCGGGTTAAGCAGCAGCGCGGCGCTGGAGGTGGGTTTTGCGACGGTGGTCGAAGCGCTTTGTGGAAGGCAGTTGCCGCCGGCGGAGAAGGCGCTCCTTGCCCAGCGTGCAGAGCACGAGTTTGCGGGCGTTCCCTGCGGAATCATGGATCCGTTTGCGGTGACTTTTGGGCGGGCGGGGCATGCGATGCTGCTGGATTGCCGGACGCAGGCGCTGCGTTATGTGCGGCTGGCGACCGAGACGATCTCGGTGGTGATTGTGCACAGCGGCGTGAAACATCGCCTTGCCGACGGCGAGTATGCGAAGCGGCGGGCGGAGTGTGCATCGGCGGCGCGGCTCTTGGGCGTGGATTCGCTGCGGGACGTCTCGCCGGCGCGGTGGAAGGAAAGGCAGGAAACACTCCCCTTGCTGGAGCGCAGCCGGGCGCGCCACGTGCTTACGGAGCATCAACGAACGCTTGAGTTTGTGGAGGCCCTGGAGGCTGGAAACTGGGAGGTTGCGGGGGAGCGTATGTACGGGAGCCACCGCTCGCTAAGCGAGGATTATGAGGTTTCCTGCGGCGAACTGGATCTTTTAGTGGGGCTTGCACGCGGCATTCCGGGAGTGTTTGGCTGCCGGATGACCGGGGGTGGCTTTGGCGGCTGCGTGGTGGCGCTCGTCTCTGCAGACCGGACCGCCGCGGTTGGGGAAGCTCTGAGGAAAGGCTACAAAGAGGCCACGGGCCTTGAGCCGGCAGTGGTGGTGACCCGGGCGGCCGACGGCGCACATGTGGCTTTTGGCTGAAAGGACAATGAGTTGCGATGGGACGGCTCTTTCTCAAGGTAGGCTGCGGAGAAGAGGGAGTGATCCGCAGATGACTCAGATGTTCGCAGATGTTTTTTGGGTTATCCTCTGCTCTGTTAAATCTGTGCTATCGGCGGATGCATCTCCGAATCATTGACGCTCGCCGATTTCATTGTGGCGGCAGGAGGACCGTTTTAGGGCAAGGGCAAGAGCTGCAGCGCATCCAGAATCACGAATCCATCGGTGCCGGCGTTGCGGAGCGTGAGGGTTGTTTCGACTCCCTTTTGCAGCGGGACCCGGCCGATGCTCCGGAAGGCTTCCCCGGGCGGAAGTGGGAGGGTTTGGTCCACAAAGATCTCGACGGTGTCCGGACCGTTTTGAATGAGGAGCGGCACCTTTTTGGCGCGCGTTTGGTGGGCGGAATAGGCCATCCGCACATCGTAGAGCGCGGTTTGCTGGACCCGCAGGCGGAAGACGGCCGCCGACTGGCCGTCACCGCGCCGGTCGTCGTGCACATAGCCGGCGCCAACGTGCGGCTTGAAGTTTGCCGAGTGACTCCACACGCCTTGCAGTTCAGCCTGCGCATCATCCAGGACGATGCCGGGCAGTGTTTTCGGATTGAGCCCCGGGTCCTCCTTTGGTTCGGGCCCTGCCTCCGGCAGCACGGGGAGCGCGAGGGCCTGTCCCTGCGCCAGCAAGCGCTCACGCAACGCCGGGTAGGACAGCGTTTGCACCGTCCCCCCCTGCCTTGCACTCATGGCGGCGGCAATGCCCGCACTCTGCCCGAGGCTCATCCAGGTCGGCTCCACGCGGATCGAGGAAAGACCCACGTGCGTGCAGGACAGGGCCACGGGCACGAGGAGGTTGGTGCATTCGGCGGCCTTAGGCGTGATGGCCCGGTACGGGACGTGGTACGGGTAGCCGTGCTTCCTGCCCGGCATGCGCACCGGCAGGATCGTGCCCTCGTCCACGACAAACTCCGCCTTCCCCACGCGCTGGCAGTCGTGCGAATCAATGGGGAACGACGACACAACGATCGCGTCTGCTTTCTCCTGTTGCTCCATGATGTCCTTCTGCGAGACAACGTATTCTCCGATCATGCGGCGTCCCTCGCGCACATAGAGCTGCGGAGACCAGTGTTCCGAATCGGCAAACTCGTCCCGGCAGAGCCCCAGTTGCTTCATTTCCTCGCGGATGCCTGCGGGCACCGCGGCGTCGGTGGTCAGGAAGTGGTAAAACTCGAGCGTGTACTGCTTGTGCGCCTCCCAGACGGCCGCGCGGCCGGCCTGGTCGGCTTCGCTCCAGCCGTTGCAGGCGCCGACGAGGCCCATCGAGAACTGTTTGCCGATGCCGTTGTTGGCGTCGAACTTGTTGCCTGGCAGCGGGTACAGGTCCCAGGGCAAAACGGGCCGCTTTTCCTGCGCCAAATAACGCCGCACGACCTCAAACTGGCCCGGCTCGTAGTGCGCCGGCTCCGGAAACGGCACGCGGTTTGCGGGGTCTTTGGTCACGCACAGACGGAAACTATAGACCATGACGTTCCGATCACCGCCGGCCTGCGGCCCCGCGTCGCTGGTCGTCACCAGCGGCAGGGGCTTTCCGTCGGCGGCGAGGCCCGAAACGGGCATCTTCGCTTTCGGATACTGTTTGCCGGCCAGGGACTCCCCAAACGCCTCGCGGCCCTCGCGGCCGATAGTCCAGCCCACGCCTGCAGCCGCCATCAGATCGCCCTCGTAAGTGCCGTCGATGAACACCTTCGCCTCAAACTCGCCTCCCTCGGTAACCACGCTGGTAAGGCGCGCCCCGTGCTTTGTCGCGGTCTGCAATGCCTGCCGGGTCAGCACCCGCACCCCGGCCTCGGCGAGCATCTGGTTTGTGACCTTGGCCGCCACGTGCGGTTCGTAGGTCCACGGTTTGTGGTCCTTTTGCCGCACGCGATAAGGCAAAGCCACGCCCCGCGCCTGGTACTCCGCCTCCACCCGCAGGTGCCACTCCTCAAACAGCCCCAGCACCGTACTGCGCACCGTTTGGTTCGAGTCCGAAAAGCACAGCCCGCCGGTGTTGACGCCGCCCACGTGGGCGGTGGGCTCGAGCAGCACCACCGACGCCCCCTCCCGTGCCGCGGCGATGGCCGCGCAGAAGCCTCCGGGTGTGGCGCCGTAAACTACCACATCCACCTGCGTGGCAGCGTGAACCGAGACGGCAAACAGGAGATAAAAGGCAAGGAAACGGTCCATGCCGCAAGCTAGGTGCTGGTGCCGGTTTTGGGGACAGTTATTTCGGCCGCGCCTGGAGCGCCCCGGGGCTGGACCTGGTGCAATCACCCTACAGCACGCGAAGCGAGGCCCCTCGGGAGGACGAGGGTCTGGCGCATCAGGATCAGGGAACTCCCGATCAAGGGGGGGTTGTCCCGGGCGCAATTCGGTGACTAGACTGCTTGTTCTTCATGCACCATCCAGTTTCTCTCTCTGTAAGCGACGCCGAACGGACCATTGAATTTGAGTTTGTTCGAGCTACTGAAAACGCGGCCCTCAACTCCCTAGCCTGGCTTGGACGTGGGGAGAAGGAGAAGGCCGACGAGGCCGCGTGCGACGCAATCTACGGCGTATTTGATCTGGTAGATGTGTGCGGAGAGGTGGTTATCGGAGAGGGAATTAAGGATAACGCACCGGGCATTTTCCTGGGGGAGCACCTGGGCACGTGGAAACCGGGGGCTCCAAGTTTTGACATCGCCCTGGACCCGATTGACGGGACCTCCAACATTGCCAACGGGCTGCCGAATTCGATTTCTGTGATGGCGGCCAGCCAGACCCACTCCGGGAACACGCGTGCGATGAGAAATCTGCCCGCTTTTTACTCCATGAAACTTGCCTACGGGCCGGCGGTGGTGCAGGCGATTGCGCAGGGGATGGAGCCGCTGCGGTTGGACGCCCCGCTGGAACACACCCTTGGGCTTGTGGCTGAGGCGCTCGGAAAGCGCGTGCCTGAGCTGGTGGTCATGACGATGAACAGGCCGCGGCATGCCGACATCATTCACCAGGTGCGCCGCTCCGGAGCGGCACTGCGCCTCATCACGGACGGGGACATCACGGCAGCGGTTTCGCCTTCGCTGATGGATTCCGGGGTGGATCTTTATTACGGAGTGGGCGGGTCTCCGGAGGGGATACTCACGGCGGCTGCGCTCAAGGCGATGGGCGGTGGAATGCTGCTTCAGATGTGGCCGAGAGATGCCGAGGAGGCTGCCAGTATCGCAGCGGAAGTGGGCGCCTCTGAATTGGAGCGGGTGTACGAGGTGGACGATTTGGTCAGTGGGGACAGCGCCATTTTTTGCGCGACAGGAATTAGCGACAGCCCGCTGCTCCCCGGGGTGAAGGTCACCGGGAAGAAGGCCACCACCACCTCCATTTTGATGCGGGCGCGCAGCCGCACGGTCCGCTACATCCGGGCCATCCACGACCTGGAGCACAAGACGATCCACCTGCGCAGCGCCCGGAGCGACAGGAAACTTTGAGGCGAGGGGCCGGTCAGCGGTCCCCTGCTCCCAGCCCGGCGGAGGCTCAGCCCGGAAGCCTGGCCGTGATTTGGGCCACGGCCCAGAGGGCGTGTTCGGAGATCAACGGTTCGGGGTCAAGCGCCGCTTGCTGGAGCGGCTCGAGGTCTTCGCGGGTGCCCGTGTTGCCAAGGGCGACGCACACGTTGCGGAGGAAGCCGCGGCGCTTGATCCGCTTGATGGGCGAGTCTTTGAAGAGCGCGCGAAAGGCTGCGTCGTCAAGGCCGAGAAAGTCGCGCAGGCGCCATTGGTGCGCAAAGGGGCGGGCGGCGAAGCGCGCTTCCGAGGAGGCTTGTGCGAAACGGTTCCAGGGACAGACGGCGGCGCAGTCATCGCACCCGTAGATGCGGTTGCCCAGCAGGGGCCGCAATTCCTCGGGGATGGAGCCCTTGAGCTCGATGGTGAGGTAGGAAACGCAGCGCCTTGCGTCGAGCTTGTGGGGGGCGGTGATTGCGGCGGTGGGGCAGACGTCAATGCAACGGGTGCAGCGGCCGCACCGGTCCGGAACGGGGGCGTCGGCGGGGATCTCCAGGGTGGTCAGCAGCGCGCCAAGAAAGAAGAAGGCACCCAGTTGCTGGGAGATGAGCATCGTGCTTTTGCCGTGCCACCCCAACCCGGAGAGGGCGGCGAAGTCGCGTTCCAAAACGGGGCCCGTATCTACATAGCTGCGCTGCCGGCCTCCGTGGGCGGCGAGAATTTCTTCCAGCGCGCGGAGGCGGGGGGTGAGGACTTCGTGGTAGTCGTCCCCCCAAGCGTACTGCGCAATTTGGTAGGGAGCCGGATTGGAGAAGGAAGCTCCCTGTGTGGGGGACGGAGGGTGGCCGTAGCTTTTGGCCACCATGACGATGGTGCGGGCGCCCGGAAGCACGAGCTGGGGGTCGGTGCGGCGGTCTGCGTTTTTGGCGAGCCAGGCCATCTCTCCGGACTCTCCCGCCTGGAGCCAGTCCAGAAAGGCATCCGCATGCGGGGGGCGGACGGCCGGGGCAAACCGACACGCCTCAAAGCCGAGCTGGGCCGCGTGTTCCCTGATGGCTTGCTTCAGGGCAAGGGGTTCCACGCAAAGGCTTGCCTCGCGGCGGTGACGAGCGCCTCGACTGCGGCGGTTTGCGGCAAAAGGGTCGTATCGAGGGTGTGATGGGCGGCCGCCTGGTACAGGGCGCTCCGGTCGTGGATGAGCTTGGAAAGCGTGGCGCGCGGATTTTCCGTCTGGAGCAGCGGGCGCTTGGAGTTGCGCGCGACCCGCTCGAAGAGAATGTCCTCGGAGGCGGTCAGACAGACCACAAACCCGAGGGCGCGTAAGAGCTGCCTGTTGTGCTCAGACAAAACGGCCCCCCCGCCAGTGGAGACCACATAACCGTCCATGTGCACGAGGGATTCGATAGCCTCGGTCTCAAGGGCGCGGAAAGCGGCCTCGCCGTCAGTCTCGAAGATGTCGGAAATTTGGCGGCCGGCGCGTTCCACAACGATCTGATCGGTGTCGGTGAACTGGAAGCCAAGGGCCTTTGCGGCGAGCCGGCCGACGGAGGACTTGCCGCTGCCCATGAAGCCGACGAGCACGAGGTTCTTTGGCGCTTCCTGGGAAGGAGGGTGTTGCATGAGGGAAGCCCCCCTTTCAAGAGGGCGGCGGGGTCCGGATCAGGCTCTAGCAGTTTGCGAGGCTGGCTTGGATGAAGCCCGTAAACAGCGGGTGCGGATGGTTGGGCTTGGACTGGAACTCGGGGTGGTACTGGCAGGCGAGGAAGAAGGGGTGGTCGCGCAGTTCGATAAGCTCAACGAGCGTGCCGTCCGGGGAGGTCCCCGAGATGATAAACCCCTTGGCCTCCATTTGCTCCCTGTAGGCCAGGTTGAACTCGTAGCGGTGGCGGTGGCGTTCACGGATTTCCCCAGTCCCGTAGACCTTTCTGCCCTTGGTGTTCTCCTTGAGGAGCGTTGGCCAGGTACCGAGACGCATCGAGGCGCCCTTGTCGGTGACCCCCTTTTGTTCCTCCAGCAGGTGAATCACACAGTGCTTGGAAGCGGGGTCGAACTCGGCGGAGTTTGCATCGGCCAGGCCGCACACGTTGCGCGCAAACTCAATGGTGGCCACCTGCATGCCGAGACACAGGCCGAGGAACGGGACGTTGTTTTCGCGGGCAAAACGGGTGGCGTTAATTTTTCCCTCGACCCCTCTTTCCCCAAAGCCGCCCGGGACCAGGACGCCGGCGACATCCTTGAGGACAGTCCCTGGATTCCAGTCCTCGAGGGTCTCTGCATCCACGCGGATAAGGTCGATTCCGCAATCGTTTGCAGCGGCGGCGTGGGTGAGGGATTCGTAGATGGATTTGTAGGCGTCCTGCAGCTCGATGTACTTGCCGACGACGGCGATTTTGACGCGTTTTTTGGGATAGATCGCCCGTTGCACAAAACGGTTCCACTCGGTGGTGTTGGCGGGCTGGACCTTGAGGTGGAGCAGTTCGCAGACGATCTCATCGAGGCCCTCGCGCTGGAGCATCAGGGGCATCTCGTAGATGGAATGATCCACGTCGCGCGCCTCGATGACCGCGTTGAGCGGGACGTTGCAGAACATGGAGAGCTTCTGCCGGACGTCGTCTTCGAGGGGCCGCTCGGTGCGGCACACCAGCACCTGCGGGTGGAGCCCGATTTCGCGCAGCTTGGCGATGGACTGCTGGGAAGGCTTGGTTTTGAGCTCCCCCGCGGCCTTGATGTAGGGCACGAGGGTGACGTGCATGATCACGACGTTTTGCGGCCCTACCTCGAGGACGAACTGGCGGATGGCTTCAAGGAAAGGAAGCCCTTCAATGTCGCCGGTGGTGCCGCCGATTTCGGTGATGAGGACGTCGCAAGGCTGCTCCTTGGAAAGGCTACGCAGGCGCTGCTTGATCTCGTCGGTGACGTGGGGAATGACCTGGACGGTGTTGCCGAGGTAATCGCCCCTGCGCTCGCGGGCCAGCACGGTCTCATAAACCTGCCCGGAGGTGGTGCTGTTGGAGCGGGAAAGCACGGAGCTGGTGAAGCGTTCGTAGTGGCCCAGATCGAGGTCGGTTTCGGCGCCGTCGTCGAGGACGTAGACCTCTCCATGCTGAAAGGGGTTCATCGTGCCCGGATCCACGTTGAGATACGGGTCGAACTTTTGCATCACTACCTTCAGCCCGCGGGTCTCAAGCAGCGTGCCCAGAGATGCCGCAGCGAGGCCTTTGCCCAGCGACGAGACGACGCCGCCCGTAACAAAGATGTATTTCATGGGGTGATTGGGGATGGGAGTGGCTTTGGGCATGGAAAGGGGCGGTGCGTCCGGGGGTCGGCGTGCATCTACTAAAAACGTTCAGCGGGCCTGATTCTGCAAGCGCGAAGGTTTGCTCAAAAGGGCTTCCGCAGCGAGGGCGTCCGCCGGGGTGTCCACCCCGATGGAGGCGTGGGTGGTGAGCACTACCCGGATGAGGGTGCCCCGTTCCAGGGCGCGGAGCTGCTCCAGGGATTCAGCCGCCTCCAAGGAGCCGGTGGGCCACTTGACGAAGCGCTGCAAAAAGCCGCTGGTGTAACCGTAGATGCCCAGGTGCCTCAAAAACGGGAAGCGCGGGCTGTCCCGCAGGAAGGGAATGGGGCTTCGCGAAAAGTACAGGGCGTCCGAGTTTTTATTGAGGACGACTTTGACAGCGTTCGGGTTGGCGGGGTCCTCGTCTTCGCCGAAGGGCGTGGCGGCGGTGACCATTTCCAGAGAACTGTCTTTTTTGAGGGCGCGGGCGAGTTTCGAGATGAGCGCCGGTTCGACCATGGGCTCGTCTCCCTGGACGTTGATGATGCGGGCGACTTTTTTGAGTCTGGCGGCGACTTCGGCGCAGCGGTCGGTGCCTGAGACGCAGTCTGGCGAGCTGAGGGCGACTTCGGCGCCGAAGGCGAAGGCGGCCTCTGCGATGCGCATGTCGTCGGTGGCGATGACCACGGAGTCGATGCCCTTGGCCTGGCAGGCCCGTTCCCAGACGTGTTGTACGAGGGGCTTGCCTGCGAGCAGGTGGAGCGGCTTGCCCGGAAAACGAGTGGAGGCATAACGGGCAGGGATGAGCACGACGGTCTTCGACATGCCGGCGGAGCATGCACCGCTGGGAGCGGCGGCGCAATGGCACGCTTTTGAAGCCACGCCAGCGGGCGCGGAACAGAGGCTGTTTCCGCTTTTGCTTTTTGGGCAATCCTCAGGCAGTGTCTTGTTCAGGACTGGTGCAGGTGGACCGCCACCGGCCCGGAGCCCCCTCTGTTATGATGTTTGGTGCCGCAATGATAATCGGTCTGTTGCTTGCGGGAGCAATCCTGCTGGGACTGCTCTGGGCGCTCGCCTCGTATAACGGGCTGGTGGCGGCACGTATGGAGTGCACAGAAGCCTTCGCCCAGGTGCTGCTGCGGTTGCGGCAGCGCAATGAACTCATGCCCGCCTTGGTAGAAACAGCGCGGGGCCACATGCGGCACGAGCGTGAGACCCTCGAGGGAGTGAGTGTCGCAGTCCAGGAGGCAGCGGCGCTCGGGCAGGCTTTAAGTGGCCAGACGGTGGAGGCGTCTGGAGTCCAGAAACTCCAACAGGCCGAGGCGGGGGTGAGCGGGGCGGTGGGCCGGTTGTTGGCAATTTCAGAGGCCTACCCTGAGCTGCGCGCCAGTCCAACTATGGTCCGGATTTCCGAGGAACTGCGTTTTGCGGAAAACCAGGTTGCCGTTGCGAGGCAGGCTTACAATGCCCAGGTGCACCGCTACAGTGGGCTGCGAACCACGCTGCCTCAGACTTTGCTTTCAAAGTCCCTTGGCTTTGGAGATGCCCCATTTTTTGAAACCGCCACCCAGCCAGCGCCTCAGCCTCAGCCGCAGCAGCCGCAAAGGATGGGCCCCATGAGAGCCTGAGTGCCTCTAGGGAACGCGGGAGGGCTGCAAGAACCGGCGATCGTTGACACCCCCGAGTGCCGGGCTTAAGATCTCGGCCGAATGAGACGCGCCCTGTTTTCATTGGTACCCCTCCTGCTGCTGAGCGGGAGCGTTGCCGCCGTTTCACCGAAGCCCAACAGAGAGGCGCTGCGGGCCACCTCGGGAGCGCCCCTCAAACCTGTAGCCGCGCCCTCCAACGGGACGCTACCCTTAGCGCTGGACGACGCTTTTGAAGTGGAGAAGGTGTTCTCCGTTCTGATTGATCCCGCCGTAAACGGCCGGGTGGACACGCCTTGGATGAAAATAGAGCAGGGCCGCCGTTATTATGGGGCGATCAATGCCTTTGAACGCAGGCAGCGCGAAGGGCACTCCTACACGGTCCACTGGAGGGCTCGGCCCCCTGCCCCGGCTGAGCTGACGGTCCGTTTTGAATACCGGCAGCAGCGCCTTGGGTCCCACGTGCAGACTCAGGAAGTCCAGTTTTCGAAGGTGGCCGGCCCGCAGCGCACTGAGTTCACTGTCCAAGGGGATGATTACCACCAGGACGGGGCCGTCACGGCTTGGCGGATTCTCCTCATTGAACAGGGGCGGGTGGTTGCCCTGCAGCAAAGCTTCCTTTGGTAGCAAACAAACCCCGCCTGTGAGCTGTCCATCATCCATCCAGGTCGGGCTGTTCAACGACACCGTTTGGATTCGGGTAGAAGGCAAGGGCAGCTTCCAAAACAGTACGCCGCTCAAGGAGTTTGCCCGCGAAATGCTGGGGCGCGGACACCGGGAATTCGTGGTCGACCTGAAGGAATGTCCGTTTATGGATTCCACCTTCATGGGAACCTTGGCGAGCATTGCACTCAAGTCACGGGCGGATGGTTCCGGGGGCCTGCACATCGTCAACCTCAACGAGCGAAACCAGGATCTGCTGTGCAATCTCGGACTGGATCAGCTCATGCAGCTCGATCCGCCGCAGGCGGGCCCGGAGTTGAACGGGCAGGCGGTTTCGTTGGATACCGGGAGCCGGGCCGACAAGACGGTAGAGGCCCTGACCATGCTGGAAGCCCACGAGGCGGTCGTCGCCGTCAATCCCGAGAACGAAGCCAAGTTCAAGGACGTGCTTGATTTTCTGCGCCAGAACATCGAAGCCAACCGGTGAACGCGCTGCCCGCCGCCGCAGCTCATTCGCCCTACTCGCCCTACCCTTCACCGGGCTTTCGGGGGCGTTTTCGGCTCTGGAACGGCGGCGTATTTCTCCTGCTGCTGGGGGTGACCCTGCGTTTTCACAACGTGACCAACGTGCTGGTGGGCGGCCATTTCTACTTCGTGGATGCGGACTGCTACTCGCGGCTCAGCCGGGTTCGGCTGGTTCTGGCGCAGCCGGCCAAAGCCGTGCGGCACCAGTTTTTCGAAAACTGGCCCGAGGGGGTCCAGTCCCACGCGACGGCCCCGCTCGATTACCTGATCGCCGGGCTGGAGCGGTTGCTGCACTGGGGCTGGCCCCGCGGCGGGAGGCTTGGGGCGCTCTCGGACCGGTCGCTGGATCTTGCGGGCGCGCTGGTCTCGCCGCTATTGGGTCTGGCGCTCGGCCTGTTTGTCTGGTTTTGGGCGCGGGGCTTCCGGCTGCGCGACGGCTCCAGACCGTATTGGTGGTGGGCGGCACCGCTGCTTGTGGCGGTGAGCCCGCCGCTGGTGCATGCAAGCGTGTTTGGACGGCCCGACCACCAGTCTTTGCTGGTACTACTGCTGGCGGTCGGACTAGCCGCCGAACAACGCCTTCTCCACCGGGCGGCCTTGGGCTGGGCCTGGGCGGGTGGACTCTGTTTTGGGCTGGCGCTCTGGGTTTCCCTTTACGAGCCATTGGTGCTTCTGGGTGCCGCGGTGGCGGCGGGGGCCTGTTTTTGGCGCGCCTCGTGGGCCACCGGGGCCCGCGCGCACTGGGTCGGCGCCCTTGCACTGCCTGTTTGCGCCGGTTGGTGGATTGACGGTCTCCAGATCGCACTTCCAGGAGAGGCTTCCAGGGAGCTTTTGCAGCGGTGGGCTGCCACCATCGGGGAGCTGGGGCGCATTGAGGATCTGTCCGTACTTTCTGGCTGGGGCAGCCACCTTTGGGCAGGGGCGCCGTTCGGGCTGTGGCTGACAGCGCGGCGGCGGGGGGAGGGCTCCTGGGGCTGGCTGCTGCTGCTTGTTTTGTGCACCTCCCTGAGCGTGTGGCAGCTGCGGTGGGCCCCCTACTGGAGCCTGCTACTCGCCCTTTCGCTGCCGCTTGCACTTTCGAGGGCCGCAGCCTCCCCCGCGGCCGGCCTGGCCTTCCTGCTGGCATTTGTCCCCGTCGGTGCGGAATGGAGCGCCCGGCTTTTCCCGGATGCGCCACTCCGAGCACGGCGGCATATGGACCGTTCGGAGTTGATCAATGCGCGCCTGGCCGCGGAACGGATGCGCTCCGAGGAAGTTGAGCCGTTTCTTGCAGTCTGGTGGCTGTCGCCGGCACTCGCCTACTGGTCGGGCCAACCGGCGGTGGCTGGGAGCGGACATGAAGGCATCGCGGGCATCGTCGACTCAGCCCGTTTTTTTCTGAGCACCAACCCGGTCCCAGCGCTGGAAATTCTGCGGGCGCGGCGGGTGCGCGTGGTAGTTGCCAGTGACAGTGCGCGAGCGGTTGAAAATGCGTCGCTGATTCTCGGTTGCGAGCCACCCGAAGGGTCTTTAGCAGAGCGCCTCTGGCAGCCGGACCCGGGCCGGGAATGGGGGCTGAAGGGAGAGTCCAACGTGGTCAACTTCCGGCTGCTTCGCGTGCTGCCGCAGGTCGGATCCGGCGGGTGAAAAGCGGGAGCAAACCAGACCGTCGGAAGTGCCTTTTCACGCCGGCAGCGCTACTCGCCCAAACGCACGACACGCTCCACGAAGTCCGAGCGGTTGTAAGTCACTTCGAAGGACAGCTTTTTTCCGTCGAACACCGTCTCGGCAGAAGTGCCCGCGAATTCCCACAGCCCAGCGGTGGCGATATCGCCCACGCCGTGGCCGAATGCTCGGCCGACTTTGGCCTCCTTGCTGTAGCCCTGAACGAAGGAAAAAAGGTCGATGCGCTTCTCCCCTTGGAGGCGGCTGGAAACAGGCTGGCCGAATTCCTCAAGCAACCGGGCGCGCGGCGTGCCAGCCGTCAGCACGGAGAGGTCTTTTTTGTCCGGTTGGTTCGCCGCCATGAACACCGAACACCCGGACAAGAGGAGCAAAGGAAGGGTAGCGCAAAGCGCGCGGAGCACTTTGGAGTTTGGAAATTTCATGGGTGGAAGGATCTGCTGGACTGGGGTTTGGACGAGCGTGAAAAGGGACAAAAGAGGAGCGTTCTGCGGGGTCGCTTGGGTCGACGAGGAAAGGGAATCAACAACCGCTTCCTCTGTTTAAGATAAAAAAAACAAAGGCAACTGTCCATCGGTTGCGGCGGGCGGCGGCAAAACTTTTCTGCATTTCCCACCCATTATCGAAGTGAAGATGTGGACACGAAACAGTCTTTGTGGCAGAGCCAACAGCTTGTTTTGATTATACGCACCTTTTTGCGGATCGAATCTGGTTCATGTGCCGAGTAGCCGGGCCGTTTCGTTATCCCAAAAGCCGCCGATTTATCGAACTCCTATACCCATGCCAAAAACCAAAAAATCCGTGAAGCCGGCCGCCAAACGCGGCGCTGCAAAACCAGCGAAATCAGCCGCGAAAAGCGCTCCCAAGCGCCCCACAAACGCACCCGTCGGGCGCGCACCGAAGTACGTCTACACCTGGGGCGCCAACAAGGCCGACGGGGACGGTTCCCAGAAGGCCCTGCTCGGCGGCAAAGGCGCCAACCTGGCGGAGATGACCCGCATCGGCCTTCCCGTGCCTCCCGGGTTCACGATCTCCACGGAGGTCTGCACGTACTTCTACGACCACGCCCGCACCTATCCGTCCGTCCTCCAAGCGCAGGTGGAAGCCGGCGTCCAAAACATGGAGCGGATCATGGGCTGCAAATTCGGCGACAACAAAAACATGCCGCTGCTCGTCGCCGTCCGTTCGGGAGCGCGTGACTCCATGCCCGGGATGATGGACACGATCCTCAACCTCGGCCTCAACGACGAAACCGTCCTTTCCCTCGCCGCCGCGACCAACAACGAGCGTTTCGCGTGGGACTGCTACCGCCGCTTTGTGCAGATGTACGGCGACGTGGTGCTGGGCGTGCAGAAGCGCGAAGGCGAAGACCATGAACCCTTCGAAGTCGTCATCGAGGAGTTCAAGCACGAGCGCTACCACAAGGAAATCGTCGACAGCGAACTGACCGCTGAAGACCAGCAGGAAATCGTCAAGCGCTTCAAGAAGCTCGTCAAGGACCGCACAGGAAAGACCTTCCCCTCGGCTGTTTACGACCAGTTGCAGGGCGCAGTCGGCGCAGTGTTCGGTTCCTGGATGAACGACCGCGCGATTGTTTACCGGCGCAAGTACAACATCCCCGCAGCGTGGGGCACAGCCGTCAACGTGCAGGCGATGGTCTACGGAAACACGGGGCCAACCTCCGGTTCCGGCGTGGCCTTCACCCGCAACCCCGCCAACGGCGCGGACGAGTTCTACGGCGAGTTCCTGATGAACGCGCAGGGCGAAGACGTGGTTGCAGGGGTCCGCACTCCTGAACCCGTTGCCCGCCTCAAGAAGGAAATGCCGAAGGCCTTCGCCGAGCTGATGAAGGTCCGCGCGATCCTGGAAAAACACTTCAAGGACGTGCAGGACGTCGAGTTCACCATCCAGGAAGGCAAGCTGTTCATGCTCCAGACCCGCAACGGCAAGCGTACCGCCGCCGCTGCACTGAAGTTCTCCGTGGACATGTTCAAGGAGAAGCTCATCGACTGGGAAACCGCAGTGCTGCGCAACCCCGCCGACCAGCTCGACCAGTTGCTGGCGCCCATCTTCGACCTCGCCGAAGTCAAGAAAGCCAAGGTGCTTGCCAAGGGTTTGCCCGCCGGTCCGGGGGCAGCTTCCGGCAAGATCTACCTCAACGCCGACCGCGCTGCTCTCGCCGCGTACGAAGGCAAGGAACACGTGCTGCTCGTCCGCAACGAAACTTCGCCTGAAGACTTGCGCGGCATGATCGCAGCCGAGGGGATTCTCACCGCCAAGGGCGGCGTCTCCTCCCACGCAGCGCTCGTCGCCCGCCAGATGGGCAAGGTGTGCATCTGCGGCGCCAGCGACGTACTCATTGATTACGACCGCAAAACGGTGACCATCTCCGGGAAGGTATTCAAGGAAGGCGACTACCTGTCCATCGACGGGACCAGCGGCACCGTCTACGGCGGCCAACTCAAGACCGCGCCGAGCGAAATCATCACCGGCACGATCAAGGGCGACAAGCGCGCGCAGAAGACTGAGAAGTTCAAAAACTTCCAGCTGCTCATGAAGTGGTGCTCGCAGGCCACCCGCCTCGACGTCCGCACCAACGCAGACACCCCCGAGCAGACCGCAAACGCCATCGCCTTCGGGGCGAACGGCATCGGCCTGACCCGCACCGAGCACATGTTCTTCGAGGGCGACCGCATCGACGCCGTCCGCGAAATGATCCTGGCCGACACCAAGGAAGCCCGGAAGAAGGCGCTCGCCAAGATCCTGCCCTTCCAGCGGCAGGACTTCATCGGCATCTTCAAGGCGCTCAAGGGCCATCCGGCCACCATCCGCCTGCTTGATCCGCCGCTTCATGAGTTCGTTCCGCATGACGCAGCAGCGCAGGCCGACCTCGCCGCCAAGCTCGGTCTCACGGTAAAGAAGGTCGCCGACCGCGTCGCCGCCCTCCATGAGTCCAACCCGATGTTGGGCCACCGCGGGTGCCGTCTGGGCATCGCCTACCCCGAAATCACTGAAACCCAGGCGCGCGCCATCTTTGAGGCGGCCGCCGAAGTGCAGAAAAAGGGCATCAAGGTGAAGCCCGAAGTGATGATCCCGCTGGTGGGCTTCAAGCGCGAACTGGACCTCCAGGTGGAGATCGTCCGGCGCGTGGCCACCGAAGTGCAGAAGGAAAAGAAGGTGAAGATCAACTACCAGGTTGGGACGATGATCGAAGTGCCCCGTGGCGCCCTCACTGCTGACGAAATCGCCCACACGGCGGAGTTCTTCAGCTTCGGCACGAACGATCTGACGCAGACCGCGTTGGGCATCAGCCGTGACGACATGGGCAGCTTCCTGAATCCGTACGTGGAAAGCGAAGTGTTCTCCAAGAACCCCTTCGCCAGCCTCGACCAGGAAGGCGTCGGCCAGCTCGTCAAGATCGCCATTGAAAAGGGCCGCGCCACGCGTCCCGACATCAAGCTCGGCATCTGCGGCGAACACGGTGGCGATCCTGATTCGGTGAAATTCTTCCACCGCGTCGGCTTGAACTACGTGAGCTGCTCGCCCTTCCGCGTGCCGGTGGCACGGCTTGCTGCCGCGCAGGCAGCGATTGAGGAAAAGCGCGCTGGCGGACACGCCGCCCCGGCCAAGGGAGCGAAGGCAGTCAAGGCAGTCAAGGCGGTCAAGGCGGTCAAGGCGGCCAAAGCGGTGAAGGCACCCAAGGCACCCAAGGCACCTAAGACAGCCAAGGCGCCTGCCAAGGTGGCTGCCCGCCGCGGACGTCCTGCAAAGAAGAAGTAGTCGGGGCCCATCCTCGACTTTAGTTAGAAGAGCCGTCCGGGCACCCGCCCGGGCGGCTTTTTCGCGCCTAGGATTGGCGCCCCGACCCTTCAGGAAGCAAAGTCACGCGGTCTTCCGCGTGAATCTAGGAGCCGGGCCGCCCAAACTCGGCCTCTCCACCGCGCTCGCGCATCCACACCGAAATCCCCTTGCACCAGGCCTGACAGCGTGTGTAGTGTTGGCGCCCCTCGCTCGGGTGAGAAAGGGTAGATACCGAAGTGGCCAAACGGGGCGGACTGTAAATCCGCTGGCTTACGCCTTCGCAGGTTCGAATCCTGCTCTGCCCACCATCCCCTCCTTTGCATGTAAACGACACGGCAAAGGAGCTTCCCAAGGACACCCTACAACAGTTGGCCAAAGACACCCTACAAGAGGTGGCCCATCTTCAGTTTCTTTGTAGCCAGGTACTGGGCGTTGTGCGGGTTTGGCTCGCTCGCGATGGGGACACGCTCGACGATCTCCAGCCCGTAGCCTTCCAACCCAATGACCTTCTTGGGGTTGTTGGTGAGAAAACGCATCTTCCGAATGCCCAGGTCCACCAGGATCTGCGCACCGACCCCGTAGTCGCGCAGTTCGGCGGGGAACCCGAGGCGCAGGTTGGCCTCGACCGTGTCCAGTCCACCTTCTTGAAGCTTGTAGGCGTGGATTTTGGCGGGCAGGCCGATTCCGCGCCCCTCGTGCCTACGCATGTACAGGACGATCCCGCAGCCTTCCGCCTCGATCATCTCCATGGCGGCGTGCAGTTGTGAGCCGCAGTCGCAGCGGCGGGAGCCAAAGACGTCACCGGTAAGGCATTCGCTGTGAACGCGCACCAAAGGAGCCTCCGCCTTGGTTGGATCGCCTTTGACCAGCGCAAGATGGTGCTCTCCGTCCAGCGTGTTGCGGTACAGGTGCAGCTCAAAATCGCCGAAGTCCGTCGGCATTTGCACGACCTGTTCCCGCTGCACCAACTTTTCCTGTGTACGCCGGTAGGCGATCAGGTCGGCGATGCTGCACATTTTCAGTCCGTGGGTTTCCTTGAACTGAATCAGCTCCGGAAGGCGCGCCATGGTGCCGTCCGGGTTGAGAATCTCACAAAGCACTCCGGCGGGGGTGAGTCCGGCAAGGCGGGCGAGGTCAACCGAGGCCTCCGTGTGCCCGGCCCTGCGCAGGACGCCGCCCGGCTTGGCCCGCAGTGGAAAAATGTGCCCCGGCTGTACCAGGTCTTCGGCCGTCGTGGATGGGTCCGCAAGGAGCGCGATGGTGCGCGAGCGGTCGGAAGCGGAAATGCCGGTGCTGATGCCTTCGGCGGCGTCAACCGAGACCGTGAAGTCCGTTTTGTGGCTCTCCCTGTTGCGCGCGACCATGCGCTCCAAACCGAGGGCATCGGCACGCTCCTCCAATATGGGCACGCAAATGAGGCCGCGCCCGTACATCGCCATGAAATTGACCGCCTCTGGGGTCACCTTGTCGGCAGCCAGGACCAGATCCCCCTCGTTTTCGCGGTCTGCATCATCGGTAACGACGATGAGCTTTCCTTCGCGGATGTCTGCGAGGACTTCTGCGATTGGATCAAAAGGAGAGGATTGGGGCATAGCTACAGCATCACCCCGGAAGGGCCCGGGCTCAAGGGCGGAGCGCAGGCACGGGGCTACCCGCAGGCGCTCCGGCAGCGGAGAAGAAGTTCTACCTGGCCACCGCGTTGGTTCTGTACGAGCTATACGCCTCACGCACAGCAATGTAAGGATCAAGGGCGTCCTTGGTGGCGTCGTCGTAGGTCTGCATCCTCTCGGGGTTGCGCTGCACATTGTCTCCCACCGTGGTCCAGACATTCAGGTTGCCGGCACTCACCCAAGTCTGGGGCGTGGCACAGACATCCGCTCCCATGCCAACCAGATCGCGCACGGAGCGCGGACCGAGCACGGGAAGCACCAGATAGGGACCCGGCTTTACCCCCCAAACCCCAAAGGTCTGGCCGAAGTCTTCCTCAGGAACGTTTTTGAGTCGCTCGAAGCGGTCGGACGCTTTCCACAGCCCTCCCAGGCCTACAGTGGAATTGACCAGCAATTTGCCGGTTTCCTGAGCCGCACGCCGGCCCTTGCCTTGGAGCAGGGAGGCGGAAATACGCACGGGCGACTTCAGGTTTTCAAACACATTGCCCACGGCATCCAAAACGGGTTCCGGCACCAGAAACGTGGTCAACCTGGAAAGGGGCTTTAGAAGAAAGCGATAGACTTGGTGATTGAACGTAAAGGTTCCACGGTTGAGGCGCTCCAGAGGGTCGCTGGCCTGCGGTTGGATTTCCTCCTCCTCCGGAGTGATGACCGCGGCGGAGGGAAGCGGGTGCGCTTTCTTGCGGGAATGGCGCCGCGTTCTAGTCCCGAAGGGCCGGCTGGACCCGCGCCGCGGCTTCGCGACTCGGGCTCCCGCCACGCGGTTGTCGGGAGCGCTGTCTGCCGCCTCCGCGAGGCCGGGTTCAAGCACGTACAAAAGCGCCACACAGGGCAGGAGGAGTCGGCGGAAACGGGACGGAATCATGGCGGAGGTGCGTTACTTGAGTTTGTCTTCCATCGCGTGGAGGACGGCGGCGGGCCCGCCCTTCTGTCTAATGGAATCGAATTGGGAGCGATAATTCGACGCCATGCTGACGCCTTCGATGACCACATCATAGACGCGCCAGCCCTCGGGGCCGGGCTCCACGCGGTAGGCCACGGAGACGGCGTTGCCCTGATACCGGGCGACAGCGGGCACCTCTTTCCGGCCGTTCCCCATGTCTACGGAACGGCTGAACTGCACGTCCACCTCGCTGTTGGGATCAAAGCGGCTGGTGTAGCTGCGGATGATGATTTCAGAAAACAGCTGGGTCGCCTTTTTCTGCTGCTCGGGATTGAGGTCCTTCCATCCCGGCCCCAGCGCCCGGCGGGTGAGGCTCTCAAAGTTGAAGAAACGCTCCAAAATCGGCCGCAAGCGCTTGGCCAGCTCGACGGGATTGGCGTTGTTTCGGCCCTTCACCGACCCAAGCAGTTCGGCAAGTCCCCGCTTGAGGGTCACCTCGGGAGTGTCTGCTTCCGCCAGCGCGCTGACATTCCAAGCGGAAAGGGTGCACACCAGGGCCACAGCGGGAAGGAAGGCCACGGGGGCGGATAAAACGTGGGGTTTTCTGAACATAATTTATTTTTCCGGTGCGGCTTTCTTTTCAGACTGTACCGCGCCAAAGGCAAAACGGCTCAGCAGTGACTCCAGATCCACGGAGCTTTCCGTGTCAGTGAGGCGGCCTCCCGCGGGAAGCATATCCTCCGCAGAGCCTGCCGCGAGCGCGATGTACTTGTCCCCGAGGAGCCCGTGTCCCCGGATGGAGGCGACCGAGTCGGACGGCAGCTGCACGTCCTTCCGCAGCTTAAACTCGACGACTGCAGAGAAATCCTGCCCGAGCTTGAGGCCGGTGACCGAGCCGACGGTCACTCCAGCGATGGCAACCTGGGAGCCGAGGATGAGTCCGGAGGCGTTGGTGAAGCGCGCTTCCAGCGTGTAGGTGTCCAGGGCGCGCCATTGCACGGAGCCGAACTGGAGGGCGAAATAACTAATGCAGGCGATGCCCGAAAGGACAAACAAACCAACGAGTCGCTCCATTTGCGCGGTTTTCATCATTAAGTAGAAGTTGGGTTTGCTACACTGCGCAGGGATTCACGCAAAGCTTCAATATTGTCGCGAAACTCGCGTAAGGCAGGCTCTTGAGCCGTCGCAAACAAAGCCGCCATGCCGTCAAACTGGACAGTGCCGGAATCCAGCCAGAGCACGTGCGAGCTGACCACCAGGGCCTCCTGCACGTCGTGGGTGACCAACACCGCGGTGAATCTGCGCTCCCGCTGGAGCCGGGCTATGAGGCTGAAAACCGCATTGCGCCGCAACGGATCCAGCCCGGCGGTTGGTTCGTCGAAAAACACCAACTCGGGCTCGGTCACCAGGGCGCGCGCCACGGCGAGACGCTTCTGCATCCCGCCCGAAAGCTCCGCCGGGTAGCGGTCCGTGGCATCCTCCAGTTCGAGTCGGTGCAGCACGTCGCGCACCCGTTGAGGCCAAAGCTCCCGCTCCCCTTCCCCGCGAGCGCGGAGCGGCATCAGCACGTTTTCAAAGACGGTGGCGGAATCAAAAAGCGCGTTCTGCTGGAAGACATAGCTCGACGCCTGCCGAAGCGCCTTGCGGGCAGCGGGGTTTTCCAGGGACTGCCCGCGGAAGAGCACCTCTCCCCCGTCATGTTCGAGCAGGCCCACCACGCACTTGAGCAGAACCGACTTGCCTGTGCCGCTCCGACCGAGGACGGAAAGCACAGCGCCTGGTTGGACCTGAAAGCTGACGTCCCCAAGCACCGCACGGGTGCCAAACGCCTTGCGCAGGTGCCGGATTTCCAAAAGAGGAGCAGCAGAGGTAGCGTCGCTGGTAGTCACAAAAGCACAGCTGTGATCAAGTAGTCCGCCGCCAGAATCGCGATACTCGAAAGCACAATTCCCCGGACTGTGGCCAGACCGACCGCGCGGGCGCCCGCCTCGCCGGAGCGGTGCGCATAAAAGCCCTGGTAGGCACACAGTGCCGTGGTCAAAAAGCCGAATACGGCGGCTTTGAGCAGGCACTCGCGGATGTCCTTCCCGCGAATCGCCTCGTGGACCGCACCCCAGTAGCTATTGGAATCGTGGGGCATCAACACGCAGCCGGAGAGCCAGCCGCCGGCGACTCCGATCAGCACAAAGAAGGCCGTCAGTACTGGAAAGACAAAGAAGGCGCCCACCAGACGCGCCCCCACGAGAAAACCCTCGGGAGAGACGTCCATGAGTTCGATCGCGTCGATCTGTTCGGTGGAGCGCTGAATGCCGAGTTCGGCGGAAAGGGCGGTGCCGGCCTGACCGGCGATCATCAGCGCGGCAAGGACCGGGCCCAATTCGCGGCAAAGGCTCAACGAAACCAGGGTCCCGAGCATCCCCGTGGCGCCGAAGCGGGACAGGACGTAATGGCCCTGCAAGCCAAGAACCATCCCTGTAAAAGCGGCCACAACGGCAATCACCGGCACACAACGCACCCCCTGCTCGAAGAGTGCACGAACCAGACGCGTTCCCAAAGCCTGCCCGGAACGCACCTCGCGCAGCGCACGCACGCTGAACACGGCCCACCGCCCGAGGGCAGAGACACCTTGCAAAGTTAGTTTACCGAGGTACTCAGACATCTAAACCGCCATTAAAGAAAGCCGGGACGCAGAAAGCCATAGTTAGTTAGTAAATTGCACCGTTTTTGAAGCCACACCAGCGCAGCACCCAATGCCGCTATTCTGAAAGCGCATCCCGCAGGGCGTCGCCCAGAAAATTCAGGGCCAGAAGGGTCAGGCTCATGAGGGTCGCGGGAAAAAACAACAGCCACCAGTGGCTGCGCACCGGATTGAGCGCCTGGGCGCCGTCGCTGAGCAGGGTGCCCCAGCTTGCCTGCGGCGCCTGGACCCCGAGCCCGAGGAAGGAAAGAAACGATTCGTCCAGCATGACGGCCGGGACCGTCAGGGTCAGATAGACAACAATGACGCCGGTGAGGTTCGGCAAAAGATGACGGAGCAAGATTTGCAGGTGCCCCTGCCCCAGCGCCCGCGCCGCTTGAACAAAGGGAAGCGTCTTCAGCGAAAGCACCTGCCCCCGGACGATCCGAGCCATGGTGAGCCACTCCATGCAGCCAAGGGCGAGGATGAGGATGGCGATCTTGCTGTACCCAATCCAGCGCCCGCCCTGAAACGCGGAAAGCGCCTGCTGCAGCCAGGGGTCGAGCAGAAAGCTGGCAAGGATAATCAGGATCAGCCGGGGCACGGCGTAAAGAACGTCCACCAAGCGCATGAGCAGCGCGTCCGTCCGCCCGCCCGTGTAGCCGGCAACCATCCCAACAGCGGTGCCAATGAGCAGGCTCACCAGCGCCCCGGTACAGCCCACGAGCAGTGAAATCCGCGCCCCCTCCAGAGTCCGGGCAAGCAGGTCGCGCCCGTTGAGGTCGGTTCCAAAGGGATGCACGCCGCAGGGCGGAACGAAAGTCTCCGGAGAGGTTTGCCGGGGATCGCTTCCCAAGAAAAACGGCAAAAAGACCGCTGAAAACAGGACCGCAGCCAGGATCAGGAGCGAGCCTAGCGCGGCAGGCCTGCGCAGCAGGCGGCGCCAAAGCCCTGGACGGAGCGAGATAGCGGAAGTTGCCATGGCTCAGCTTTCAAGGCGGATCCTAGGGTCCAGCCAACTGTAGGCCAAATCCACCAGCAGGTTCATGCCCACCAAAAGCACGCAGTAGACAAGCACCACCCCCCCGAGCAGAAATACGTCCCGATTCAGGATCGCATTCACAAAAAACGAACCGGTGCCCGGCAGGTTGAAGATCGACTCCACAACGATGGACCCGGTGAGCAAATTCGCCGCGAGCGGCCCCAAGTAAGAAACCACGGGCAGCAGGGCGATTTTGAGCGCGTGGAGGTAAAGCACCCGTCCCTCAGAAACGCCCTTGGCCCGGGCCGTCCGCAAAAAGGGCGCCTCGAGGGTTTCCAACAGCGAAGTGCGTGTGAGGCGTGCGATGGAGGCGGTGGCCGGCCCCGCCAGGGCCAGCGCCGGCAGCAGCAGGCTCACAGGGGAATTCCAGCCTCCCGCCGGCAGCCAACCAAGGTGCAGCGCAAACAGCAGAACCAACACCGGCCCGGTGACAAAGGTCGGCACGCTGATGAGCCCGAGGGCGAGAAACATCGAGCCTGTGTCCGCCAGAGTCCCCCGCCGGATCGCGGCAATACTTCCGAGCCAGATGCCCGAACTCACCGCCAGCAGGAAAGCCGTCCCGCCCAGGAGCGCCGAGACCGGCAGGCTCTGTGCCAGCAACTCGCGCACAGGTCGGTCCCGGTACTTGGTGGACAACCGCAGATCCCCCCTGGCGACGTCCGCCAGATAGTCGACGTACTGCTGCCAAAGGGGGCCATCCAGCCGGTACTTGGCCAGCAACTGCTGTTCGATGACCGCAGGAAGCTTCCGTTCGCGGGTGAAGGGGCCGCCCGGCGAGAGCCGTAGCAACAGAAAGGTCAGGGTAAGCACGCAGAAAAGCACACCGCACATGGCGGTGAGGCGTCTGGCGAGGAAGGCGAGCATGCGAGCGGGAGGAGGCGGTGGAAATTTGGGGCGGGAGCAGGGGCAAAACGCGCCTATTTGTAGGGAAAAGGCGCGTTTGGCGGTAAGTACTGACGGTCAGGTTGCCATGGAGAGGTTGGAAGCGCTAGCCTGTGGGAGAAAATGCCCGTGCAATACAAGGATTACTATCAGGTTTTAGGAGTCGCTAAAGGCACGACTCAGGATGAGGTCCGG
>CAMCIN010000024.1 GCA_945874745.1 Akkermansia muciniphila | reverse complement strand
GCCACTGGCTGAGCGTGCTCCGGAAAACCCCCGCGCTAAAGCGCATCGCATTTTCCCGAAGCACCGCCGGATCAAACACCGTGGCCTCGGCCTCATCCATCGCCGCACCGAGCGCCTCGGCCGTCTGCTCTTGAAACAAGACCCCCGTGACTCCCTCCACAATGCTCTCCGAGCCGCCCCCCCGCGCGTAGGCGATCACCGGAGTACCGGCGGCCTGCGCCTCCACCGGAACCAACCCGAAGTCCTCCTCCGCCGGGAACAACAGAGCCTTGGCCCCACGCAGCGCTTCGGCCACGCACCGCTGGGGCTGCCGCCCCAGAAAACGCACATTAGGCGGCAGGTTTTTCTGAAGCCGGCCCCGCTCTGGGCCGTCCCCGATGACCTGCAACTGCCGGTTGGGGTGCTTCCGGAAAGTCTCCACCAACAGATCCACCCGCTTGTACGGCACCAAGCGCCCTAGACTCAGATAATAAGTGCGAGGCATCGCCGGTTGCATGGTTTCCGCCTCCCCCATTTGCACCGGCGGATAAATCAAACGGGAGCGCCGACGGTAGACCTTCCAGATTCTACGCTGAATAAAGCGCGAGTTCGCGGCAAAGGCATCCACCCCATTGGGAGTGCGGCAATCCCACAGGCGTATGTAATGGAGCAACGCACGCGCAAGGAATCCCTTGATGCCAGTGGAACGCTGGCTCTGGCGGAGGTACACCTCCTGCAAATCCCAGGCATACCGCGGAGGCGAATGGCAGTAGCAGAGGTGCAACTGATCCGGGCCGGTGATGACTCCCTTGGCCACCGCGTAGGAACTGGAAAGCACGAGATCGTAGCCGGCCAGGTCAAAGTGCTCGATCGCCAGCGGCATAAGCGGCAGGTAGGAGCGGTAAAACCTCCGCGCCCCCGGGAGGCTTTGCAAAAAGGAGGTGCGCACCTTTTTCCCACGCAAAAAAGCCCTTTCGGAGTCAGGAAGAAAATCCACAAGGCTGTAAAGATGGGCGTGCGGAAGAAGCCGCAGAATCTCGCCAAGCACGCGCTCAGCCCCGCCAACTTCAGGGAGCCAGTCGTGCACAATTGCAATGCGCTTGGGTAACTGCCCACAAAGCGGTGCCGCCATTTCAAGCGTGGTTTCGGAGGCGGCATTCATTGTGCGGCAGGCATCGCCTCCTCGCTTTTCTGAATGGTCGCGGGTTCGGCAAATTCGCGCGCCCCAGTGGTGGCGGAGTTCCTTTTCACCGGCACACAATCGTCCTCCATCCAGGCCCAACGGCGCCGTATGTATACTTCGGGATCCGAAATTGCGTCCCACACCGCAGACACTTCGGAAGCCACCCGGTCCGAACAAAACAGATTTAAGGCCCTCTGACGGCCTTTAAGCGCATACTCGGTGCGCAGCAGCGGTTGGGCGAAAATGGTTTCAAGCTGCTGGCAAAGCGCGCTGGGATCGTCCATCGGAAAGAGACCGCCGCAGCGGCCCCCGTCCAGGAGTTCCGGCACTCCACCGCCGTCAGCGCCCACCACCGGTATGCCCGCTGCCATGGCTTCCAGCACCACATTGGGACAGGGATCGGGCGCCGTACTGGCGTGTACCAAAACGTGCCAACTGCGAATGCGCCGGGGGACGTCCGAAACAAAACCTGAAAAGGAAACGTGCGCCTGCAGGGCGGTCGCCTCCACAAACTGCTGCAGCCTTTGTGCGTAGGCATCCTCCCCAAAAAGTGCAGCCCCCAGCAATTCGAAGTGTACCCGGTGTCCCCGCTGGATGAGCTTTGCAGCGGCTTCCAGAAAAACGTGTTGGCCTTTCCACGGCGCGAAACGCCCCACGATTCCAACCCGCCAGACGGGAGGCACTTGGGCGCTGGGCGGCTGCGCTGGGTTTTCGAAACACTCGGGGTCCAGTCCGTCGTAAATCACGTCGGCACTTTGGTCTGGTTCGGGCCCCAGGGCGTCCTCGGCCACACTTTTAGAAACGGTGATCACGCGGTTTGGGAGGGTCTGCGCCAGAGTGCGCATGACCCGCAAAGCGGTTTTGGGGAGGTGCGCCGGATGCAGACAGTCACGCAGATGCCAGGCCAGGGGGATGCGGCACAGCCGCGCCGCAAAGCCGCCGAGCACATGGGCTTTCATCGAATTTGTGTGCACGATTTCCACGGCGCGTGTGCGGAAAAAAGAGGCAAGCTTAGCGATGTAGGCGCACGCAGCCCACGCCGCCTTCGGGCGCATCCAAGCGGAACCGGCGAGCCCGTTACGGCGCGCCTTTCCAAGGTGTGCAGGAATCGGCAAAACATACGTTTCCACGCCACGCTTGCGAAACAACTCCACAGCGGGGCCTTCCTCGCCAAACACCACCACCGGGTGCCACCGACTCCGATCCATCCCGGCCACCAACCGGTTCAGGGCAAACTCCGCCCCCCCGGTCACAGCCGTGTGATTGACAAAACAAACAACCCTCGCCCTTTTCATAGAGCCATCCTCCAGAGGGACGCGGCTGGCGCGTCCTAGTTTATCCACTGTGCACTGCAGCAGCCGGGGGCGGTGCACGGGCCACGGCTCCCAGCCGGACCCCCTCCATACCACAGAAAAAGAAATTTCAGCGCCTACTCACCACACTGAGGTAGACCTGCCGCATCTGGGCGGCAATCGCATCCCAACCGTAATGCAGACAGGCGCGCTCACGGCCCTTGAGGGCAAACGTGCGCTGCAAGACGGAATCGGCACGAAGCCGTTGCAAGGCCACCGCCAAGTAGGCCGCGTTACCCTCTGGAAAAACAAGGCCCGCCTCGCCGATGACCTCCGGAATCGCCCCCGAACTGGATCCGACCACCGGAATCCCGCACGCCTGTGCCTCCACCAGTACTCTGCCAAACTGTTCCTTCCAACTGGAAGTGGTCCGGGAGGGCAACACCAAGGCGTCAAGCCCTCGATAAAAGGCGGGCAACTCTTCCCTTGGTATCTTTCCCGCCCACTGCACAAACGGCAGCCGGAGCATCTTTTGGAGGCACGGTCCTTGCCCGCTTAAAACGAGGGTTCGCGGGGCCGGCAGACTTGCAACAGCTTCCACCAGTACGTCCAATCCCTTTTCCTCCACCAGGCGCCCCGCGTAGCCGATGCGAAACCCCCTCTCGCCTCCCCTAAGCTCGGGCTTCCTTGCCTCGCCGGGGGAGAAGAGCGCCGTATCCACTCCATTACCCACCACTGCTGCGGGCCCGCGAAACCCCTTGGAACGCGCCACCGTGAGCGCCTCTGCGTTGCGCCCAATTAAAAAGTCCGCTTTCCGCAGGGTGAAGCGCCTGAACCATTCAAAGGGGGGAGGCAACGTCTTGGCAATGTTCTGCTCGGTCTCGCTGATGATCTTGGCGTCGGGTAGCAGCTTGTCCCGAAGGCGGCAGATCTGGGCACTCAAGAGGTTCCAAGGCTCCTCCCAGACATCAATGATATCCGGTCGGAGCGCCGAAAGCGTTTTCGCCAGCTTGGGGTACCACTGGAAATACCACTTCGCAGGGCCGCCCCAGGGCAACCCGACTGGACTGACCTGAAACTGGTAACCGGGCTCAACGGGAGGCACGGGCCGGCGCCAGCGGACTTCTCCCTCACGGTAGAGAGCGGGTGCCAGCACGTGCAAATCTATGTCAGCAAAGCGCGCCAGAGCGGCCGCCTTCGCCTGCCCCTCGGTAGGCACCTGAAACTGGTGGCCGATCAAAAGCACGCGCAAGCGCCCGGCCGCCGGCCTGCTGCCTTCGTCCCTTGCCTCCTGATTTCTCCCCTCAGCCACGCATTCCATCTCCCTATGCTTCGAGCGCGCAGGGGCCGACGAGTGTGTGGCGTTGCGCCTTACTTTCCTCGCGTGAGGCGCTTGAGTTTTCCTGCGAGACTGGCCTTGGCGGCGGAACTCATCCGGTCGATGAAAAGAACACCGTTGAGGTGGTCGACCTCGTGCTGAAGGGCGCGGGCAAGGAGGCCGGCCGCTTCAAAATCGAGCAGCACCCCCTCGTGATTCATGCACTGACAGCGGACACGGGCAGCGCGCACGATGTCCGCGTTCATCTTCGGGAAGGAAAGGCAGCCTTCGACTCCGACTTCCTTGTCAGTGGACAGACTGAGCTGCGGATTGATGAGGACCAGTGGCATGAAGGGCAGCAGATCCACCTCCTCCCCGTTGATCCACATCTGGCTTGGACGGTTTTCGGCGTCGGAAACGTCGATCACCGCGACCTGTAAGGCAACCCCAACCTGCTGGGCGGCAAGTCCCACGCCCTCGGCTTCGCGCATGGTGTCGAGCATGTCCTCCACCAGACGCACCACCTCCTGGCCGATCCCTTCAACGCGTGCCCCCACGGCGCGCAGGATCGGATGGTTGAATAAAACAATCGGTCGAATCATTTGGAGCGCTCCATAAAAGCGGTAAGGCTGCCTTTGACTCCAGCCTCTTTCAAGCCATCGAGCACGTTCATCACGGTGCCGAAGGGCGCCTCCCGGTCGGCATTAAGCGCAAAAAAGGTGCTGGGATCGCGCGTAACCAGTTCACGCAAAAGCGGGCCGAGGCGCTCCAAAACCACCGGTTTTTCGTCCAAAAATAGCTGGGAATCCTTTGAAATCGTCAGAATCAGAGGCTCCCGCTTTGGTTGGGCGGCTGTGGCGGACTTGGATTCAGGCAGCTTGATGCTCACGGCGGGCTGCGCCTTTTTGAACTGCGTGGAAACGATCACAAAAATCAGCAGAATCGCAAAAATATCAATCAGCGAGACGATGATGACCTGCGGCGTGCGTCTGCGTTTTGGATAAAAGTTCATGGCAAAGTACGGGCAACCGGCTGGCTAGGCCTGGGGGGCAGTCGTCCGGCGGCGGAGCCTGTGCTGGTAGCACTTGGTAAGCAGCAGGGAGACGATGCTTTCCATTTCCGAGGCGATCGTCTCGAGCTTGCGCACAAAAAACGAGTAGGCGATCAGGCAGGGGATTGCGATTGCCAGCCCCACGACGGTCGTGCTGAGTGCCTCAGCGATGCCGCTGGCGATGACATGCGAATCGCTCTGCCCCCCGTTGGCGCCGAAGGCTTCGAACACCTTTACCAAGCCGGAAACCGCACCCAGCAACCCCAGCAGGGGGGTGATGCCCACCAGAATCTCCAACACGAAGAGGCCCTGTTCCAGCTGCACCATTTCCCGGCGGGCGGCCACCTGGACCGCATCCTGATTTTCAGCGCGCGAGGTGTCCAGATGCCTGAGCGCGACGCGAATAACGCGCCCCAGCGGCGAGCGATCGCCCATGAGCAGGGCGAGCAGACGGCCCGTGGGATCCTCGGAATCCGACTGCAGCCGTTCCACCTCCTGGCGGAGCGAAGGCGAGATGGCCAAGTCGCGGCGCAAGCCAAGCAGACGGAGCAAAATCACCGCCACGCCCACCACGGAGCAGGCGGCCAGCAGGTACATGAAGACGCCGCCCTTGCTAAAGAATTGCAGCAGTGAGTCGATTCCAACCGGGGTGGGTTCCATAAAGTTAGTAGAGTGAAAAGGTAAAGGGGATCTCCAGCAGCCCTTTTCGAAGCAGGGGCTCCGCTTCAGGAGGGGGCGGGTCTAGTTCGGCAGCACGGATCACGTCGAGGCAAAGTTCCGAAAACTCGCGGTTGGCGGAACTCTGTTCGAGCACCACCTCGTGCACAACGCCGTCCATTGCCACTTTAAAGCGCACTTTGACAGAGCCTGTCTCCAACGAGTCCATCTTGGAGCGAATGACCTGATTCCAGCGCGCGCCAATCGCTCGGCTCACCTGTTTCATGTAAGCCGCAAGGGGCGTTTTGGAGGCGTTGACCCCCGTTTTGCCGTTTTCCGCCAGTCCTCCCTCCACGCGCGTCTGCTGCTTGCCCTCTTGAAACAAATCCTCGGGCGATTCGTCCACAGACTTGGCTTTTTTGCCGCTCCCCAGCCGCTCGATCACCTTCACAGGCGCCGCCACCCCCGAGGCCACCTTCCGAAAGACCAGTTCCCCGCCCAAATCATCCAGATCCCCAATTGGGGTGGCCGCCGCGACCGACTGTGGTTGAACCGCCCGTTTTTTGGCAGCGGCGGTTGCTTTTGGGTCGGAAGCGCGCGCCCCCATCCGGCTTACTCCGGAAGTCTGGGACTTCACATCCAGAGCCCCGGCCTTGGCCTCCCGCTGCACGAGCGATTTGTCAGTCACTTCACGCCGGGCATTGGTTTGGGGAAGCGCGCTTGAACCCTTTGGGCGGTTGGTACTCCCCGCCTCCAAATTCTTGTCCGATTGAAACTTTGCGTTCGCCACAGGCGTGTTCGCCTTGGCCAACCCCTCAGAGTCGATGCGTGTCTTTTCGGGCAACTGATCCAAGGGAACCACCTGCCGCTCCACGGGGGGTGGCGGCGCCATCTGGATCACCATTTCCACGGCCACCTCCCGGCGCGGAAGCTTGATCAAAAGCTTTCCAATCCAGCCCTCCTGAGAAAGGGCCCAGAGCGCCAACAACAGGATATGAAAGAGCACAGAAGCCACTCCCCCCAGGAAGGCCTGCGTCTCGCCCGATTGCCCGCTCACATCCGGCAGCGCGTTGATGGCGCGCCGGGCAATGTTTGGCAGTCCCCACTTCATTCCCGCGCCCCCTCTCTTTTCAAGAGTGCCTGCACCGCGCCGTCCCGCAATTCGCCCACAACGCCAAACCGGTTGAGACTCGCACACCATTCCACGTCTGCGGCACGCCCCTTCGCCAGAAGGGCTTTCCCGTTAGAGGAGTTGCGCAAGGCCGCTTCGGCGTCGGGCCACTGGGAGTACAAAGCGTGGGCGCAGGCCGCTGCATCGCTCCATTCGAAACACGCGGAGTCTCCAAAGTGCTCGAGCAATGCCCCTGCGGCCCACACATCCTCCAGCGCAACGGCGGGGCCGGTACCCGCGCACACAGCAACAAGCCGCTCCGCACCACGCTCGACGACCGCACGCGCCACCGCGTCCAAGTTCAGCAGGGCGCCTATGAGCACGCAATCGGCTCCCTTGCACGCCCGCACCGCCCCGGTGCCGTTGGTGGTCGTCATCACAATGGTGGCGCCCTGCCGCTGGCAGTATTCGGAGGGGGAGTTCCCCAAATCGAAACCCTCGACACGGTCCCCGTGGCGTTCGCCCCCCAACAACGCACCGGGCGTCCGGTCTCTCAAAAGAAACGCCTCTTCCAGCGTGGCCACAGGAAGCAGCGCGCTGACCCCGTGTGCCAGGGCGGTCACCATCGTGGAAGTCGCGCGCAACACGTCAAACACCACGCAAACGGTCCCGGGATGTGCGCTGGCGGCAAAATCCCTGAACTCTGCTGGATGTAAGATGACGTCAACTTTCATGACTGATTACTGAGCGGACCCGCGCTTGCGCACGGGGGCCTCCTTCTTCTTCCAGGTCAAACGGGCCTGGTGAAAAAGATACTGCTGAGCGTATCCACCGTAAGGCCCAAACGCTTTTGCGCAAAATGTTCTTAACACTGCCGCAGTCACGTTTTTGCGTTTGGGAAAGTACTTCTCGCGCAAAACACGCTCTATCCAGACGTCCACGGGGAAGGAACTCAACCGTTCAAAGCCGAATAAAAGCGCACAGTTGGCCACCTTTTCCCCCACCCCGGGCAGGCGCTCCAATTCCCGCCGGGCCGCCTCATCGGGTAGCGCGGCGACGGCCTCGAGGTTGACTTTGCCCTCGGCAATCAACCGGGCGGAGGCGAGCAGGTTCTTGGCGCGGTACCCCAGAGCACAGGCGCGCAGGTCGGCCTCCTCCAACGAGGCGAGCGCAGCCGGCGTGGGGTAGGCGTAGACCAGCCGGCCACCGAGCCGCGCTGGGGTCCCGAACCGTTGGCGCAGGGTGTGCGAAATCTGGGCGATGTGGGCCACCTGCTTCATCGAGGAGGTGATAAAGGTCGCGAGTGCCTCCCAGCGCGGCTGCCGCAGGATCCGCATGCCGCGGCAAAAATGGAGCGCCTCCTGCATCGCGGTATCGGCCGGAAAACTCCGTTCAATCTGTTCAAGCGGATGGTCCAACGCGAAGTAGTCTGCAACGGCGGAGGCCGCGCCCGCCTCGCTCCAGAGTGCTTCCCCCCGTATTTCAACGTAGGCCGCGCGCTGGTCCACCGCGCCCAGCCAGCCCTCCCCCTCCCGAACCCAGTGAAAAGCCTGTCCGCTTTGCAAGGTCAGATCCAAGCTCAACCGGGGAGATCCAAGGCAGAGCATCTCCACCCGGTCCCGAAGCGGAGCCTCCGTCCCACCCTGCGTCTGCCCGGCGCCTTCCTTCACCGGATAAAATAGCTCAAATTCTCCAACTCCGCCGCCAGGTTCACCGCGCTGACCACCGCATTTTCGGGCACCTTTAACACTGCGGGGGCAAAATTAAGGATCGCCTGAATGCCGTTTGCGACAAGGCTGTTGGCCACTTCCTGCGCCACATGGCCCGGCACTGTGAGAATGGCTATTTTGATGCCACGCGCCTTCACAAACTCGGGGAGTTCTTCCATGGGAAGCGGCGTGAGTTTTTGGCCCCGGGGCCGGGTCCGCGCCGGGTCCAGGTCGAAGGCGCCCACGATTTCGAAGCCCTCCCGCTCAAAACCATCGTACCCCAGCAGCGCTGAGCCCAGCTGGCCGACCCCCACCAGAATGACCGGCTGCAGACTGGCCGAGCCCATCACCTCGATGAGCTTCATACAAAGCGTCTCCACATTGTAACCCAACCCGCGCGTCCCCGTGTGGCCCAGATGCGCCAGATCCTTGCGCAACTGCGCAGAGTTTACCCCCGTCACCTTCGCCAAAGTCGCAGAAGAAACCGTCTCGACCTGATTGGAGCGCATCCTTTGCAGGATCCTGTGGTATAAGGAGAGACGGTAAACGGTTTTTCGAGGGATGGCGCCTCTTGGATTCATCAGGCTACTCGCGGGGGAAACAAAGTTTTGTCAGCCCCCTTTTTTGGCAGGCGTCCCCCTGCCATTGCAAGCTTCAGGAGCCAGTTGTTGCCCGATCGGTGCCTTTGGCCGATAGTAGACCTTTACCCCCGTCCGCACCCTTTCCATGATTCGAATCAACCGTTATTTAGCAGCCGCAGGCCTCGGCTCCCGGCGCAGTGTCGAAAGCCTCATTGAGGAGGGCCGGGTCAAAATCAACGGCCGCCCCGTCGAAGGACTTGGCACGCTGGTCGCCCCAGGGGATGTGGTCAAGGTAGGCAGCAAGATCGTTAGCCCTCAAGAAATTGTCCACGCGGTGCTCTTCAAACCCAAGGGCGTGCTATGCACCGCCGAAGACGAGCGGGACCGCCCCACGATTTTCGCTCTTCTGCCCGACGACTGGCCCCGCGTCTACCATGTCGGAAGGTTGGACAAGGAGAGCGAGGGGCTCCTGATTGTCACCAACGACGGGGAGCTGTCCCTGGCGCTGACCCATCCGCGCTTCAAGATCGAAAAGGAGTACGAGGTCACCCTCGACAAGCCCTTCGACCCCGCCCACGCAGCAAAGCTGCTCAGAGGCTTTCACATTGAGGGCGGCCGGGCGAAGATGGACGAAATCACCCAGATTTCTCCGATCAAGATCCGGGTGATCCTCTCTCAGGGAATCAAACGCCAGATCCGCCTCATGCTTTATGACTGCGGCTACGAGGTGGAGAATCTGCGCCGCACCCGCATCGCCACCGTGCGGATCCTTAAGCTGCGTCCCGGCATGTGGCGCATGCTTTCCTCCAAGGAGATTTCCGACTTGAAGGCGGGCCGCGCCCCAGAGCACCGCCCCGCTCCCCGCCGACACACGCCCAGACCGATGCGCGCCCCCTTGGAGAGAACAGCTGGGACTGCGCGGCCCCCCGGCGCCCCGCCAGCTCGAGAAAGGGTTGACTCGGAACGGCCTCCCAGCCGCCGTCCTGCCCCCTCCCAAAGGCCCGTTTCCAAAGGTGAGTCTCAGCGCCCGGCATCCGACAGGCGTGCCTCCGAACGCCCCGCATCCGACCGGCGTGCCTCCGCGCGCCCGGCAGGCCATTCGCCCAGAAGCCGTCCCGAACGCCCCTAGGAGAGAGGCTCACTCTCGAACCAGCAGGAGGGCACCCCTGTCCGAACCAGAAGCCCTGCTACTCCGCCAGACACCAAAGGGTGGAGTCGGTTCTAACGAAAATCTGGCCTCCGCTCAATGCAGGAGTGCAGAGGGTGAGCTCCTTGGTTTGCTCGTTGAGCGGTAGCTGAAGCTGCCCCAAAAGGGCGCCCTCCGGTGCGTTGGCGTCCACAATCTGCACCAGCGCCTTTTCACTGACCAAAGCAACCCGGTCCCCTGCACCCACGGGCGAACCGCTGAAAGGCCCTGTAAGGCGGAGCTTCCATTTGATGTCGCCGGTGGAGGCCTCCGCCATGGTCAGAATTCCGGCGTTGTTCACGCTGAAGAGACGGTTTTTGAGAAGGAGCGGGCTGATCGTCGAAGGGTTGATCTGGCGCGCATTCCACACCGTGGCGGGCTCCTTGCCTGGCGCAGGCAAGGCAAGCGCCGTGATTCCCGCGGCGGGCACGTAGACAACTCCCCCCTCCACCAGGCTGGAACTCATCGAGGACGCCGAAGGTCCAAACTCCCAAAGCCTGTTACCCGTCGCCGCCTCCACCGCCAGCACCCCCTTGGCCGACTGCAACAACACCCCCTCGGGCGTACCATCCCGGGCGGGCAGCGGCACAGGACTCGTCCAGTTCGCAGAGCGCGGGCGCTCCAGTTTCCACACGTTTCTTCCCGTGGCGGTGTCGATTCCCAGAGAGTAACTTTCGCTGTCGTTCTCGATGACGACCACCAGAGTCTTACCCACCACCACCGGAGAGGAGGCCATTCCGAGGCTGTTGCTCGCATTCGCGTAATCAGCCGTCAGCCCGCGCAGCCAGACGAGGTTTCCCTCGAGGTCAAAAGCGGCCAGATCGTTGGAACTCCACAAAGCAAAGACCAACCGCCCGTCACTGCAAGGGGTGCTAGCCGCCACGCAGGTCTTCGCGTACGTCATCGTCCGCCCAGTGGCCGTCAGTTGCCGCGTCCAAACGGGCGCCCCATTCCGCTTCTCAAAACAGAGCACCTGCAGCTTTTCCTGGCCGGCCCCTTCTGCCGCGGTGACAAACAGTTTGTCCCCCACGATGATGGGGCTGGAAAGCCCGCGCCCGGGAAGTTTGGCGCTCCAGCTTATCTTAGGCTGGGTGGGAAGGACCGCGTCCGCCGCATACCCCGAGTGAAAGGGGCCGCGGAAGGCGGGCCAGTCGGCGGCCCTCAGCGGGGCGGCTGTTACCAAACAGGCGAGGGTCAACCCCAGGGTGAGTCGAGAAAAGGGGCGGCACATCAAAAAGGAGCGCATAGGGAGAAGGGAAAAACGTGAATTTAGCGGTTCGGTTTTGGCTCGGGTCTGAGGCCGTCGAACAGGGAGGAGGAGGAGAGCACCGCTGTGCCAGTGCTGTCGCACACCCGCAATTGAAACTCCCATTCGGCCGTCCAGGACTCGGTCTGCTCGTTTTGGCAGCATTTCACCAAGATGGTGTTGACGCCCTGGCGCATCCGGCACTTGAGCTTGTACTGGTCCATCCGCTGTCCGCGGTGGTACTCGTCCCGGCCGAAAATTGCCACTCCATTGACCCAGACTTTCCAGGCGTTTTTGCACCCCAGACGCAGTTCGACCTCGCGCTCCTCATGGGATTCAAAGCTGGCCATGGCATAAGCCGTGGCCTCTTTGAGCGGGGTCAGGGGCTTGTTGAAGTCGATTTTTCCGTACTCGTCGGTGGATTCATACTGTTTCCAAGAAACCTTGCCCGTCTTGCCCTCGTACTTCGAAGCCATCGCCCGGTCCTTTTCTGGCCCGTACCGAGCGTCAAACCCCTTGCGCTCCGTATTGTCAAAGGGCCCAATGATGTCCCAGCGAGTGATAAATCCAAAGTGTTTGGGCAGGTCCACCGTCTCCCCCATTTTTCTGAGGGCCTCCGCCACTGTCTTGGTCTGGTCCTCGTCCCGCACCACCCGCAAGGCCTCTTTGTAGGCCTTTTTTGCGGCCTCCCCTTCGAGGGCGGCGGCCGCGCTTAGGAGGTGAGCCACCGCCCCGCGGCGCAGTCCCTGGACCGGGTCATCCGTGAGGGTCAGTTCCAGGGCCTTTGCCTTTGCCGGGTCGGCCTGCAACAGCAAGTCGAAGGCCAGCACGCGCGCCGCATCAAGGTTGGCCGTCTCCCGCACAAAAGCCTCGAGCTCGCCCAGGGGCAGGCTTCCCCCGGATTTCAGCGCCCTGTCCACGATAACGTTCCCTGCAAGCCGCAGCCAGTTGTCCGCAACCGCCCCGGTCTTGCCAGTCTGCCCTAACACGCCCGCCAGTGCTGCCGGCCCCGCTCCCGCCACCTTTTTCCAAGCCTCGCTTGCCGCCTCGTTCCCCGCCCCCTCGGGGCCCACCTGGGTCAAGCGCCGGATGTCCTCCTGTAAATCAGCCCCACGGAGACCGGGCAAAACACCAAGCAGCAAAAAACTCAAAAGGAGAGTGGCCTTCATCCCACTTAACCTAGAGAAGACGGAGAAAAGTACAGTAGAAAAATCAAGCCAACAGCCGGTCTGGCGCCGAGCCGCGAATGGGTTTACCCTTGCGAAGCGGCTTGCTCTGACAAAATAAAAGAAAAGGGCTTTCGCCGCCCTTTCGACTGCTTAGCCTTTTTCGACTTTCCGTTAATTACACCCCAGATGAGCACACCAGACACCCATTCCACTCCTTCCGCGGACCCAGTCGCCGCGGCTTCCCTTCATGTGGCCTCGGCTCCTGCGACTTCGGTGCCCGAACACACTGGGGAAGATTCCGCCGCGCACCCTGCGCCCGAACCGCCCGCGGACCACTCTCCCCAGGCTCAGTTGCTCGCACGCCTGCGGAAGCTGCCTCGACAAAAGCTTCTCGCCGTAGAGTCCCCAGAGGGCAGCCCCGCAGGGAGCGCCCCCGGCGAGGCGGCGGTGCATCTGGTTGCCTTGCACGGCCTGATGGACAAGTTTTTCGTAAGTAAGCTTTCCAAGCCCGCCACCTCGAAGGCCGACTCCTCTGACTCTGAAGCCGAGGAAGCACACGCCCTGCTGGAAGCCTTGCTGACGGAAGCCGCCGCCCTCCCTCAGTCTGCCTTTCCGGGCAAGACCATGAATGTTTTTGGCGCGGCCGCCGCCGGCGGACATTTGCACCAAATTCCCGAGACGTGCTTTACCCGGGAAAGCCTGCTTCCGGACGGCACAGGTCACTCCGTGCACTTTTTGGAAGTGGCAAAGGCGCATGGCAAGTTGCTCGAAGTGCCCGCGTTCATTTGGAAACGCCTCCAGCGCTTACAGGAGAGCCGCTTGAAGGATACAGACGCAGCCCAACTGGAAAGCCTCCTTGCCCTGCTGGGTGAGGTCGTCGCGCACTACTGCACCCTGTTGGAGGCCAATCCCAGCATCTACCACACCGACGTCCCGGCGGACCTACGGACCGAACCCGCACTCAGAACGCTCCACCGAGGCCACGAACTCAGGCATTACGAGCAGAACGCCATCCCCTTCGAACACCTTCCGCAACGCTTCCAGACGGGGGCGGATGCCCTCCACGCCTGGTCCAGGCCGTGGATCCGGCTCCTCGCGGCAGACACGGTTTCATTTGATAAAATTCCAGCGCAACTGCGCGACAGCGAGGAAGCCCGAACCGCTTGGGCCAAGCCGTGGCTCCACAAGCTTTCTACAGAGCCCATGGCCTCTTACCAGATCCCGCCGGAGCTGCGCCATGCCCCGGAGGCAACCGCCGCGCGCAAGCACTACCACTGCGGGGCGGTGAGTGCCGGAAACGAACAGGCGCTCAGAAACGTGCCCTCCGAGATTCGCTCCGAACCGGAGGTGCACGAAGCCATGAGAAAAGGCTGGTCCGCGTGGCTGGCTGCCCAGGGACTGGAAAGCTGGAACGCGCTGCCCGAGCCCTTTCACTCCGAAGAAGGCCTCCTCGAGCAGGCCGCCGACCTTTGGATTCAGCGAATCGAGAAGGGCGATGTCAAATGGCCTGACGTCCACGAAGAAGTGCGTGCGCTCGAACGGGTCCGCGTGGCTTGGCTCGGGAAACAAAAACTTTCTGCACAACTGCCAGCCTCCCTCGCGGAGGTCGCCGCGCAGCCAAACGTGACGCGGGCCACGCTGGACCTGTGGCGCCACAGCAACCACTGGAACCGCCAGCGCGCCGTGGCCTCCCTCGTAGAACTGCGAAACGCTCCCTGGCTCTTCACCCACCTGGATGCCGCTGCCCGTGACCACACCATGATCGCTGACGCCGCCTACGGCGGGATCACGGAATTGGTCCGCCGCCACTGGTCCTACTTCCAGCTTTCCCCAGAAGATTTCCGCACCGAACCGGACCTTCTGGAACTGGCAGCCACGGAATGGACCGCCGCCCTGCTCGCAGGCCAGATCCCTTGGGAGCGAATCCCAGCCGAACTGCATGCCGCCCCTTCGCTCGCTGAATGGAAAGCGAAACTGGACGCAAAAGAGCGTTTGGAAGCACGCCGCAACAAACAGGCAGCAGTCGAGGGACGCGTCCAGTCCGCTCCCCATCTTCAGGACGAGGAGCTCACCAAAAAGGAGCTCAAGAACGCCGGCATCCGCAAGTTGCGGGCGGCCTACTGGGCGAAGAAGATTGCCGAGGACCGGATGAATTACATGCAGGTGCCCGCCAGTTTGCTGGACCTGGAGCCGCTTCAGAACGCGATGCGCAAGCAGTGGGGCCCCCTCGTCCACCAGAACCCGGCCTCCTACGAAACGTTCCCCGAACGCATCCGCGAAGACGCTGGCATCCTGCGCGTTTACAAAATAGCGACCCGCGCCTCCTCCCCGGAGGAACACGCCTCCGAATAGGCGGCGGAATCCCAAACGCGCGGAGGGTGGCCCCCCTCCTCGATGAACTCAAAGCTGGAGCCGGCCCTTTTTCACTAAGGGGCCGGCTCCTTTTTTTGAACCCCGCTCGCCTACCTTGCGGCACTGATCCGGATGCATGCTGCCATCGCCAGCGCCCGCTCGCGCGCTTCGCGGGCATCCGCACCCGTGGCAATTGCGACGCCCAGGCGCCGGTGCCCGAGACACTCCGGCTTGCCGAAAAGACGCACCTGACTTTCAGGCACGGCCAGTGCTTCCGCCACCCCTTCGATCACCGGCACGCCGTCCAGGTGCCCCAACAGGGCCACGCTGTGGGCGGCGCGCAGGACGGGAATGCCCGGCACGGGCAGCCCCAAAATCGCACGCGCATGCAGCGCAAATTCGGAAAGCGCCTGGCTGCCCAAAGTCACCAGCCCCGTGTCATGCGGCCGCGGACTGACCTCGCTGAACAACACCTCCTCCCCGCGCACAAAGCATTCCACGCCAAACAGCCCCCAGCCGCCCAACTCCCCGACAATCTTCTGGGCGAGACTCTGCGCGCGTTCCCAAGCCAGGGGGCTCATTTCGCAGGGCTGCCAGCTCTCACGGTAGTCCCCATCCACCTGTACATGCCCGATCGGCGCGCAGCACTGAATGCCGTTGACCGCGGAAACGGTGAGCACCGTGATTTCATAATCAAACTCCACCCACCCTTCCACGATGCAGCGCCCCGCCCCCGCACGTGCCCCCTCCTGTGCGTAACGCCAGGCGGCAGCCACAGCCGAAGCGTCGCGCACCACGCTCTGCCCGTGCCCACTCGAGGACATCAAAGGCTTCAACACGCAGGGAAAGCCAAGTGCCTGTGCCGCCTCCTGCGCTTCGGTTTCCGTGGCGACAAATGCGTAGGGAGAGGTGGGCAACTCGAGCGTTTCAGCGGCCAACCGCCGGATCCCTTCCCGGTTCATCGTCAGTTTGGCAGCCCGTGCGGTCGGCACCACCCGCGCCCCCTGCCCCTCCAATTCCACGAGCACGTCAGTGGCAATCGCCTCAATTTCGGGCACGATCAAATCCGGTTTTTCAGTGGCAATGACTTCACGCAAGCGCGCCCCGTCCAGCATTGAAAAAACATGTGAGCGGTGGGCCACCTGCATTGCGGGGGCATTGGCATAGCGGTCGCACGCGATCACCTCGCAGCCCAGCCGCTGCAATTCAATTGCCACCTCCTTTCCCAGTTCACCGGACCCTAAAAGCATGACGCGGGTCGCGCCAGGTGACAGCGGAGGAGCAAAAGTACCATTGTGAAGCATAGCCCCTGATTTAAACCGTCCGCAGTCCCCGGAAAAGGCACATTCGAAGCAGCCCTCCGATTGGCACGTTTTTTTTTGAGCGCACCCGCCAGTTTGCGCACCGCTGCGGGGACGATAATGCAAACAGACTGAGCCTCGCCCACGACCACGGGAGCCCTCCCCTCATTTACCCTGCGAACAGTTCTTGTTTGTCCCTGCCCCCTTGGGTTGAGCACTCTCGAGACGTGTCAGAACCTGAAGATGCCTCCCCCTCACCCGCCCCGGTTCCTGCCCGCCCCCAGCTCGGCCGCAGGCTGCTCCGCTTCTTTGGCGAACCAGTCGCTGACTATTCCGCCGGCTGCTGGCTTTTTTTACGCCTGCTTGGGCTCTGCCACCTCTTTGCGTTTCTTTCCCTCGGGTACCAGCTTGACGGACTCATTGGCGAACACGGGATCGTTCCCGCCACCCAATGGCTGGACGCGGTTGCCAAGCAGCTTGGGCCGGACCGCTTCTGGAAGGCACCCACTCTCTGCTGGCTGGAGCCCTCGGACGCCTTCCGGCATACGCTCTGCGCCGCCGGGTCCGCCCTTGGACTGGCTCTGACAGCGGGCCTGGCCCCGCGCCTGACCCTATGTCTGCTCTGGGCGCTTTACCTCTCGCTCTGCACGGTTGGCGGAGTCTTCCTCGGCTTTCAATGGGACGCGCTGCTGTTGGAGAGCACCTTTCTTGCCGTCTTCATTGCGCCCCGGAATTGGCTCCCCACCCTTCCCTCCACCCCTTCCGCGCCACGCCGGTTGGCACTGCTGGCCCTGTGGTGGCTTCTCTTCCGGCTGATGCTCCTCTCAGGGGCAGTGAAACTCCTCAGCAAGGACAAACTCTGGGCGAGCCTCTCAGCCTTGAGCGTCCATTTTGAAACCCAGCCCCTTCCCACTCCCCTGTCTTGGTGGGCGCACCACCTGCCCCAGCCCCTCCTCACAGGCTCCTGTGCCGCCATGCTTGTCATAGAGCTTGCCTGTCCCTTTCTGCTGCTTTGCGGCCGCCCGGGAAGGCGAACGGCTGCACTCGCCTTCACTGGCCTCATGGGACTCATCGCCCTCACCGGAAACTATTGTTTCTTCAACCTGCTGGTCATCGCCCTGAGCCTGCCCCTCCTCGACAACGCCTTCCTGCAACGGCTTGCCCCAATCCTGCGGCTTGAATCCCCTCAGTCCTTGGCCCTGCCTCCAGAGGGTACGTCCCGATCTGCACACTTTCCCTGGCTGGCACTGTTGGCCACGCCCCTGCTCGTCCTCGGACTCTGGTGCGGGGCGGTCCAAACCGCCGCCACCCTCTTTCAAATCCGCGCCCTGCCACGTTGGGCCGCAATGCCCCTTGCATGGGTCACGCCGCTCCGCACCATCAACAACTACGGCCTGTTTGCGGTCATGACCAAAACGCGTCCCGAAATCATCCTCGAAGGCAGCGCCGATGGCCGCGCGTGGAAGGAATACGCCTTCAAATGGAAGGCGGGCCCCATCGGAAGCCCCCCTCTCTTTGTCGCCCCCTACCAGCCTCGGCTCGACTGGCAAATGTGGTTTGCCGCACTGGGCGACCTCCGGCAAAACCCCTGGTTTTCCAACCTCATGATCCGCATTTTACAGGGCGAACCTGCCGCACTGAATCTCATGGGCTTGAATCCTTTCCCAGAAAAGCCTCCCCGCTTCTTGCGCGCCGCCCTTTTCCAATACAAATTTTCGTCCCCAGAAGAAAAAGCCAATTCAGGCACCTGGTGGGAGCGCTCCTATCAGGGCGACTACTGCCCGCCCATTTCTCTGGACGGCCGCCGTCCGTAGGGTGTGTTCACGACGGACGATCTTTTGCTGCCACCGCATGGAACAGGCAGTTGTTGTTCAAGGGGGCTGATGAAGGCCTCCTCTTCTCTGTTCATTCTGTAAGGTCTGCCGATATATTTCTGTCTATCCAGTCTGTAGGCTTTCTTTGGAAGCCCGCAAGTTCCCCTACCCTCACTTCGGTTTAATTAAACGTAAACACTCCCTCTTCCCCCCTTCCCCATGAACACACACGCACTCGTCCCGCTCGCCCTGCTCGCGCTGGGCCTCTCCTCCTCCGCACAAACCGCTCTCCCCTCCGGGCAAGCCAGCACGCCCCCCGTACGCGCCTTGATGGACGATGAGTCCCCCGGTTGGGTCACGCTGGGACCGGCCGATTTTGCGCCCGTCAACAGCGCAGAGGACACCTGGTCCTGGGAAAAAAACCTTCTCCACTGCACGGGCAAGCCGGTCAGCGTGCTGCGCACCGCCAAAGAGTATAAAAACTTTGAAATGATCGTCGAATGGAGCCACCTCAAATTCGGAGGCAATTCGGGCGTGTTTGTTTGGACGACCCCAGAGTCGATTGAAAAGCTCACCGCTGCGGGTAAGCCGGGGCTGCCCAAGGGCATCGAAGTTCAGGTGCTCGACCACGGCTACACTGAGATCGTGCAAAAAAGCGGTAAAAACACGGACTGGTTTGGCACCAACGGGGATGTTTTCCCCGTCGGCGTGAAAATGACCCCCTTCCCCCCCACCTCACCCGACGGGAGCCGCAGCTTCCCGCGCAAGCATCTGGCCAAGGGGCACGGGGAGTGGAACCAGTACTACATCCGGGCCATCAACGGCGAAGTGCGCCTCTGGGTCAACGGCGAGGAGGTCTCTGGCGGTACAGGCATCCACCCCGCACAGGGTTTTCTCTGCCTCGAAAGCGAGGGCTCCCCCATCGACTTCCGCAAGCTGAGGATCCGGGAACTCCCCTAACACGGGATCTTCCTGTTTTCCTAGGTCCTCGCAGTTTTAGGTGGGTATCTTTTCACTCGCACTGGAGAGAGCGGGCCGTCATCCACAGATTGCTCAGATTTTCGCAGATGTTTTTCAGGGTCTCCAGTCATCTGCAAAATCTGACAAACATGCGCGTTCACCTCTGAACGAGTGAACTGCGGAACTCGTCCTCAAACGCCGGCGGGTTTCCGTTCCCGTGGGGCTGAGTTTACGTTTCCGTAACCGTGCACTCTAGGGCGCTCCATTTCGCACTTTCCTGAAGCCTCTCGAGGCACGACCCTGCCCCCTCTCGATGGCAAGTCCACGTTCTCAACCAACAGATTCACCTTCCGGCATGGCCGTTTGGGAGCAGGAGCGTGCTTTGCTGGAAGCCGAACTCGGTGAGCGCATCACGCTAGACGCCCTCACCGGCCCCAACGGGCTGTTGGCCGGGATGCCTCTGCGGGACGACGCAGGAGAGGCTGCCGGCTGGTTGATCGCCCAGCGAAAGAACGGCCACCGGCATTCGGCTGATGACGTGCTCACCGCCTGGTACGCGCTCCAAGTTTCGCCCCGTGTGGAGGAGCATCTGGATCTGGGGACCGGTATCGGGACCGTAGGGTTGCTCACCCTTTGGGGACTGGGCGCGGCGGCGCGCTTGACTTGCATTGAGGCGCAGGAAGTCAGCTATCGGCTGCTCCAGTCAAATCTGGATGCGAACCGGCTCCAAGGGCGAGTGGACTGTGCGCAGGGGGACCTGCGGGAGCTGCGGCTTGGAAAAGAGTTCCCCCTGGTGACCGGCAGTCCGCCGTATTTTCCACCCGGGACCGGGGTGCTTCCGCAGGACTCCCAGAAGGCGCACGCCCGGTTTGAACTGCGCGGCGATGTGAGCGACTACGCGAAAGCTGCAGCCTTGCACCTGGCGCGCGCGGGCTGGTTTGTTTTCTGTTTTCCCGCCCCGCAGCGCGAACGCGCCCTGGCGGCGGTCGCGGCCGCCGGACTGCGAGTGGTACGGCTCCGGGAGGTGGTTCCGCGGGAGTCGCTGGCGCCGCTCTTTACCCTTTTTGCCTGCCAGCACCGCTCGGATTTCAAGGCCGAAACTGTTGTGGAGTCGCCGTTGACAGTCCGGCTTGCGAGCGGACGGCTGAGTGCCGAAATGGCCGGGGTGCGGCGCGGCTTCGGCTTTTCAGACGGCGCGGCCCACGGCGGTTACGGCGGCACGGAGGAGCGGCCGTGACGATCCGCGCTCCGGGAGGGACTGACGCCCTGGTGGCCCCGGGCGCTTCCGCGCTCCCACGAACCAGTCTTGATTCGGCCCTCGCACAACCTGAGCCGGTTCTTGCTTTGGCGCCGATGCAGGACGTCACGGACCTTCCCTTCTGGAGGCTCATGACCCTCTATGGCGGCGCCGACCTGTATTTTACCGAGTACTTCAGGGTGCATCCCGACTCTCTCCTGACGCCCTCCATTTTAAGCTCCATCACCGACAACCCGACGGGCCGCCCCGCCATCGCACAGCTCATCGGCAACCATGTTCCCTCGCTGGTCCGGGCCGCCCGCGAACTCCAGCACCATCCGATCGCGGCGGTGGACTTGAATCTCGGGTGCCCCGTACCGGTGGTCTACAGAAAGAACGCAGGCGGCGGGTTGCTGCGGGATCTTGCCCAGATCGACACGATTTTGGGCGCGCTGCGCGAAGCAATCGACACGAAGTTCACCGTCAAAACGCGGATCGGTTTTGACGACCCAGCGGTGTTTGAAGACCTGCTCTCCATTTACGCGAGGCATTCCATCGACCTGCTCACGGTGCACGGACGCACGGTGGCGGAAAAGTACCGGAGCACGGTCCACTACGACTACATCGCCCGAGCCGTCGAGGTGATGCCGTGTCCGGTCTTGGCAAACGGGAATGTCGTTTCCGCTCAAAAGGCGCAGTTCGTCCTCGAGCAGACCTCTGCCCGGGGGCTCATGATCGGACGCGGCGCAATCCGCAACCCCTGGCTGTTTCGCCAGATCCGGCAGCAGCGTCTGGGCGAGCCCCTTTATCTGCCCTGCGGGAGGGATGTGCTTGCCTATGTCCACGCCCTTTACGAGATGCGTCTCCACCCGGGAATCCGCGAAAACTCCCATATCCAGCAGATGAAGAAGTACCTCAACTACATCGGCCTAGGCGTGGAGCCCACCGGCCGGTTCTTGCACGAGATCCGCCGGGTGAACACCGAGGTGGACTTTTTCCGACTTTGCTATGAGTTCCTGGACCATAACGAGCCGATGGCACTGGAGCCCTTCGATGTCGCGCTAGAGCCGCACGACTTCATGTGCGGGGTCAACGGCTGAGGGGCAGCGCGGGAGAGAGAGCGGACTGCCGCAGAGAAAAGCACAAAAAAGCGCCGGCAGGCTCCTGCAACAAGCCCTGCCGCCGCTCCTTTGCTTTTTCAGCTCATCCCGGCCCGTCGCGCGGGACGGCCTACTTGCCTTCCTTGGCCAAATGCTCGAGGTAATCCAGCATCCCGGCGAAGTCCTTGACCGACAGGTTGCCCAGAAGGCCCTCAGGCATGAGCGACTTCGGATCCGTTGTCCGGGAAGCCACCGTGGCCGACGGGAGGGTAAGCTCCTGGCCCGCGATGTTGCGGATCTGGATGCTGTCAGCGCTCTCTTTGACCACAAAGCCCATCTGGACGGCGCCGTCTTTGAGGGTGAACACGTTTGTGGCGAACCCCTGCGAGATCGTCTTGCTGGGGTAGAGGATAGCCTCGGCAAGCTCGGCGCGCTTGTAGGTCTGGGCGATGTTGCCCAGATAAGGGCCCTTGAGCGGCTGGCCCTGGGCAATGGTGTGGCAGTTCACGCAGCCCTGCTGCACAAACAGCGCCTCGCCCTTAGTCCTATCTCCTTTGACCTTGGTCACTTCCGCCAAAACATCCTCGCCCTTGAGGCTGCTGATGAGCGGGCCGGTGGGCTTCGCCGCGGCCAGGATCTTCTCGGGGTTGAGCTTGAGCTGCTTAACCAGTCCATCCGCCGCGCTTTTTACCGCCGCGTCCGCGTCTTCCAGCGCCTGAATGAGGGGAAGTTCCAAAGCGGCAAGCGAGGTTCTGGCCTGCTTCATAGCGTTGATGATCTGGATGCGGCGTTTCGCATTTGCCTTCCAGCCATCTTCGAGTGCCTTCTGCGACATGAGCCGGGATTCGGGCGCGCCCGAAGTGCGCTTGGCCAGCTTGAGCAGAACCAAGTCGGCTTCCTTGGCCATCGGCTCCTGTGGATTCGCCGCCAACTCTTCAAAGCGCTGGTGGTAGTTCTCGAGCCGAGGCGCGTTGTAGAAAGCGTTTTTGGCCTTGTCTAGGTCCGAACCGTTGCCGTTGCCGTACATCCCGGGAAGGACTTCGAAAAGGGCAAGGAATGCCTCCGCATCGTCCGCCTTGGCAAGTGCAATCGCCGCCATCGAGCGGTTGAAAGTGTTTTGCTTCCAGTCGCGCAACAGGTTGAGCAGCAGGGGGACCGCTTGCGACGGAATCGTGTCTTCCTGTGAGAGCTGTCGCGCCAAAGTCGGGATCACCTCAGGATTTGACCTGGCCAATTCAATGAGCTTCCCAATGGCGTCGCCCGGCTTGATCCGGTGGCGGCCAAATTCGGAGCTTAACCGCGCGGCTTCTTCGGCTCCCGCCTTGTTGAGGGTGGCGAGCAAGACCTCGCCGATCCGGTCGGATTGGGCCCACTTTTCCGGCTGGTAATAGGGCCCGCGGGTGTCGGGACGCGTGCCCCAGGAGTCGCCTTTCCACTCGCCTTCCACGTAATAGAGACGGCTGAGGGCGCGGCACAAGTCGAGGCGGCGCCCCATGTCTCCCTCCTTTTCCAGCCGCGAAATCAGTGCCTCCACCACGGCCGGCTCGTGGACGGATTGCAGCACCCGGATCGCGCCCGACCGCAAAACCGCGTCGCGCGATTCCCCGACAGAAGGGCCCGACTCCTTGTCAATAACCTGCAGGGCGGCGCCAGTCGCCTTGAGCCGGATCAGCGCCTGCACGGCGGTGTGCGCCACAAGCGGATCGGAGTCCGCCATCAGCGGAACCAGAGCCGCCGCGTCGGCCGGTCTGCCCAGACGGGCAAGGGCTGTGGCCGCTTCGCGCCGGGTGCGCGCATCACTGCTTTGGATGCCAAAACGGACGAGGGGCTCCGCAGGAACCGCCCCCAGCTGGTCCCAGCGGTCGGCGAGTGCGCGGATGGCCCATGCGGCGATCGAGGGGTCTTCGCACTGCTTGAGAAGAAAGGCGTGGGAGCCTTCCCCCCTGCCCTGTTTGAGTGCGAACAAGGCGGCGACACGGCTGGCAAGGGGCTTGGCTTTGGCTGCGGTGAGGGCTTCCAGGGCTGCGATGCCGCCGGGCTGGAGGCCGCGGCGGAGCAGTTCCCGCTGCGCTTCAAGCCGGCGCCTGTGGCTGTTGCCTTCGAGCAGCCGGAGCAGCTCCGGCTCCCCTGCTTTTGCAAAGTCCGGGATGGGTTCGGGCGTGTATCCCTTCGGACTGACCCGTGCGATGAAGCCGATGTCTGGATTGCTGAAGGAGAAGCCGCCGTTGCGCCAACTGTTGACGTAGACGTGGCTCATGCCGTCCACATCGGCGTCCGTCGACTTGGGCACCTTGATCAGCGAGACGGGCTTCTCAAGTTCCTCAAAGCTGGCTCCTTTTGCGCGCACCGTGTGGCGAAACAACGGGCCCGGCCCCCAATCGTTGGTGTAAGGCAGGTTGTTCCACTCGGAGGGAAAGCCGGGTTCGTCGATCCAGACCGCTCCGCAACCGGAGCCGCCGCCGTAACCGGCCACAGGCTCGACGTGTTCGCTCGGAAAAAACTTAAACAACTTTGGATAGCCGTGGTCCTCGAGGCCGCTGATGTGATGAAAGCGGATGTCCCAGCCGTCGCCATCGTTGGTGTTGTCTCGGGTGAAGCCGTCCAGCAGCGGGCTGATGGCCGCCTCCAAAATGTTGCGTGTGCCGTAGCTGTAAAGCTCGAGGCCCGTGCCGTCAGGCCGTACGCGGATCACGCCGCCGCCGCGCAGTTGGAGTTTGCGCCCGTCGGTGCCTTCAGCCTCCATGAACCCGAAGTCGCCGCAGGCGATATAAAGCCAGCCGTCGACTCCGATGGAGAGACCGTTGGTGGTGTGGTCGGCGGGCCGGTCTTTGAACGTAAAGGCGAGGTTTTTGACCAACACCTTTTCCTCGTCGGCAACCCCGTCCCCGTCCTTGTCGATGTAGACGCTCAGGTGCGGGGGGTGAACCAAATAGAGGCGGTCCTTGTCCCACACCAGCCCGCGCGGAGAATCCACGTTGGCCACGAACTCCTTGACCTCGTCGGCGCGCCCCGTCCCCTTGGTGTCGCGCAGGCGCAGCACACGGCCCATGTCCGGGAGCCGACCCAGCGAGCCGTTACGGTCCGAGGAGACAAACAGGGTGCCGTCGGGAGCGGCGGCTGAAAAAACCGGGTAGTTGGCCTGGTCAGGCGTGGCGAATATGGTGGCTTCGAAGCCCTCGGCCACGGTGACATCCTTCAGCAAGTCCGCTGCCGTGAGCGGTCCGTCCGCCGTGAGGCCGACACCTTGAAAGGCCAGGGAAACACCAAGGAGCACGAGTGCGGGGGTCTTTTTCATAAGGGAAACGTTTAGCCTAAGAGTTACCCCCGAGCCGTGGCGATCCTTAGCTCGCGGGAATCGGCCCCCCAAGCCTGCAGCGCCCAAAGAGCGAGGCGGTTCAGTCCCAAGCCCCTTGGCAGAACACTGGCCTACGCGTTTCATGCCTTCGCCCCCGAACCCGGGGGGAGACGCACCCGCACTGGGCGGCCTATGGGTGGTTGGGTTCTGAAGGCTTGCTGGCGCGCTTGCTCCGGCGTGCGGGACGGTGATGAGTGGGCGGCGCCGGCGCAAATTGTTTTGCGAGCAGGGCGACCCCCGGATGTTCAAAGGCCCGCTCGGCCGTCACCAAAAACAGGCGCACTCCGCACTCGGAGGTCCGCCCGACAGGCACAAAACCATAGCGGTGCACCGCTTCTTCCTCTACCAGGGTCGGCACCACGGTCACCCCGTAGCCCTCGACGGCCGCCACCTTCGCCAAGGCAGCGTCCTCAAATTCCCCCGTCACCGTTGGTTCGATACGGTTAGCGACAAACCACTTTTCCAGATCCCTGCGGAGAGCGGTGTTTTGGGTTGGCAGCAAAAACGGCGCTTCGTGCAAGAGAGCTGGGAACCCCTCCTTCTTCTGGTTGAGAAGAGCGGCGAGTTTTGGGGCGGCACAGAAAGTGAGGCCGGATTCGCCTAAGAGATGGGAGAAGGTTTTGACCTGCATTCCGGAGGGCGGCGGCTCGTCACAGAGAATCGCGTCGAGCCGGTGGGATGCCAACTGGCCGAGGAGGTCTTCCATCTTCCCCTCCCGGCAGGTCACCAGCACCACGGGCCGGCTTTCAAACACGGGCCTGAGGACCTCGATGGACAGCAGTTTTGGAAAGGAATCCAGAATACCCACCTGCAAGCGAAGCGTGGCCGCGGAGGCTGCCCTTTTGGCGGTGGAGAGCAACTCGCGGCCGATCGAGAAAATCGACTCTGCATACTCGTAAATGATCCGACCGAAGCTCGTCAGTGCGATAGTCCGGCCGCTGCGCCTGTAGAGGGGTTCCCCCAGACATTCCTCCAACAGCTTAACCTGCGAGCAGATGGAGGACTGCGAGCAACGCAACACCTCCGAGGCCCGGCGGAGGCCCCCCTCCCTCGCAATGGCATGAAAATACCTCAAGTGATTGTAGTTGAGCCATTCTGAGTGGCCTGTGCGGTCTTTCATTAAATGGAATACAGTAAGCAGATTGCTCGCATTAACCGAAGGGCATCTCCTTCTGGCAAGCGTTGAGCCGTTCAGAAGCCCCCCCAACGGCGCACACATCCCGTGGGCGGGCTCAATGTGCAGCGGCTACGCAGGCCCCCGGTGTTGCGTGAAATCCTCAGAAACCACCGGACCGCCCCCCGAGGGGAATGCGCGGGGGCGCCCAGGATTCCGGACCGGTGCCTTTTTTACAGCGCCGCGATCGCCCGATTCGGGAATTCCTTTTCAGAACCTGCCGCGAGTCATCTTCCAAATCAGCAGCAACCGCAGAAACCGCAACGACCGAAGGGACTTCACCAACACCGCAGAGGTCGGGTTTAGAAGCAAAAGGAAAAACGGCAACACCGCGAGCATGTCCACGATCCCCCAGAAACTAACCACGTAGCGGAGGCGCTCCTCCGCAAAATAGAGGCTTCCCAGATAGTCGACGGTGAGAAAGGCGATGGCAGTGAGTTCGAGCGAACTGATGAAACCGGCGAACCCAATCTTGTAGGGCTCGAAAGTCTCAAGGAGCATGGACAGACAGGAAACGACAATCAGGATGCCCTGAAGCACTTGCCACACGCGGCGGGTCACTGTGTCGGACTCTGTAAACAGGTCGCTGCAGAATTCGGTGAGACGGTTGTTGGAAGACTCGTAGCTCATGGGGTGGGGAGGAAAAGGGGAGTTGCCAGCAGGCCAGAGGGAGCACCCCATGGCAAGGGCTGAGTCCCTTGGCTAAACTTCCTTGGGACCATCTGCGGCGGCGGTGGCCTCCCGGATGTCGCGCACCAGAAGGTCCACGTCCTCCTGGGTGGTGCTCCACGAACACATGAAGCGGGCGCCGCCTCCGATGAAGAGGTAGTATTTCCAGCCTAGGTGGCGGAGGCTTTCGTGGACGTGCTCCGGCAGTTGGACAAACACCGCGTTGGCTTCAACCGGGTAAAGGACGCTGACGTCA
>CAMCIN010000023.1 GCA_945874745.1 Akkermansia muciniphila | reverse complement strand
CCGCTGTCTCCCCGTTTGGAATCCCCCCGTTATCGAGTGTCTCCAGCCAGTCAAACGCCACGACGCCAAACTTCGCCTGGATGTCGTGCCAGCCATAGCCGGTCCAGTCCCCGAAATCGACCTCCCGCAAGTCCTCGAGTACCACGGGTTGCAGGCGCCTCGCCTCCAGCAGGGGCGAGGCCGTCTGCCGGACTCGCTGCATGGGACTCATGTAAACTGCGTCCAAGGGGCTTTCCCCAAACCAATCGGCCAGCGCCTGCGCGTGGAGATGGCCCAGCGGCGAAAGATCCATGTCGATCCGTGAGCCTCCGAAAATGCGGTGGTAGCGCTCCTCCACTTCTCCATGGCGGATGAAATAAAGACGGGTGGGATGGTTGGGCAGGTGTGCTTTCAAATCGGGAGGTGGGTGAAATTCGGGTGCTTCGCCGTCTTCAGTGGGACACCTTTCGCTCACTGTTCAAGGAAAAGGCATTTATCCGCAGATGAAAAAGAGGTTCAGAACTATCCGCAGATCTCGGATTTAGCAGATTAGAAGAACCCATAAAAACATCTGTGGTAATCTGAGTCATCTGCGGATGACTGCCCGGTCCATCCTGAGCGAGTGAAAAGGTACCCACCGAAAACAGCGAGGAACCGTTTTTTAGGGAAGTCCTCGCCGTGAGGGCGCGGCCTGCAGGGCGGCGACCTGGGCACGGATTCATTTGAGCAACCTGATCCGCTCAGGGTTCGAGCGCCTTCCAGCGCGCGCTGAAATGCTCATCCACCCGGTCCTCCGGGGCGCGCACCACGTAGGCCGCAACCCCTGAAAAACCCTCCAAAAGCGGCAAGCCCTCTCCTGGCCCGAGCACCGCGAGGACCTTGGAAAGGGCGTCGGCCTCGATTCCGCGGGCCGCGACCACCGTCACCAGACTGTGGTCGGTGAGTCCGATTCCGGTGCGCGGATCCACGATGTGCGAGTAGCGTTTTCCCTCAATTTCCAACCGTTGATACAGGTCGCCGCTGGTGGCAACCGAACAGTTGGCAAGCCGCAGAAAGCGAGGGGCGGGCGCGCCGCTTGCGTCCAGGGAACTCACCTCGATTCGCCAACCCGACTCGCCCGGAGGCGCCTCCCCCAAAGCCATGTCCCCTCCACCGGCGACCATCGCGCGGGGCAGCCCAAGCGAGCGCAGCACCAAAAGCGCCTCCTCCATCGCGTAGCCCTTGGCGATTCCTCCGGCATCGAGCCGCATCCGTGGCTTCCGCAGCAGAGCGGTATGCGCCACAGGATCCAACTCGACTCCCTGATAGCCCACCCGGGCGCGCGCTTCCTCAAGGCGCTCGGGTTTGGGCAGCGCGCGCTTGCGGCGCGCCACCCTCCAGAGGTTGACCACCGGCCCCACCGTGAGGTCAAAGCCCCCCTTGGACAGGACGGACACGCGCTGTGCAAACTCCAAAACATGCCACAGCTCGGAGCCCACCGGCACCGCCCTTCCAGAGCCGGCCGAGTCGGAAAGTCGGCTCAACTCCGAATCGCTGTCATAGTCGGAAAAAACGGCGTTGAGCGCCTCCACCCGCGCAAAAGCGCGGTCCGCCGCGGCCCTGGCGGCGCCCTCATCCGGGGCGTACAAGGTGACGCGCACGGGCAGCCCCATCTCGGCTTTCTCAAAGGCGTACCGTCCGTCGGCAGCCCGGGCGAGGGCAGTCCCGAGCAAAAGACAGAGGCAAAGCACAGCCCGGGTCAGTAGGAGGAGGTGTTGCAGCTTGGAGGAGAAACGTTTCATCAGTGAGCGGAAGGCAAACGACAGGCTGGGAGCAAAACTTTAGTTGGCGCAAAGCGCCTTCCAGCGCCATGGTTTACAATCGCCCCGAGCCCCGGCCAGAAGGTTGCATCGAACAAAACCGGCCGCCAAGGGTCATATAACAAAACCCATGAAATCCGCTGCCCTCTTATCCGCAGCCCTGAGTGTGACCTTCGGTAGCGCCGCCCATGCGGCCCCCGGGTCTCCCTCCGGAGCCTCCCTTCCTGCTAGGGACACCGCCCCCCCGGCCGACGTACGCAGCGTACGCAAGCCGGTTGAATTTCTCGAATACAACCTCCCCAACGGGCTGCACGTCATCCTGCACCAGAACCACGCGGCACCTGTCATCGGCACCTACGTGCTCTACCGGGTGGGCAGTAAAAACGAACGCCCCGACCGCACCGGCTTCGCCCACTTTTTTGAACACCTCATGTTCGAAGGCTCAGAGTTCATTCCCCGTGGCACCATCGACAAATACATCTCCAGCGCGGGCGGCAACCTGAACGCGTCGACCTCCTTTGACCGCACCGACTACTATTTTAACCTGCCCGCCCACCAGCTTCCCTTGGCGCTCTGGATTGAAAGCGAACGGATGCTCCACCCCCGCATCGACGAGGCCGGGGTTGAAACCCAACGCGCAGTGGTGAAGGAAGAGCGCCGGCGCTCCTACGACAACCAGCCCTACGGCAGCCTGTTTGAGGAACTCTGCTCCCTAGTCTTCGAAGGCACCCCCTACCAGTGGGTCCCCATCGGCTCCTTCCAATACATTGACAAGGCCACCATCGAGGAGTTCCGCGACTTCCACAAAACCTTCTACCGGCCCGAAAACGCCACGCTAGTGGTCGCGGGCGACTTCCAGATCGAGGAGACCAAAAAGCTTATCGCCGACTACTTCGCGGCGATCCCCAACGACAAACCGGTGCCGCGGCCCGAGTTCAACTGGACCCTGGATGTCCAGGGCAAGTCCAAGGACGTCGTGCGCAAAAACACCCCGCTCCCCTCACTCATCCACGCCTGGCGCGCCCCGAGCGAAACCGAACCGGACGCTTACCCGCTGGAAATGCTCGCCAACATCTTGGGAGACGGCCGTTCCTCGCGCCTCTACCAAAGCCTCGTCGAGAAAAAGGGGCTCGCCATGAACGTCGCTCCCTACTGCTCGCTGCTGGAAAAGGCCGGCATGCTGGCCATCTCGGTCACGGGCCAGTCCGGCGCCACGCTGGAGGAACTGGACGCCGCGCTCTTGGAGGAAATCAAACGGGTGGTGGCGGAAGGCGTCACCGAAGAGGAGTTCCAAAAGGTGCGCACCCAGATGGAATCCCAGTTTGCCAAGAGCGGAGGCACCATGGCCGAGCGCGCCAGCACACTCGCCCATTACTCCATGTTTTACGGAGACACCGCCCTCATTAACACGGAACTGGAGCGTTACCTCGCGGTGAAACGGGAGGACCTGCAGCGTGTCGCCAAGAAATACCTCACCGACAAGGGCCGCTTCACCCTGCGCTTCCCCCTGCCTCCCTCCAAATAATCCCCGGCCATGCGTCTTCAACCTTTGCTCCGTTTTCTTCCGTCCGTCCTGTGCGCGGGCCTGACGGTCGCCTGCCTCCAGACAACCGCTGCCGCTGCGGTAGACCGCTCAGTCAAGCCAGTGCCTGGCCCCGCGCCCGCAGCCTCCTTTCCAGAATACAAGGACCTCACCCTGCCCAACGGCCTCCGGATTTTTTTCATTCAAGACGACCGGCGGCCCATGGTGACCTTCCGGTTGCTGGTCAAATCCGGGGCCGCTTCTGACGGAGCAAAGCCGGGCACCGCCTCCCTCACCGCCGGCATGCTGAACCGCGGCACCGCCAGACGCTCCGCCCAGGCCTTCGCCATGGAATCGGAAAACCTGGGCTCCGCAATCGACGCCAAGGCCGGACCCGACGCGATAGCGCTGACAGCCTCCTCCCTCAACAAGTACACTGGACAGCTGTTGGACCTGCTTTCCGATGCCGTGCGCAACCCCGCCTTCACCGAGGAACAGCTCCTCAAATTGCGCAAGCTCGCCCTCTCCGGACTCGAGGCACAGAAACAGCAGCCCTCCGCGCTGCTTTCAAAACTCGTCACAAAACTCGTCTACGGCGTGCACCCCTACGGTCAGGTTTCGTCCCCGGAAAGCGTGCAGTCGATTGTTCGGGACGATCTGGTGGCCTTCCACCAGCTCCATTTTCATCCCAACAACGCAACGCTGGCCATTGTCGGCGATGTGGCGCAGGCCGACGTCCTGGCGATGGTAGAAAAAGTGTTTGGCAGCTGGGAAAGGGCCGAGGTACCGGCACCGCCGCAACCGGCGCTCCCCGCGTTGAAGGGGCGCACCGTCCACCTGGTGGACCGCCCCGGTTCGGTCCAGAGCAACATTGCGGTCTGCCGTGTCGGCCCGCCGAGGAATACCCCCGACCTGCCCGAGGTGCTGGTACTGACGGCCACCCTTGGCGGCGGTGCCTCCGGGCGGCTCTACCAAAACCTGCGCGAGACCCACGGCTGGACCTACGGCGCCTACTCCGCCTTTGATCCCCGGCGGATCGCCGGCTCCTTCGAGGCAACAGCGGAAACGCGCAACGATGTAACCTCCCCGGCCGTCCTGGAGATGCTCAAGGAAATCGACCGCCTGCGCACCGAACCAGTGCCCGAAGCAGAGTTGTCCCTCCAGCGGGAGTACAACGTGGGCAACTATCTGCTGAGCCTCGAAAAGAGTGAACGCACCGCCCAACGGGTCCAGGACATCGACCTGTACGGTCTGCCCGCCGACTTCTACAAGAGCTACGCGCGACGCATGGGAAGCGTCTCGCCTGAGCTTCTCCAAAAAACGGCTCAAGCCCATCTGGACGCCACCGACACCCTCATCGTGGTCGTCGGAGAGGCCAAGGAGGTGCGGACCGCCCTAGAGGCCATCGGACCGGTGACAGTCTACGACACGGACCTCAAGCCGGTGACCCCCACCAAGTAAGCCCGAAGCCGGAAGCGGCTCGCTGCATTTTTTTGCAATTTTAGACCGGTCTCCCTACCGTCCTCAGCGTGTCCATACAAACCTACTGGCGGCCGACCCTTCCCGAAACCGAGTTCGACGCGTTTATCTTTGATTGCGACGGCACGCTGGCGGACACGATGCCAGCCCACTACAAGGCTTGGTGCGTGGCGCTCGGAGAGCATGCGCACCTTTTTCCTGAGCCGTTTTTCTACTCTTTGGGGGGAGTGCCGACCGCCCGGATCATCGAGATTCTAAACGAACAGCATTCGCTCACCCTCGAGGTCGGCGCCCTGGTCGATCACAAGGAGGCGGTGTTCGAATCCCTGAGCGACGCGGTGGAACCGATCCACGGGATAGTCGACATCGCCCGCTCCCACTTCGGTCGCAAGCCGATGGCGGTTGCCTCCGGCGGCCATCGCCACATCGTCACCCGCACCCTGCACGCCATCGGGATCCACGACCTTTTTGATGCGGTGGTTTGCTCCGAGGACTATTCCCGAGGGAAACCCTTTCCCGATCCGTTTTTAGAAGCCGCCCGCCGGCTCAACGTGCTGCCAGAACGCTGCCTCGTGTTTGAGGACACGGAGACGGGACGGACGGCGGCGCATGCGGCGGGCATGGAATGTGTTCTGGTTCCTCGGGAACGCTAAGGCCGCCTCCATGCAAAGAGCAGAACTGCTGGCCATCCTCAAGCGCACCTTCGGCTACGGTTCCTTCCGCCCACTGCAGGAGGAGATCATCACCGACACCCTTGACGGCCGGGATGTTTTTGCGCTCCTGCCCACTGGCGGCGGCAAGTCGCTCTGCTTCCAGTTGCCGGCGCTTGCAGGCGGCGGGCTCACCGTGGTGATCTCGCCCCTGATCGCACTGATGAAGGACCAGGTTGAGGGGCTCCAGGCCAGCGGCGTCGCGGCCACCTTCTTAAATTCCACCCTCTCCGCCGAGGAGTCCAAAGCCCGCTTCCGGGGACTGTACCGCGGGGAGTACAAGCTGCTCTACCTGGCCCCGGAGCGCGTGATGCTTTCCGGTTTTGTTGAACGCCTCCCGGAGCTCGGAGTTCGGCTCATTGCCGTCGACGAGGCCCATTGCATCAGCGAATGGGGCCACGATTTCCGGCCCGAGTACCGCCAACTGGCCAGCCTGCGCCAGACCCTCCCCGGCGTGCCCTTCATTGCTTTGACCGCGACGGCCACCCTCCGGGTGCGCGAGGACATCGTCCGGTTGCTCGAACTCCGCGAACCGCGCTGCTACACTGCTAGCTTCAACCGCCCAAACCTCAACTACCGGATCCTGCCCAAAAGCAAGCCCACCGAGCAGGTCATCCAATGGGTTAAGGCGCGCCCGGAGGAGACCGGAATTGTTTACTGTCAGAGTCGCAAATCCACCGAAGCCCTCGCAGAAAGACTCCGCGCGGCCGGGGTCTCCGCCCAGGCTTACCACGCCGGACTGGAACCCAAGCAGCGAGAGAAGAGCCAGGACAACTTCCTGCGGGACCGTACCCGGGTCATGTGCGCCACGGTCGCCTTCGGCATGGGCGTCCACAAACCCAACGTGCGGTTTGTCATGCACTACGACCTGCCCAAAAACATCGAGAGCTATTATCAGGAGACGGGGCGCGCCGGACGCGACGGGCTTCCGGGCGAATGCGTCCTGCTCTACAGCTCTGCGGACGTCATCAAGCAGAAGGCCTTCATCGAGGAGAAAAGCGACCCCGAGGAGCAGCGCATTGCGCGCGAGCAGCTCCAACAGATGGTGCACTACGCGGAGTCCGGGGGCTGCCGCCGCCACATGCTCCTTTCCTACTTTGGAGAGACCGACTTTCCAGTGCCCTGCAACGGCTGCGACAACTGTCTGGAGCCCAAGGAGCGTTTTGACGGAACGGTGCCCGCCCAGAAGTTTCTGTCCTGTATCTTCAGACTCAAACAGGCCTCCCGCTTCTGCGTCGGAATGAACCACATCGTCGAGGTTCTCACCGGTGCCGACACTGAAAAAATCAAGCGCTGGGGCCACGACCAGCTCTCCACCTACGGTATCGGCAAGGAGCATTCGCGTGCGGAATGGCAGACCATCGGCCGCGAGCTCATCCGGCTCGGCTTCTGCTCCCAGTCCGCCGAGCGCATGAGCACGCTGGACATCTCCAGCGAAGGCATGGCCTGGCTCAAGGCGAAGAGTCCGCTGAACCTCACCCGTCCCACGGCCACCCCCAAGTCGCGCCCCAGCCGGCCCACCATCGAGGGGGACGTCGTCTGCGACGAGTTCCTCTTCGCCCAACTGCGTACCCTGCGCCGGGCGATTGCAGAAGAACGCAACGTTCCGCCCTACATCATTTTCCCAGACGTCACCCTCCGCCACCTCGCCGCACGTCAGCCCTCGACGGAGGCCGAGTTCGCGGAGATCCCGGGCGTGGGCGAACGCAAACTCCGCGACTTTTCTGCGCCCTTTCTCGAACTGGTGGTCCAGTGGAAGAAGGAACGCGGCCGCGCCTGAGGCGCCCGCAGGGGAACGCCGTGGCCTCAGCGCGAAGCGACGTACGGTTCTTTAACGGCGGGGGTCGAGCCCCAGGTCCTGTGCGAGCATCTCGGCGAGGCGCTTGGGCCAGTTGGGTTCGTCAAAAAAGGCGGGATTCACCGAGCGATAGAGCTTGTAACGGCGCACGTACTCCCGGTTTACGGCGGTTCCAGCGACCCCGAGCTCGGGGTAGGTTGCAACGGCTTCCCGCTTGGATTCTTCCTCGCGCTGGAGGCGTTCCTCCGCCGGTGTAAGCGCCCTGGGTTGGGGCGCAGAGGGGCCCGCAGCGGCTTCCTGCTTCGTTGATGCGACAGGCTCAGGGCGACAGCTTACAAAGACCATCCCCCAGAAAGGAACGAGCAGACAGATGCGGAAAAACAGGGAGTGGGGAACGGGCACGCACCAGTCTTGCAGCACACGCAACGGGACACAATAAAACTGCTTCCCAACCGCCAGCATCGGCCCGCCATCTCCCATGCTGGCCCGCTTAAGAAACCGACCACGGCAAAAGCTCAACCATGCGCGCCACAGCCACCGCGTGGGCCTCCACCCGCTTCTCCAGCGAAGCCTCGCTTGGCGTTTCAAACGTGATACTCCGGGCACAGCCTCGCAGATGGAGCCAGAGCGCCTCCGGATGCCCAATCTCTGCAAAACGGCTGAGGGACAGCCGCGGCCGCAAAATGCCGTCCCTCGCCCTCCGTCCATCCACTCTCGGCCGTGGATCCTTGGGAAGGACTGCCCCCGCAGCGCTGAGAATGGACTCTCCTACGGAAGCTCGCTTGGACAATTCGTAGAGATAGACCCCTTGGGCGTCGTAGTCCTCATGCAGCAGCATTGCAGAATCAAACGTGTGGGGACCTGCCGTTTCCCGCACTGCCGCCACAGTCGGATGCTGGTCGCTGTGGAACAGCCGGTTGACATCGTTCCCCCCCGCGTCGGAGCGGCGGTTCATGACAAGGCCCCAGGGATTCAAACAGGGAAAAACCAACACCGGCAGGTGTCTGAGTTGCGCTTGGGAGCGCTGTGCCCAGGCAAGCAGCCCCTCCGTGGAAGCCGACTCGTCGCCGTGGATGCCCGCCGAGAGGTACAGCCCGCCGCCGTGCCCCAGCGCGGGTGACTTGAGGCAGTACACAGGAAAACCGTCGACCGTAGCGATCAAAACCAGACGCAGCCCGGCGCCACGCGCAAGGGCGCGCCAACGCTGAGTCAAATAGTGGTAGTCGTGACTGCTTCGGTGCATGAAAAAAAAGCCTGCCCCCTCCGCCACTCCCCGCCAGGGCCGAACTTGGGGACGCATCATCTTGCCAAAAACCGGAGGAAAGCACGGCGGATATCCCCTCGACCGCGGCGGGGGCAACGCCATTTGCTTCTGGAGAAGCGCCCCGGTCCACCACAAACTCGCGCCCCAAGACCTTGTCGGCGCGACACTGCGCCACAAAACCTCAACCTAAAGACCCTCCTCCATATGAGCAAATACGTACCCATGATCAGCTCCGGCCTCGCCGGTCCCCTAGGCGTTCTCCACCTGCCCCGCCTCTGGCAAAAAGCCTCCCTCGAAGCGCAGGGCAAACTGCACGCTGACTACCCCGGCATAGGCAAAGGATACGACTCGATGGTCCTAGCCGCCCTCCATCTGGACGAGGCCGCCGTGCGGGCCTTCATCCAAACCAAGCCGAGCTATCCCCAGTTTGAAGCCTGGATCAAGCAGCAGCCTGGTGTAAAACTCGACAAGGCAACCATCTACAAGAACAACGCTGCCATACTCGGCTACATCCACGCGGACGCCACCCGCCATGCCATCCTCGAGGCCAACGGCCTCCCAGACGACGGCTCCGTCAGCCCGGCCGCGGTTGATCTCAACAACCTCGACGACTGGGGCACCTTCCACAAGGAAGTCCTCAGCTAGTGCCTGCGCCGGGATCCTCCGAGAAACCGGTGGGCCTCTGCTGAACAACGCGGCGGAGCGGGAGGCACCCCATCCCCTCCGCCCGCGGATTCAGCCCTCGGAAAACGAACTCCCGGCGCGCCACAAGCCCCGCGCCTTTTGCTGTCGGGGTCGCCCAAAATGCTACTCCGAGATCCGCTTGTGAAGCTCGTGGACCTTCGCAGCAATCCGATCTTCGACGGAATCGGCCCAGCCCGCAGCCGCCTCGTAACCACCCTCCTTGAGGATGCGCAAACTTGGAATGTAGCCGTTATAGTCGTTGGAATAACCCGCCACCCAGACCCCGCCTGTTCCGGCTAGTTCGCGCTTAAAACGAAGCGAGTAGTCCACCACGACCTCGCTTCCGAGTGCGACGATGGTTAGGTCTTGGCCGAGTTTTATCACCTGCACCGGATAGCTATGCGCGGCTTTCCCAGGCTTTGCATACTCTAGGGAAACCTCCTCATAAGCCGCCCGAATGCCCCCCCCCACCGGCCGGGGATTGGCGCTGAGGGCCACTTCCACTGCATTGGAGAGCGCCCGCCCGTGCTGCTGGGCCAGTTCCAAATCCGTGATTCCTGGCACGACGTCCGAACGACGCGGGTAGGGGTTCTGGTCGCCGCCACAACCCATCAAAAACAGCGCAGTAAAACCGGGCCGATGTTCCTGCAAAAACTCTTGGGCGAACCCCGCGTAGTCACCGCAATAGTTGAAGAAACCGAGGCTTGTGTTGTGGCAGGCGTAGCCAAAGAGGGTCGCACGAAGCGTGCCATCGGGCGCCTCTACCCGCAGTGCGGGCACTTCGTGGTCTACGGGGCCGTCCGGGTTGGGCGCCTTGTTTGCGTTTGGGTGCTCGGGAGGCAGGGTGTAGTCCCTACGGCGGTTCATCGCGAACCCGCATCTGGCCTTGTTCCAGGTCAACCGCGCTGGACGCAAATCGGCCAAGGCACCACCGATGGTGGCAAGAATTTTCTCCTGAAGCTGCTGCGTGTAGTCGTGGGATTCGAGTGCCTGCGCACTGCCCCCCTCCTCCGCGGGAGGCGGCGGCGTGGTGCGCAGGGACGGGCCACTGTGTGTGTGCGAAGCGTTCAACAGCAACCGCTCCGGGGGCAATCCGAAGCCGGCAAGCGCCTTTGTGGCAATGGCCTGTCGCAGACTCTGGGGTACGCCGATAAGGTCCAAAGTCACGATGACCAGTCTGCCGCCATTCTCTTCCTCAAGCGCAAGAGCCTTGGCAAAAAGATCCTGCACCTTGCCTTCGGCGGGCTTCTTGCGGGAGGCATAGCCCGCCATGAGCAGCAGTTTCTCAGGGGTGACCACAGTAGAGGCTGCGCCTGCCTTCCAGCGTACGGGTACCTGCGGCGCAATCGACTTGGGTGCAGCCGGCGGGGAGAGTGGGGTGGCACCAGCCGGGGCCGCTCCAAAAAGCACGCCGCTCCAGGCGGTCAAAACAGCGGTGAGCCAGAGGGGGGAGAAAAACGTTTTTGGTGACATAAAGGGAAAGGAGTGACGCAAGACCGCCCTTCTGTGGGCGCTCACTAGTTCTCCGGCCCCGCCGGGGCCGTCGCTCTCGTTGGAAGGGACCGGGGGCGCTCGCAAAGCCTCGCTGCCGCCCGGTTCACTATCTCCGCTCCCTCCGGGAGCGAGAGCGCCCCTCGTGCTTCGCGAAACTTTGGCAGCTTTGGCAGCTTTGGGTGACGAGCCGCAGATTTCTCAGCACGAGCAGCGGAGTGGAACCCGTAAAAACATCTGCGAAAATCTGAGCCATCTGTGGATGCCTGCCCGATCTCTCCGGAGCGAGTGGAAAGGCACCCACCGAAAACAGCGAGGATCCTGGGGAAAAAGGCCAGCCGCGGCCGTCGTCCTTACGACAGCTTCCACGCACCACGGTACTCGGTATGCAGCCAGTTTGAGTTTCCTGACCCGGTCACAAACACATTCTGCGCCGCATTCCACTGCATCTTTTGGCCGTGATAGTAGGCCAGAGAGGCAAGATGGCAGGCGATGACCGTGCGCGCGCCGGTCTCCACGTCCGCGACGGGTTGTTTGCGGGACTGGATCGCCCCCAGAAAATCTGCCTTGTGGTCCTTGCTGCTGTAGAGCCGCACTTTCGGATCCCTCAGATACTCTTTTTCCACCGTATCCAACTGCTCCTGCAAACCGGGCTGGTCTTCCTTCGCTAAAAAAGAGGCCTTCCCCTGCCCACCTAAAGTGAGTTTGAACTTCCCTCTGTTGACGAACAGCTCCCCATCCGTACCAAAAAAAGTCACTCCGTTCTGAGCCACGTGGGTGACTTCGACACCCCCTGGGTAGAGCATCCGCACCCCCGAGGCTGCGGTCTTCCAGTCCTCAGGAGGAAGCACCTCCAACGGACCGCTCCGGTCCATTCCCAAAGCCCAGTGCGTGATGTCCAAGTGATGCGCGCCCCAGTCGGTGACCCCTCCGCCTCCGTACTCGCGATAGGCCCGCCAGGCGGGAAAGTGCTTGTTGACTCCACGCGGACTCAGAATCGCGTTGTATTCGCGCATTGGAGCGGGCCCCAACCACAGGTCCCAATCCAAGCCAGCCTCCAAAACCTCCCCGGGCAGGTCACAGGGCTTGGCAGGTCCCCCGAAGCCCACAGCGACCCTACTGACCTTGCCCAAAACCCCGTTGCGCACCAGTTCACACGCCACGCGAAACTCTCTGGAAGAACGCTGCATGGAGCCGGTTTGGAACACCCGCTGATGGAGCTGTACGGCCGTGCTCAGCGCGGTGGCCTCGTGAATGGTGTTGGTGAGCGGCTTCTCACAATAAATGTCCTTTCCAGCGGCCGCCGCCGCCACCGCGATGATGGCATGCCAGTGGTCCGGAGTGGCAATCACCACGGCGTCCACATCCGGCCGGGCGAGGAGCTCCCGGAAGTCGTTGTGCACGGTGCACCCCTTGAATTCGGTCTCCGACTGCTTGGAATAATATTCAGAAACAATCTGCTTGTGGTTCTCTCTGCGCGTTGTGTCCACATCACACACCGCCACGACGCGGGTATTGGGCAGCTTGAGAAACCCGCCCAGCAGACCCCGTGACTGAATGCCACAGCCAATAAATCCCAACCGTATTGCGTCATTGGGGCCCACAGGGGCAGACCAGAGCCTCGCAGGCAGCAGAAGCGGGGCGGCGCCGGAGGCAAGGAGGGCCTTCAAAAAGGAACGTCGGGGAAGAGCGGAGGGAAGCATAGATTGCACTAAGTTAAAAAGCTGAGACGACTTAGACTTTCAGCTGGGCTCATGAAAAAGTAGAGAACGTTTTAAGCCTGCACCCTTTAGTTCCAAGCCTGCTTGTTTGATAAACCCAAAGCATGGCAAACTAGCTCGGCTTTCCAGCAAGCCCCTTCGCTTCTGGTCCTCTCCCGTATAATCCTTATGAAACACCGTCTCTTGACCCCCCTTTGTTTTCTGGCCGCCCTTGGGAGCCCTGCCCTCGCCGGCGACGAACGACAGGTCGAGGTGGCCAAACAAGGAGGTTTTGTCCCCAAGATCCAACCCGCCTCCGACGAGGCAGCCAACGCAATCAAGCAGTTCAAGTTCGACGCGGGCCTCAAGGTTGACCTTTGGGCGGCGGAACCCCTGTTGGCCAACCCGGTGTCCATCGCCACAGACGAAAAGGGACGCTGGTTTGTGGCAGAAACCTTTCGCTTGCACGCGGGCGTGAGCGACATTCGCGCCCACATGAACTGGCTCGAGGACGAACTTGCGAGCACCTCCCTCGACTCCTTTCTCGCCATCCTCAAGGCTGATCCAAAGGTAGATCTGGAAAAAAACGCCCTCAACTCAGAGCGCGTTCAGATGGTCTGGGACAGCAAGGGCACCGGTGTGGCTGACAGCTCGAAAATCTTCGCGGAAGGCTTCAACGACCCTCTCTCGGGCATCGCCGCCGGAGTCCTCGCCCGTAAAGGAAACGTCTATTTGACCTCGATCCCCGACCTGTGGCTGTTGCAGGACAATAAACGCTCCGGAAGTGCGGACTCGCGCACCTCGCTCGCCAAGGGGTTCGGCGTCCGCACCGCCTTTCTCGGACACGACCTGCACGGACTGCGCATCGGCCCGGACGGCCGCCTTTACTTTAGCGTTGGCGACCGCGGGGCAAACGCCACCGCCATTGACGGGAGCCGCGCAGTGAACACCGAGACGGGCGCCGTCTACCGCTGTAACCTGGATGGCTCTGGCCTTGAAATATTCGCCCTTGGGCTGCGCAACCCGCAGGAACTGGCCTTTGATCAATTTGGCAACCTCTTTACCGGCGACAACAATTCCGATGCAGGCGATCCCGCCCGCTGGGTTTATGTCCAGCAAAACAGCGACAGCGGTTGGCGGATCGGCTGGCAGTTTATCACAAAGCCAAACGCCCGCGGTCCCTGGCTTTCAGAGCGTCTCTGCTACCCGAGTTTCGCTGGACAGGCCGCCTATCACCTGCCGCCAGTCGCGGTCCTGGGGAATGGACCAAGCGGGTTGACCTACTACCCAGGCACCGGCCTGACCTCCGCTTGGAAGGACCACTTTTTCTTGGCCAACTTTTCTGGCAGCCCAAGCAACAGCGGGATCCTTTCCGTCTCTGTCTCGCCCAAGGGGGCCGGATTTGAAATGTCTCCGATTGAAAAGCCCATCTGGAACATTCTCGCCACTGATGTGGAATTCGGGGTGGACGGGGGGCTTTATGTAGCCGACTGGGTCAATGGCTGGGGCATGAACGGCAAGGGACGCATCTACAGAATCCACGCCCCGGAAAGCGACTCGGACCCCCTCTTGCTGGAGACCAAAAAGCTCATTGCCGACGGAATGGAAAGCCGCCAACCCGAGCAGCTCGCCCTGCTCCTCGGGCACGCCGACATGCGCGTCCGCCAAGAAGCCCAGTTTGCGCTCGCAGCGCGCGCCTCCTCCGCCGTCCTCATTAGAGTCGCCTCTCGGGATTCCTCGCTTCTGGCCAGACTTCACGCAATTTGGGGCCTCGGTCAGCTCGCGCGTGCCCAGAAAAAGGATGGTTCCACGCTGCTTCCCCTGCTGAAGGATCCCGACGCCGAAGTCCGCGCTCAAACTGCAAAAACGCTGGGCGACATCAAAGGAGCCAAGGCTACTGCCCCACTTCTACCTCTGCTCAAAGACCCCAGTCCCAGAGTGCGCTCCTTCGCAGCGATCGCCCTGGGCAACCTCAAAAGCCGGGAAGCCACTCCTGCCCTCATCGAGGCGCTACGTGAAAACGACAATACCGACCCGGTGCTGCGCCACGCGCTCTGCTCCGCCCTTGCCGGTTGCAACGACTCGGTACTCCTTTTGGCTGCCTCCAACGACCCCTCCACTGCGGTGCGTCTCGGTGCCATTGTCGCGCTCCGCCGGCTCAAGCACGTCGGCCTCGCCAAATTTCTCCAAGACGCCGATCCCTTGGTGGTTGCCGAGGCCGCCCGCGCCATCCACGACGAATCCATACACGACGCCATGCCGGAGCTGGCTGCTCTCTTACCGAAGGCAGCATCCCTCCTCTCCCTGCCGCCCGGCACCAAGGAGGCTCCCGCACCGCAGGATGCCATTTTACGCCGCGCAATCAACGCCGCCTTCCGTACGGGCAACCCCTCCAACGCAACAGCTCTAGCACAGTTTGTGTCTCTAAACGAGGCGCCAGAAGCCTTCAGACTTCAGGCCATCCAAGCCCTCTCCAGCTGGGCCACTCCCCCGCGGTTGGACAGGGTCATCGGCTTGTTTAGACCGCTGCCCCAGCGGGATGTGGCGCCCTCGATCACCGCGCTCAAACCCCACCTCTCCACCCTGTTGGCGGAAGCCCCTGCTGCGCCCAACGCAGTCCGCATCGAGGCGCTCCAGTTGCTCCAAAAACACGGAGAGCAGCTCGCCAACCCGCTTATCAACCTCCCGGCTATCGTGTCCAACGTTGCCGAAGATGCCGCCGTGCGAGTCGAGGCACTCCAAACCCTGGCCTCGCTCAAGGAACCAAAGCTTCCGGAGATCGTCTCCCTCGCAGCGACAGACAAAGCGGAAGCCCTCAGGAAAGCCGCCACAAAACTGCGCATCGAGCTCCACCTGCCCGGTGGCGGCGTGGACTCCCTCGCAAAACTCCTCGAAATTGGAACTCCAGGAGAAAAACAAAACGTGCTCACTGAGCTCTCCTCCCTTTCTGAGGCTGGAACCGCGGCAATCTTTGAACAACAACTCGACCTGCTGTCCGCAGGAAAGCTTCCGGGAGAAGTCCATCTTGAACTTCTAGAGGCTGCAGCCAAACGCCCGGAGCCAGCGATCAAAGCGCGTCTCACTCGCCTTCAGACCGCAGTGGCCGCCCAAACCGCCACCGACCCACTCTCTGCCCACCGCCCCGCCCTTCTTGGTGGAAACGCAGCCGAAGGCCGCCGCATTTTCATGGAAAAGGCAGAGGCCTCCTGTGTGCGCTGCCACAAAGTACAAAACGAAGGCGCAGAAGTCGGCCCCAACCTTACCGGCGTGGGGAAACGACAGACCCGCGAGTACCTCCTCGAATCCATCGTCGAACCGAATGCAAAAATCGCCCAAGGCTTTGAAACCGTCATCGTCACCCTCACCGACGGTTCCGTCCACGCAGGGATCCTCAAAGCCGACTCAGCCGAGGAGCTTACCCTGATGCCCCCCACCGGCATCCTTGAAAAACTCCCGAAAAGCCAAATTAAAACCCGCGAGAGCGGCCCCTCAGGCATGCCCCCACTCGCCGCCGTGCTTTCCAAGAGGGAAATCCGTGATCTGGTCGAATACCTCTCCTCCCTTAAGTAGTCAGGAGTCCATTCCGGCCTCCCCCGGGGAGTGTTCAATGTGGTTCACGTTTTGGGCACTCCCGGTGGGACGGGCAGGTGATCCACAGATTGCTCAGATTTCCGCAGATGTTTTTAGGGTTTCCACTCCGCTGTCAGCGGTCGATCTAGGAGATCTGCGGCTCGTCACCCAAAGCTGCCAAGGTGTTGCATAGCGCGAGGGGCGCGCTCGCTCCCGGAGGGAGCGAAGATAGTTAGCCGGGCGGCAGCGAGGCTTTGCGCGCGCCCCCGGTCCCTTCCAACGAGAGCGACGGCCCCGGCGGGGCCGAAGAACCGTGGCGCGTCCACAGCGGGGCGGTCTTGCGCCCCTTCCGGGGCGGGCCGCTGTTTTTGGCGAGACCGGTGGCGGCTCTCGCGGGGCTCGCTTGCCGACCGGCTAGCTGTCGGCGGGCCCGCAGGGCCCGGCAGGCAGGGACAGTTTTTCAGAGAAAGGGATCCGAATATTTGACTGCTGTGGGGGGCTAGTTGTCTAAATGACCGGCCCACTGGCGCTTTTTAGGAAGGCCGACGGCGTCGGACACTGCATCCTCCAGATCAACAGCCATTCAAGGCTCATGCCAGTTCCCGAAGTGTCATGTCTTGCTTCCCAGAAGCGCTCACCCGCCAAAAATAGCGAGGAGCCTGCTTCAAGGTTCTTTCCCCTGTTAAACCTGCGAAATGTGGGGATTTGTCTCTTAATTGCAGGAGCCGCCGCGAGCGGGGAACTGAGTCCGGAGCCGCCCGGGCGCCGCTTCCCCGGCACGGCCCCCGCACGGTCCTCTGCCCTCAGCCCTCTGGGGCACGCGGCAGCAAGGCGCCGATGGGGCGCTCCCGACGCGCCAGCGCGCGGCGCAGCTTTTCGAGTGCGCCGTTTTGGAGCTGCCGGATGCGCTCGCGTGTCACCCCAAACTTACGCCCCACGGTTTCCAGCGTCTTTGGGGTCTCCCCCTCCAGCCCGAAACGGGCCGAAATAATCCGCCGTTCCCGGCTGTCGAGCACACAAAGCACCTCGGCCAGTTCGTCGAGCAGATTGCTGTCACTGAGCTGCTCGAGGGGGGTTTGCGCCTCCAAATCACTCACCGTCTCGCCCAACTCCTTGCTGTCCTCGTCGCTTACGGGGGCGTCCAACGAAGCCGGCCGCAGGGACACCGTCCGCAGCTGCGCCAGCTTGCCCACCGAAATCCCCACCTCCTCCGCCAACTCGTCATCCGTAGGCTCTCGCCCCAGCTCCTCGCTCATCCCGGCAGCCAGCCGCCGCAACTTGGCGATCTTGTCGACCATGTGCACCGGCAGCCGGATGGTCTTGCTCTGATTGGCCAGCGCCCGCTTGATGCTCTGCTTGATCCACCAGGCCGCATAGGTGCTCAACTTGCTGCCCTTGCCCGGGTCAAACCGCTCCACCGCCTTAATCAGCCCGATGTTCCCCTCTGAAATCAGGTCCGCCATCGGCAAACCGAAGCTCCCGTAGTCGTGGGCGATCTTGACCACCAGACGCAGGTTCGCGCGGATCATATGCGCCCGAGCCTCCATGTCGCCCGCCTGCACCCGCGTGGCAAGACTCAACTCCTGCTCCGCAGTCAACAGCGCCACCTGCCCGATCTCCCGCAGATACACCCGCAGCCCAGACTCTTGCTCTTCCCCGCTTGCATAAGCCATAACCCGCCCCCTTTCGATGTGTTTACCCGCCCCGCCAACGGCACCGGCGGCTTCCCGCACCTCTGACAAACACCTGTTTGAATCCTCGTTTTCTTCTGTCCTTTGCTACGGGAATGGAGAGAGGAAAGTCTTATTTTTCTGGTGGAAGCCGCTTTTTTCTAAGCCCGCCCGGTTGCCCCCCCCACCGCACGCCTCGAATCCCCCGGGAGTGGCCAGGAACGGTGACGGTGCGACACTCTTGGCTGTCTCCCAGTGGAGCGGACCGTCATCCGCAGATTTCAGGCATGCCTCAGGCGTTTTTATTTCTTTTCGTCATGTTTTAATGCGGTGGCCTCTACAAAGGTGTCTCCGCATGAGGGGGCCGTTGAGAAGAGCCCTCGACGTTTCCTGCCCGGACTGAGGTGCATTCGACCGCTCACACGCCCCAGACACTGATGATTCGCCCCTTTGAGCTGGGAAAAACGCAGTCCTATTCTTTGCGGAAAAAGCAATAAACACACAGCGCATTCAGGCATCAGCTTCCTTCGCCTGGTGCTGCCCACTTCAGCGCTCATTGATAGGGTCGGCGGTCCCGATGCGAAGCACGTCGGAACCGCTGTACGTTGCGCTGCGTGCGGGGCTCCGGAATGCGCAGCCGGGCCGCACACAGCCAAATAGCACTAAGGTTTGCCCTTAAAGAGGGATAGTATTCCTGTGGATGTTCCCCCGGGAAAAGCCCTAACCCCCTTCTGCCTCTGCCTGCTGCTTGCCGCCGGCACGGGCTGCTCGCGCGCCGTGTACCGGCAGCGGGCCGACAGGGAGGTCTACTCGGCAATCCACTCCAAGGAAGAACGGCTTCTTGCTGAAATCCCGCTGCGCGCCGAGGGCATCGCTCCCTTTGAAGACTCCCGCTTTTTTGACGCGTTTGATCCGGACAACGCGCCAATGCCCCCCGACGACCCACAGTCGCACGCGCTCATGGAGAACGTGGCCGGGCACACTGGGGCCCGGAAATGGAGGCAGTCAGGGGAACCGGCTGTCGTACAATCTGACGCTTGGCGGGCGGTTTTGACCCGTGGACGGGACGGGATGCTGGTGCTGAACCTCAAAGATGCCCTGCGCCTAGGAATTCACAACTCGAGGGATTTTCAAAGAGAGCGGGAGGATCTCTACTTATCGGCGCTGGACCTGACTTTCGATCGGTTTCAGTTCTCCCCTAGGCTGGCTCTAGGCCAGAAAACCAGCGCGGAAACCGTCGGCAAGAATGCCGCTTCGAAGCCGAACCAGCGGGGAGCTTCCGTCCTCACTGACGGAAGTGTGCGGTGGCTCAATTCGACCGGGGGAGAGATTCTCGCTTCGTTTGCCAATTCGTTTGTGTGGGACATCAAAAACGGCAGCCTTTCTGAGACGGCTTCTACGTTCTTAAATTTCGGACTTGTCCAACCGCTGCTCCGACTGGGCAGCAAGGAGCGGATTTTGGAAAGTCTCACGCAAGGGGAGCGGGCGCTTCTGGCGAATGTCCGCCAAATGCAGCAATACCAGCAGGGCTATTACCTCAGGGTGGCCGCAGGGCGAGGGCCGGGTGAGGGTCCCTCGCGCGCGGGCGCAGTGGGAGCACAGGGTCTGGGGTTGGCGGCGGGGAACCCTAGCGGAACGACAGTGGCGCCAAGGGCGGAAGGTTTCATGGGCTTGTTGGAGGAGGCACAGCGGATTGAAAATTTGGAGTCCAACGTGGCGCGTCTCCGGGAGAGCATGGAACAGCTCTCAGCGGCCTTCGACGCGGGACGCATCAGCAGTCGTTTGCAGGTGGATCAGGCGCGTCTGGCGCTGTTTAACGGTCAGAGCAGCCTGCTTTCCTCGAAGGCTGCGTACCAGACAAGGCTGGATACCTTTAAGATAGAGTTGGGTCTCCCACCGGACCTCCCCGTGACGGTCATGGATTCCTTCTTGGCACGCTTCGGCACCTCCAACCCAGAGGCGACCGCTTTAGACCGACGGATCGCGCTAGTCCAAGGAATGCTCCGGGCCGAGGGCAAGACGGCGAGCCTGTCGGATCTGGCCGGGCTGGCAGGGCAACTGGAAGCACTGCTGCCCGCGCTTGGGAAGATCATTGAAAGCGCCGACAAAGATCTCGCAACCCTCAAGGCAACGCTTCCACTCAGACAAAGCCAACTGGAGGCCCTGCTCAGCAGGAAGATCACGACAGATCTTGGCGTCGAACTGAGCGCGCTTGAGCCGTCCGCCCTGCTGAACCGTTTTAGCCTTTACGGGAAGCGTGGCGCCCAAAATGTGGCGGCGCTGGTGGAGCTAAAGAAGGAGCTCGAAAAGCTGCAGCAGCAGTTGAGCAGCCTGACGGTGGAGGAGGCGCGAGCGGAGTTGCGGGATTTGGCGGGCGACTTTTCCGGACTGCTCCTGTCTCTCTCTCTGAACCAGACGGCAGTGCGCCTAGAGTCAGCGACGCTTCCAAAAGTAGCGGTCTCTGAGGAGGAAGCTCTTGCGATCGCCCGCGAAAACCGTTTGGACTGGATGAACGCGCGGGCGCGGCTGGTGGACGCTTGGAGAAAGATGGATTACTTTGCAGATGCGCTAAAGAGCGGCCTGACGTTCAATGCGGAGGGGGGATTGGGAACTATCCGTAACAATGCCGCGCGTTTTGATTCGCGGACGGGAGTAGCGCGTGTGGGTCTGCGTTTTGACACGCCCCTCAACCGTCTGGCCGAAAGAAACGCCTACAGAGAATCCCAGATTGATTATCAGCGGGCGCGGCGCGACTACATGCTTTTTGAGGACAAAATCTCACAGAGTCTGAGAAACACGCTGCGGATCGTGGACCTTTCCCAGCTCAACTTTGAACTCCGAAGAGCGGCGGTACACGTGGCGATTTCGCAGGTGGATCTGGCGCGGCTCAGACTGGAAGAACCCCCGCGGCCCGGCGTGGTGGCGCAGATCGGTGCGACCACGGCGCGCGACCTTGTGACAGCTCTGAACGATCTGCTTGCTGCGCAAAACGACTTTTTGAGCATGCGCACCGGATACGAAGTGCTCCGGCTCGTTTTGGATTTTGAAGCGGGCACCTTACAAACCGACTCGGACGGAATGTGGCTGGATCCGGGCCCCATCACAGGGGAGCGCCTCAGGAACCGTGCGCCCCGATGGAACCCTGCCCCGCAGTTTCCCTCACCGCCCACCGCCTCGATTTCTCCCGCCCCCGTTAAGGACCGCACTGTACACACCCTAGCGTTCAGGCAGGAGCAGGCCCCCACTGTCCGATGAATGCTTTCCCCAAAAATTGGCGTCCACGCCCAGCCCTCAAAGTATTCACGGGGCTGCTCCTGCTTGGCTCCGGCATTGGCTACGCCGTTCTGCGGACGAAGCCTGCGACCTCCTCCGCAAAATACGTGTCCGACACGCCGCCGATGACCGCGCCGGCGGCTAGCGCCTCCTTTTTGCAGGAGGTTCTCGAACGCGGGGAAGTCGCCAGTTCGAGCAACGTCGAGGTGCGCTGTCAGGTCCAGTCCAAGGCGTTAATCGGGACGCCAATCCTCGAGATTGTGCCCGAGGGAACGTATGTGCAAGAGGGGGAGTTTTTACTTCGGCTGGACGACTCCGCTTTGCAGGCGGATCTGGTGCAGCAACAAATCGCGTGTAACAGCAGCAGAGCCCTTGAAATCGAGGGACTCGCGGACTTCGAGGCCGCCAAACTGGCGTTGGAGGAATACGAATCGGGGACTTTTTTGCAGGACAAAGGCCTTCTTGAGAGCGAACGCTTTGTGGCTCAGGAAAATTTGCGTAGGGCCGAGGAATATCTCAGCTACAGCATCCGCCTCGCGGATCGGGGCTACGTGACCGGAGTGCAGTTGGAGGCGGACCGCTTTGCGGTGGAAAAAGCGCGCAAGGAGTTGGAAAACTCCTCCACGAAGCTCAGTGTGCTCCACCGCTTCACGAAGCTCAAAACCACCAACCGGCTCAAGGCGAACGTGGAGACGGCTGAGGCCAGGTGGCGTTCACGCCAAAACAGCCACAATCTAGACGAGGAACGGCTCAAGGCGCTGGAGGACCAGTTGGCCAAATGCCGCATTCTCGCCCCCACCTCCGGTCAGGTGGTCTACGCAAACCTTCCCTCCGGAGAGCCACTCATTGCCGAGGGAAAGCCGGTGCGTGAACGGCAGATCATTGTGCGACTGCCGGATCCAAAACGGATGCAGGTGTTGGCCCGCATCAACGAATCCCGCATTGACCGGGTCCGGGTCGGAATGGGTGCGAAGATTCGAATGGACGCCTTCCCGAACACCGTATTGACGGGCACGGTGCGCTCGGTGAGCGAGTACCCGCTGCCGGCGGCGAGCCCTTACAGCACCATCAAGGAATACGGTGCCGAGATCACCATCGACGACGCGCCGACGGGAGCGCGCTCGGGAATGACCGCGCAGGCAGCCATTCAGGTGGAACGTTTGGAAAACGTGCTTCAAGTGCCGGTTCAGGCGGTGCTGGAAAGAGGGAAACGCTTCTTCTGTGTGGTGGAAGCCGATGGCGAGATCGTGGCAAAGGAAGTCAAGGTGGGCTCTGCAAACGAACAATCGGTAATTATTTCTGCGGGCTTGGCAGAGGGAGAGCAGGTGGTGCTCGCCCCCCAGACTTACGAGTCCAAACTTTCCCTCCCGAAAGTGGCCAAAAAAACAGATCCCTCAGGGACAAGAGCTGGAGGGCGGAACAAGTCTACGCAACTGGCGGACGCCACCCGTTGAGCCGGCATCACGGGCACTCCGCGCATGACCCCTGCAATCCGGCTCACCGAGATCACCAAGAGCTATGACCTGGCAGGGGAGCCCCTGCCAGTGCTCAAGGGAATCACCCTTGAGGTCCCCGAAGGAGACTACATTGCCATCATGGGCCCCTCGGGCTCGGGTAAAAGCACGCTCCTTAACCTGCTTGGCTGCCTGGACCAACCCACTTCAGGCGACTTCTTTCTCGGCGAAGACAACGTCGCGCACCTGAATGACGATCAACTCGCCTCGATCCGTTCCTCTCGAATCGGCTTCGTGTTCCAGTCGTACAACCTGATTCCTCAGCTTACCGTCAGCGAAAACATCGAATGTCCCCTCGCCTATCAGGGGCCGGTCACAGAGGAAGGCCGTGCCCACTGCCAAGCACTAGCGGACCTCGTCGGTCTTGGCCATAGGCTCACCCACCGGCCACCCCAACTCTCCGGCGGCCAGCAACAGCGGGCCGGGATCGCCCGCGCCTTGGCCAACTCCCCACGCTACATTCTGGCCGACGAGCCTACCGGCAACCTGGACACGGTGACTTCAGCGGAAATCCTCACCCTTTTGGAAAACCTCAACCAGGCAGGAAAAACCATCCTGCTGGTCACCCACGAGGAGGAGGTGGCTGCCCACGCCCGCCGTATCGTGCGCCTGCGCGACGGCCTGATCCAATCCGACATTCGACACCGCCCCGTAAGCCCGCACCACACTGATACCCCGGCACCCACACTCACGGAGACGGGGACCGCCGGCGGTCTGGACCTGATGACCCGCACGGCAAGGCTCGGCGTCAAAAACCTGCTGCTTCATCCGCTGCGTTCCCTGCTCACGATCCTGGGAATCTTCATCGGCGTAGCAAGCGTGATCTGGTTGCTCGCGATCGGGGAAGGAATCAGCGCCAAAGCGCAGCAACAGATCGCCGAGTTAGGTGCAAACAACATCATTCTCACGACCGTCCTGCCCCCTCCCCAGCAAACAGGCGGCAAGTATTACCGTTACGGGGTCACGCGGGACGATTACGAAAACCTCATGGCCATGGTGCCGGTCATCGAACGGGTCATTCCTGTCCGAGAACAGCTCAAGCGTGTTTTCGCCTACGGAACGCGCCAATTTTACGGTCGGCTTCTTGGGTCGACCCCGGACTACCTCTCCCTCCACAAAATGGAGGTGGAGCGCGGCCATTTCATCACCGCAACGGACGAAGAACAGGCTAACAAAGTCTGCGTCCTAGCCCCGGAGGGGGCGGTAGACCTCTTTGGCTACGAGGATCCCATCGGCCGCGCGATCCACATCGGAGCCGATTTTTATACGGTCATCGGCGTGCTGCGGAGCAAACGCGGCGTCAGTGAAATTCCTGGGGCCCGTGCCAAGCAGGAATTTTCCAAAGATGTCCACATTCCGATCAGCACGATGTGGGCGCGTTTTTTCGACATCTACGCCAAGACCGAGAGCGGCGTGCCTATCGTCTCGCAGGTGACGCTGGCGCTTTCGGATGCGAGCAAGGTGCTTGAAACTGCCGAAGTCGTCCGCCGCTCGCTGGCGCGCACTCACCGGGCCGAGGATTACACGATCACCGTGCCTTTGGAGTTGTTGGAGCAGGCGCGCAACACCCGCCTGATGTTCATTGCAATGATGGGCCTTGTGGCCGCCATCTCTCTGGTCGTCGGTGGGATCGGGATCATGAACATCATGCTGGCCACCGTGACGGAGCGCACACGGGAGATCGGAATCCGGCGCGCCATCGGGGCGCGCAGAAGGGACATCACCCGCCAGTTTCTCGTGGAAACGGTCGTTCTCTCCATCGGTGGGGGCCTGACGGGGGCCATCGGCGGGTTGGCCTGTGGGCCGGCGTTTGCGCTGGCGATGGCCCTGATGAACTCGGCATTTCCCCGTGCGATGGCGGCCCTGCCGGAGGTGGTACGCACCATGGTACCGATCATCGTTCCCTGGTCGCTCCCGCTGGCCTTTGGCATTTCGGTGGCCATCGGGATTGTCTTCGGGCTTTACCCGGCAAAGAGGGCCGCGCTGATGAATCCCATCGAAGCCCTCCGACACGTGACTTAACGGTCCCGGGTAGTCGGGCGTAGTCCGGCGCCTTGCGGGGACGGAGACAAGGAGCCGCTACCTCCCTGCTAAATATCCGACTAGAAGTGAGGCATTCCGCTCCAAAGACCTTTTGAAGCCCGCCTCATCAGCATCAAGGAGGGCGACCCAAAGCAGGGTTGTTCCCACAAGAACGGACGCCCAGAGCAGGACTCTAGAGAAAAACAAAATCATGCCAGACAAATCCGGAATGCCGCCGTGCAGCCGTGTAAACGCCGCAGCCGCTTACAGTTTAGAATGGCTTCCGTCGCAAAGTGCTCCATTGCCGCTGTGTTTGCACCCGCAGAAGTACACCGTTCCGCTTTTCTCCGCGGTGTAGGGCTTGGAGCTCATGCCGCTTCCCTTGTGGGCCCCATCGCAAAATGGTTGGTTCTGGCTCAGGCCGCACGAACACCAGTAGTAGGTTTTGCCAGCTTCAACTTCGACGGCGCAGGGACCTTTTTGGGCAATTTTTGGCGTACTCATCCCCCTTTCCTATCCCCAAAGCAACGCTGCGGCAAGAGGCGGCACGGGCTCAGCCAAACAACTTGGAGCACAGATGCAGGAGAAGCCCCACACAGCCGCCGATCAACGTGCCGTTCATGCGAACGCACTGCAAATCGGCACCCACCTCAAGTTCAAGTTTGCGACTGAGCTCCGCCGCATCCCACCCCTCGATTGTTTCTCTGATGGCCTCTTCAAATTGCGGCCTGTGTGTCTGCACCCAAGCGCAGGCAGACTCCTTGATCCAAACGTTGAGGCGTACCCCACACGCTGGGTCCGCCTCAAGGGCCGCTCCCAGCGCCTCAACGGAATCGGCGATAACCTCAACCGCTCGCCCACCACCGCCCTGCAACTGCCCCTTCAAGTAGCGCAGCAGTTCGGTCCATGCCCTTCCAATGTGCTCAAAAAGCATCGGATTTGAAAGCAGCTCCTGCTTCAGTTCTTCCCCCTTTTGCAGGTACTCAGGTGAAACCTGTAGCTCCTCCACCAAGCGCTCCACCCGCTGGGTGAAACGCCGCCGCACTGGGTGCATCCGGCTCGAAGCGGCTTCCGTCAGCAGCAGATGTACCCGGTCCACAAGCTTCTGCGCGACCCACGTGGCGATGGACTTCTTGATCTGCTCCAAGGAGAGCAAACCGGGCAGCAGCAAATAATCCGGCAGCGGCACCTCCTTCCGAATTGCCTCTTCAATGGCCTCCCTATGCTCCGCCAACAACTGGCCCGCCAGGCGCAAACCCTCATCCAACAAAACCTCGTGCCGCCCGCCAGTGGTGAGAACGCCCAGCAGCTTTCCAGCCAACGGCGCCAAAGGCAGGTTGGCAACCTGCCGTACAATCTCTCCGTGGAGCACCGTCGCCACCGCCGCCCCGTCCAGCGAATCCAGCAACCGAGGTAAAAGGCCCGCGAGATTCCCAGCGACAAAGGCCGCTTCACGCCGAACCCAACCAACGGCATGCGCCACAAAGTCGAATTTCGCCATCCGACCCAGCAACACCTCCCGCGACAGAAAATTTTCAACCACAAACCCGGCAACCGTCTTTGCAATATGCTCCTTTCTCCGCGGCAGAATCGCGGTGTGAGGAATCGGAATGCCGAGCGGATGCCGAAACAGGGCAACCACCGCAAACCAGTCAGCAAGCCCTCCCACGATGGCCGCCTCAGCAAATGCGTTCGGCCACGACAGGAGGGGCCAGGAGGAAACCCAAACACGGCAAGCAACGTACACCACCACCATGGCCAATAGGAGCCCTAGGGCGCGCCGCTTCATCACGCAAAGCCGCGCTGTTTTTAATGTAGATTCATTGAGATCCATCCCGATTTTTACTCCCCCCGAGAAAAGCTTCACCGCCCCAAAAACGAGCAGACACAACGGAGTGCAATGATTGGGCCAATAAGCGCCGGCGGGACACCACAATTGATACTCCCTTTCGGCACGGCAGGAGCGATTACGCTTGCACCAACGCCCTTGTGAATATATCAAACCGGCCTCATTTTCCAAAATTTCCCCCGAAACGATCAGCTTAGGCCTCTCATTTATGCCAAAATCCAAACCAGCCAAGTCTCAAAGCAAGGCCGGCAATGTTCCTAGCAAAGGAAAAGCCGTTGCCACAGCCGTAGACCGAGCCATCGGATCTGCAAAATCGAAGGCCGCCGCTCCGAAGGCCGCTGCTCCGAAGGCCGCTGCCCCGAAGGCCGCTGCTCCGAAGGCCGCTGCTCCGAAGGCCGCTGCTCCGAAGGCCGCTGCTCCGCAGGCCGCTGCTCCGAAGGCCGCTGCGCCGAAGGCCGCTGCTCCG
>CAMCIN010000022.1 GCA_945874745.1 Akkermansia muciniphila | reverse complement strand
CGTTCCCATTCCGAACACGGAAGTGAAACGCTGCAGCCCCGATGATAGTGCTTCTATAGGTTGTGCGAAAGTAGGACGTCGCCAGTATCTACGCCCCGATCAGAACGAGAGTTCCGGTCGGGGCGCTTTGTTTTGTGGGAAGACGTGCTTCTAAGTGGCAGGGCTATGTAAGTTGGACAACCCTCCGAAGATTGAAGTTACTAATTGTTATCCTAGCGTGTCTTAACGTTGTTGAACAGGGCGCCAAGCGACAGACTCTCAACGGTGGAAAGAATGATTGTTTTGGCTAGTATATTTTCCTCCAAGTGGACTGTTGATGTGGTTCCCGGAATGAGGACAATGTGAGGTGCGTGTTGTAGCAACCACGCCAGCGCAATTTGGCCTTCTGTAGCGGAGTGCGCCCGGGCAATTGCTGCGAGACGGTGGTCGTCCGAGAGGGGGGCCTCTGGCGAGAATGGTTTTGCTGCGAGGGGCCCCCACGGCAGGTAGGCGATTCCTCGGGCGAGGCAGAGTTCCAGGACGTCGCTGTCTGCCTGCTCCGCCAGATTGAAGCGGTTTTGAACCGAGGCGATCGGAACGATTTGAAGAGCCTCCTCGATTTGGGCTAAAGAGACGTTGGAAAGTCCCACGTGTCGAATTTTACCCTCGGCCCTTAATTGAGCAAGGGCGCCCACGCTTTCTGCGAAAGGCACGTTAGGGTCCGGGCGATGAAGCTGATAGAGAGGGATGCGTTCTAAACGAAGCCTTTGAAGGCTCTCTTCGCAGCGAAGGCGCAACTGTGAAGGCCGAGCATCGGGAAAGACCTTATCGGCCGCTGTTTTTTCCACACCACCCTTGGTGGCGACCACCACTTCTTCACTGAGGTCAGCGAGAACCTCTCCGATGAGCGATTCGTTCCAGCCGGGACCGTAGGCGTGAGCCGTGTCAATGAAGTTGACACCCAATTCGATAGCGCGGCGGATCAAGCGTTTCCCAGAAGCCCAGTCAGGATACGGCCCGAAATTACCGGGTTGTCCGCAGAGCCGCATGGCGCCAAAGCCAATGCGGTGGATTGGCAAGTCGCCGCCCAGGGTGTAGGTGGTTGGGTTCAACGGTTTAACAGTTTGGTCATTCGCTCCGAAAGAAACTGTAGGCGGGAGGCGTCTCCACCCCCGACTTCTGCGATGGCAAAACCCGAGTAGTTCCCTACCCTGAGGGCGTTGGTGACGAGGGGCCAATCCACATCGCCTTCTCCCAGTTCCACGCCGAAGCCCTTTCCCATGCCCTCGTCATTCGCCTTTTTCCTGCTGAACTCCTTGATGTGTAGACTCACAATCCGTTTTCCGAGGATCGGGGGCCAGTGCTCAGGCCAGCTGTTGATAACACAGTTTCCAATGTCGAAATGCCAGCCGACCCAAGGTGATTGAAATACGTCCACAAAGCGGGCCGCTTCTACCGGGTTAAGGATGAACTTGTTCCAGACATTTTCGATTGCGATGACGCACTTTGATTTCTCCGCGGTTTCGATGCAGCGTTTGATCCCCTCCACGGCACGCTCCCAGCATTGAGCGTAGTTGACCTGTGCGTTGACCACTCCGGGAACCAGCAGGACACTCGAGCAGCCAAGTTCGCCGCCTTGTTGCAGGGCGAATTGCAGTCCCTTGATGGTGCGTTCTCGCTTTGCCGGGTCAGGGTCTGAAAGGGGAAAACTCCAGTGGGGAGTACAGATGATTCCAGCAATCTCCAAGCCACTTTCAGCCTTTGCTTTGTGTAGGGTTTCAAGGCTGAGCTGGTCGTCTGGCAGGTTGAGCTCAACCCCTTGAAACCCGGCGTCTCTGGCCATCTTGAACCGGTCGACGACTGACGCAGGAGCGGCGGCTTTGATCATCCCTAGATTTACCGCCTTTCGGAGGGGAGGGGGGGAGGACTGCGCGGAAACAGGAGGAAGCAGAGACGCTGTGAGCGCGGCTGCGCCCGTTGTAATAAAATCGCGGCGTTTCATAGGGGGATTTCCGGGTGATGCTCCTCTGGCGGGTTTGTCCGCGCAATGACTTTCAACCGTTTGTCACGGCCGGACACGGAATTGCAAAGAAGTAATGAGGGAGTATTCATTTGCAACTCCCCGGCCAGGGACTACCCCCCGGAGTCCGCACCCGCTGCAATGGTCGAGAGAAGCGGCGGTGCCGAACAACGCACGAGCGATGGCTAGTTTGCCGCAAACGACTTGTCCTTCGGATTGCCGCCGCTGAGCAGATAGGCAAGCAGATCGAGTAGCTCGTCCTGACCGAGCATGTTGACCAGTCCCGGAGGCATCGGCGAAATGGCATAGTCGGCGCGCTTTGTGACCTCTGCGACGGGTACCTGCGCGGTGGCGTCGGGTGCGAATGGGTTGGTCATGACTAGGAAGGTTCCCTTTTCCTCGCCAATGATCCGGCCCACGACCACAGAGCCGTCGCGTTTGGTGATTTCTTGGAAGGCGTACTGGTCGCTGATGACCTTGGACGGTTCCAGGATGCTTTCTGCGAGATCGCGCACGCTGTAGCGGCTGCCGGCGCCCGTGAGGTCTGGGCCGATGTTGCCGCCCTCGGCGCCGAAGTGGTGGCAGGTCGCGCACTGGGTGGTGGCGTACATGGCTTTGCCGTGCTCGAAGTTGCGCCCGCGTAGGCCGTCCTTAGCGAGGGCGACGACTTCGTCTACCGAGTACGCGCGGCCGGGGCCCCGGGGGAGCACCAAATTGGCGGGCTTCAGTGCCTCCTTCTTGGAGAGCTCTTCCAGGGCCGTGCGCTGCGCGGGATCACCCACGTTTTCGAGGGCGTCGTTTCGGATGTTGATCAAGAACTTGGCGAAACTGTTGCCGCCCTTCCATTGCGCCGTCTGGGGGAACCAACTGAAAAAGGTCCGGTGCAGCCCTGGGGTCCAGCCCACCTTTGCGTTACGCAGGGTGTAGGCGAGCGCAATTTGGCCCTTGTTGGGCCGGCTTCCCTGGGCTGCGCGGAAGGCCACTGCATAGTTGCCGTTGCGCTCCAACAGAGTGTCGGCTGCCACGTCCTCGTGGTCATCTCCGAGCGTCTGCATGAGGGCGACCGCCTTCGATACCGCTGTGGGTGAGTCTAGGAAAACGAGGATCTGGAGCAGTTCCTGGTTTTCCGCCGCGTTCTTTTGGGGGAACAAAGGGTCGAGTTTTCGGGTCAGGCTCGCGCAGGCATCCGCGGACGGCCTGCCCATCCGCGTGAAGGCCAGTTGCCAGGCGCGCAGCAGGGGAAGACGGAGCTCCGGGCTGGTGGCCTTGTAGTCCAGACGGCCGAGCGCTTCGAGAAGCCTGGGCTGCAGGGAGGTGTCTCCAACGCGGGCGAGAGCGATAAGCGCTTCAATCGCTGCTTGAGGATCCTTTTCGGCGAGTGCCTTTTCCGCCCACGCGGCGGCTGGTTGCTTCTCCAAGGCGACCCGTGCCGCGAAGCGGAGAAAGCGGTCCTTGCTGGAAAGGTGGGGCCAGGCCTTTGCAACCGAGTCGGGGCCGGCGCCATCTACATGGAGGGCCTCCATTTCCCGGCGAAGCACCGCTTCCTTTGGGAGTACGTCAGGCTGGGCCGGAGCCGTGGACTCCTTGCCTGTGTAGGTTACCCGGTAAAGTGCGGACTGGTTGCGGCGGCCGCCTACCGCAAAATAAAGGGAGCCGTCCTTTGGATGAATGAGCACATCGGTTACCGACAGGGGCTTGCCTGAGACGAACTCGGTTTTCTCGGCCTTGTAGCCCGCGCCCTCGGGCGTGAGCAGGATCGCGTACATGGTTCCGTAGGTCCAGTCATTGGCGAAAAACGCCGTCTGGTACCGGGCTGGAAATTTGGCTCCCGTTCCGAAGGTTGTGCCGGTGGGGCTGCCCGGACCGATGTCGATGGTGGCGGGGAGGCTGTCCGCGTAGTAGGCCGGCCACTTGCCCGCACCGCTGCGCCAGCCGAACTCGCCGCCGCTGGGCGACTGGTTGATCCGGGTGGGACGGTACCAAGGGGAGCCGATGTCCCATTCCATGTCCGCGTCGTAGGAGAAGATGTCGCCGTTTAGGTTGAAGGCGAAGTCGAACTGGTTGCGGTAGCCGTAGCAGAACATTTCCAGGTCCTTGCCGTCGGGGTTGATCGAGGCAATGTAACCGCCCGGAGCGAGGATGCCCTTCGCATGACCGTTGGCGTCCCAGAGGCGGGGAAGCAGGTGGTCTTCAGCCCAGGCCTTGGCGCCCCTCACATGGTCGATGGTAGCGGGGGGCTTGGTGTGGTTGCCGCAGTTGAGGTAGATGCGTTTGCCGTCCGGGGAAAGGGCGAGGCTGTGGGGACCGTGTTCGCCAGAACCGTCGAGCGGCAGGATGAACTCGTCCTTGTCGAACTGGTCGTCGCCGTCGGTGTCCGTGAGGCGGTGGATACCGCGGTCCGTCCCTTCGCCGACCATGGCGTAAAGGGAGTTGAAGGCGAAAAGAAGGCCATGCGCTCCCTTCAGCGGGGTTTTGAGCGGCTCCACCGTGGTTTGCGCCTCGGAGTCCGAGGCTCCCAGCGGGGCTGGAGTCACGCGGTAGAGGTGGCCGTACTGGTCGCCGCAGATAAGGCGTCCTTTGGGGTCGACCGCAAGGGAAACCCAAGAACCTTCCTCTAGTTTCGGGACCCGGTGGAGCAATTCGACCTTGAAGTCCTTCGGCACGGCGATGTCAGCCGGAAGCGTCACCACGGGGGGAAAGAGGCTGAGCACATCGTTGTTCGGCTCATATTTGCCGGCAACCGCGGCGGGCACGGGACCGAAAGGAACCTTGCCACCCGAGGTGAACATCCAGCCCTCGCCAGTCTCAACTGTTTGTTTGGAGCCGTCGGCCAGTTCGATGAGCAGTTGCGCCACGGCCCGCGGCGCATTTTTGTTTTCGGACGCGTCGATGGAAAGGACGTTCTTTCCGGGCTTGAGGGCTGCGGTGAGGTCGATTCTGGCGGGAGCGGAGCCAAGAGTTTCCCCATTGAGTTTGACGCTGCCGGCGCGGCTGGTGGCGACCCGCAACGAGGCAGACTTCACGGGACCGGCCACCTCGAATTCCTTAGTGAAGGTGCCGTTGTTGCGCTCCGCACCCTTGGGCGAGGTCGCCCAGACGGGTTCCGCACGGAGGCTCGGGGTCAGGAGGAGACAGGCGATGGAAGCGCTGAGAATCGGAAGGAGTGCGGGAGGTTTCATGGGTTCAGGGAGGAGATTCAAGGTGGAAGTAGTTCCTTAGGAGACGGAGAGGATTGGTGCTTCTAGCTTAGGGCAGCAGGAGGATCGTAAGGCGTTTGGGTCCGTGCGCTCCAAGGACCAGGATCCGTTCGATGTCGCCCGTGCGGCTCGGGCCCGTGATGAAGGAAATCATGCTTGGGTAGTTCGCACGGTATTTCGCTGCGAGGCTCTCGTAGGCTTCCGTCAGGTCGGTCACCAGCTGGGTTTGGCGCGCGATCACGATGTGGTGGGGGGGCAACACGCTCAGGACCCGGCCGCCGGAGTTGTCGCTTGTCACACACACGGAGCCGGTCTGTGCGACGAGCAGTTCGCATTCTGTGATGCCGGCGTCGCACGCTTCCAGCGCGTTTTTGTCGTAGCCGCCGTCTACACAAAGTTGCGCGAGGCCGCTGGGCAGTAGGGGAGCGAGTTTGTCCAAAAGGCCGCCACGGTGAAGCGCGATGGTCTTCCAGGATTCGGCACTTGAAAGCGAAGAGATCTCCGCCGCCGCCTGGGCGAGGTCCGCACAGACGATCAACTCGGAGCGGAGGGTTTCGCTCAGTTTTGCAAACAGGGCGAACTTCTCGTCCAGACTCGGGCCCACAGGGGGAAGCCATTCGCGGAAATGGGCGGTGGTGGGCTCTCCGCCGGCGGAACGTTCGGCGGGATGCTTAAGGGGGGCGGGGACGCGAAGCGCTTCGCGCACCCGGCCGAGGATTGCTTCGCGGTCACCATTTTGGGAATTCATTTGGCTCCTCCTTTCTGTGAGATCGCGGCGGCCTTTTGCGCCTGGTGTGCCTTGAACTGCGAGCGGAAGGAGCGGAGCGGAGCCGAGGGAAAGTCCCGCGTGTCTGTCCAGGCCCTTACAGGGTCGAGTGCGGTGCGCTCGATGAGCGGATGGAGCATAGAGCCCAGCGGGGCGAACCTGGAGGCGAATTTGTAAAGCGCCGGCCGGCGCATCAGGAAGGCGAACATCTTCCAAACCAGACTCTCGCTGGGGGCCGGCTTTTCCTGAACCGCGTTTCGGCGGTTGCGCAGAAGGTGGTGGTGGATGTCGATGCCGACCGGGCAGGTCTCCGTGCAGGCGCCGCACAAGGAGGAGGCGCCCGAAAGGTGCTTCCAGTCTTGGAGGCCGCGGAAGTGCGGAGTGATCACCGAGCCGATCGGGCCCTGGTAGGTCGTGCCGTAGGTGTGGCCGCCTATGTTCTTGAAAATGGGGCAGACGTTGAGGCAGGCGCCGCAGCGGATGCAATGGAGGGCGTCGCGCTGCTCCGGGTCGGCCAGGAGCCGGGTGCGGTGGTTGTCGAGAAGCACGACGTGGAACTCCTCGGGGCCGTCGGTTTCTCCCGGTTGGCGGGGACCGCCGTACATCGAGTTGTATCCGGTTAGGTGCTGGCCGGTTCCGGCCGTGGCGAGCATCGGCAGGAGCAGGGCTAGGTCGCCAAGGCAGGGAACCACCTTTTCGATGCCGATGAGGGCCACATGGATCTTGGGGATGCCCACGGTAAGCCGGGCGTTGCCCTCATTTTCGGTGATGGAAACCATCCCGGTGTCCGCGACGATAAAGTTTCCGCCCGAGATGCCCATGTCTGCATCTATGTAGGCGCGGCGCAGCACGCGGCGCGCGATCATGGTAAGCTCCTCGGGGTTGTCGGTCTTGGCGGTGCCCAGTTCCTTTTCGAACAGGTCGCTTATTTCGTCCCGGCGCAGGTGCATGCACGGGAAAACAAAGTGGTAGGGGGCCTCGCCCTTAAGCTGCTGAATGTACTCGCCCAGGTCGCTTTCGACCACGCCGTAACCGGCGGCCAGAAGGGCTGGGTTGAGGTGGATCTCCTCCCCGGTCATCGCCTTCGATTTGACGATGGAACGCACCCCGCGGGCGGCTGCCAATTCGAGAATGTAGTTCCTAGCCTGTTCGCTGTTGCTGGCCCAGAAGACCTTGCCGCCGCGGGCGGTGAACTTGCGTTCAAACTCTTCCAGATACTTGTCGAGGTGGTTGACCGCCTCGTGCTTGATAGTTGCCGCGGCAGAACGGGCGCTCTTCCAGTCGGTGAACGTCGCCCCCGTGCGGTTGCGGGCGGTCTGGTAGTTGGAAAGCGCGCGTCGCACGGCCAGACGGCGTACGTCGTCTGTGGCGGTCCGGTTGGCGTCTGTTTGGAACTGGTCGCGCGGGGCCTCGGCCAAGGTGCTCATAAGCGGATGAGAATGGGGAAGGGGAGTTGAATTAGCGGCTGGCGAGAACCTCGGCGAGGTGGAGGCATTTGACGGAGCCCACGTTTCGATTGAGCCAGCCGCCGATTTGCATCAGGCAGCTGGAGTCGTTGCTGATCACGTAGTCGGCCTGTGTTTCACGGATGGAGTTGCATTTGACCTCGGCCATCGCAGTGGAAATTTGGGGGTATTTCACCGCGAAGGTGCCTCCGAAGCCGCAGCAGGTTTCCGCCTCCCCCATTTCCACCAGCTCCAATCCCTTGACGTGTTCTAGGAGCTCGCGTGGAGCCTGTTTGGTTCCCAGCTCGCGCAAACCGTGACAACCGTCGTGGAAAGTCGCCCGCCCATCGAAACGTGCTCCCAGGTCCTTCACTCCGAGTTTGTTGACCAAAAATTCTGAAAATTCCCACGTCTTGGCTGCATGTGCCTTGGCCGCTGCTTCCTCTGGGAGACCGTGGAAAAGCTCCGGGTAGAAAACCTTGAACATCGCCCCACAGGACCCGGAGCCGGAGAGAATGATCTCGGCGTTCTGGAAGACGGCGAGTTGTTTGCGGGCAACGGAACGGGCCTCTTCCCAGTAGCCGGAGTTAAATGGTGGCTGTCCGCAGCAAGTCTGGTCTTCTGGGAACTCGACAGTGTGGCCCAGTCGTTCCAAAACGCGCACCATGGACATGCCTACGTTCGGATAAAGGGAATCGATGAAACAGGGGACAAACAGAGTGACGCGCATGGAGCTTGAGAGAGTGCCTTAAATGTGAACCGCCCTGCAAGGAGTGGCAACCCTGCAGGGCGGTGAAACAAGCTTAGCCACCCTCAAGAGGGGCGTCCGAGGTGGTTTTGAAGAGCGACTAATTCACGTAGGCGGCTTCGTTGGAAAAGAGAATCGCCTGCACCAACGTTTCCCAGGGAGAGAAAGTGACGCGCTGCACAATGTCCGCCGCCCTTAGTTTCGCATCCTTGGCAGCGACGGTCGCCTTCTTGCTCAGGGTGAGGGTGTTTCCATTAATGGCCGTGATCACCGTGTCGGCCGGGATCCCCGTGCCTGAGACGGTCCAGCCTACGCGCATTTCGGACGCGTTGGTAACATTGCTGACCGTGTTCCCGCTCTTGGCAAGGGTGACTTCGTTCCCGGCGAGCTCGAAGTCGTTGAGGATCGCCTTCCTCGCACCGTTATTGTTCTGCTGCCCTTTGATCCGGCTCTCTGCCCGCTTGGCCGCCTCCTTATTGATGTCGGCAGTCTCGGCGCGTACCCCTTGCTGTTGCTTGGCTTCCTCCACCAGGAATCTGGTGGCCAACTGGCGCTCTGCAGGGGTAGGGAGACGCTGGAGCACGATCCTGAAGATCGCGCTGATCCCCGCATCCGTGCTCTTCTCTACAGACACCGCCTGGATCACCTCGGGCCTCGCCACGATCCGCTGAACGATGTTGGCCACGAAGGCGCTGTTCATGAGGAAAAGTGCCTGTTGGGGGACGATCGTCGAGGTGCGCTTGGTGTTCGGTTGGTCGGGGTTGGACATGTCAAACTGCATGAGCAGATCAGGCATGTTCGCCCGGTCTATGTAGCCGTACACCGAGCGGCGGAATGAGTAGGGCTCCTCGGTGATATTTACCGCCGGACCGTTCATCGTCCGGTCAAGCATGCCGGCCATGGTAAGCAGCGAATCGCGGAACGATTCAAAATCCAAGCGGCGCACATTCGAATGCCACAGAGTAGTGTTTGCTGGATCGAGTTTCTGGTAGTCCACAACGGAGTTGCGGAAAGAGGTGTTACTGGACTGCTGGTAGGTCTTGGAGAGCATGATCGCCTTGTGGAGGGCTTTCACCGACCAGGCCGGCTTTGCCGGGCCGTAGTCTTCCACAAACCAAGAAGACAAAAAGTCCAAGAGTTCTGGGTGTGAAGGATCCCCAGCCTGGTTGCCCAGGTCGTCCGGGGTTCTGACGAGCCCTTCGCCGAAGTGATACATCCAGACCCGGTTGACCAGCACGCGTGCAGTCAACGGGTTGGTCTTGCTGGCAATCGCCTGAGCCAGTTCGAGCCGTCCGCTGCCTTGTTTGAAAGGGGTCGGTTTGCCGTCCGCAGAGAGGACCTCGATAAATTGGCGCGGGACGATCCGGGGCTTTTCGTCTGCCTTCGGCGGGTTGCCGCGGACAAAAATGGGAGAATCCTTGGGCTTTGGAAGGTCTTCCACCACCATGGCGCGAACCGGTCCGCCCTTGAAGGTGAGCTTGAGTTCGTTGATTTTTGCAAGCCCTGCGCGGCCCTCGAGCTGTCCTCCGAAGTTCAGCCCCCAGCGCTTGCCCTGCTCCCTGAGCTTGTCCATATCCAGATCAGAGCGCCCTACCATGGGCAGCGGAAATGTTGCCAGTTCCAACGCTGCCTTGCTGGTGGATTCCGCCGTCTTTTTCGAAGGGTCCCGGAGTTCCGTGTAGAGCTGGGCGACCTTCGGTTCAAAATCCAGCATCATTTTCCCATACAAGGCCGCCACCTTGGGCAGGTCGGAAGGGAAGGGCTGGGGCTGCTTCTTCAGGAAGTCGATCACCTCCTGGTTGTACTTGGGACCTTTGGATTTTCCCTCCAAAATCATGGACAGCAACTTGTCACGGTTGTCCTTGAGCGTGATCATCTTGGAGAACATACCCGTCACAGGGTTGTTGTCGTTGATCCGCGTGGTGTCGTCCACAAAGCGGGCCTGGATTTTGGACTTCTCAAGAAGATCAGTCGCCTCCTTCTTTTCCTCCGGTGTGGCGTCTCTGCGGCTTAAATACGCTATTTTAAAGAGGTCTTCGGCGTTCTTTCGGACACGGTCGGAGACCTCCCGTTGGATGGAAAAGAAAGATTCGTACGCCTTGTTTTCGAGGTCAGTAAGCTTCTTGTTGAACTCTAAATACGCGGTGGAGTTCGGGTCGCCGGAGATCAGGGGCCCCTCTTTGGGCTCGGTGATGCTGTCAAATACCCCGCGAAGGGCATAATAGTCCGCGGCCGTCACCGGATCGAACTTGTGGTCATGGCAGCGCGCGCACGCGATGGTGAGTCCGAGAAAACCGCGTCCAATGACGTCGATGCGGTCGTTGATAATTTCATCCTTCTGCCCAAACCGCTGGCCGACTGTGAGGAAACCCATTGCAGCTAGGTTCTCCTTTTTGTTGTCGGGAATCTTGTCGGCAGCCAGTTGGTTCAGGATGAACTGATCGTAGGGCATGTCCGAGTTGATCGAGCCGATTACCCAATCTCTGTAGGAATACGCATAGGCGTAGCGGTAATCTTCGAAGCGGGCATTTCCCGTGACTCCGGTGGTGTCGGAATAGCGGGCGGTATCGAGCCAGTGGCGGGCCCATCGCTCCCCATAGCCAGGGTCTGCGAGGAGTTGGTCGACAATGCGTGAGTAGGCTTGGTCGGGATTCGGATCCCGCACAAAAGCCTCGATTTGCTTCGGAGATGGAGGCAGCCCGATCAGGTCGAAGTACGCTCGGCGCAGCAGGGCTTCGCGGTCGGCAGGGGAGGCCGGAAGCATTGATTTGGTCTCCAGCTTGCTCAGAACGAACTTATCGATGGAATTGACGCACCACCCTGGGTTCTTGACCGTAGGAAGTTCGGGCCTCGTAACAGGTTGGAAAGCCCAGTGGGACTTCTTGTTCTTAACCCCCTTGCTGGGCTCGCGCGGGTCCGGAGCGCCCATGGCAACCCATTTTTTGAGATCCTCAATCTCCTCAGCAGACAGCTTTTTCTTGGGCGGCATCTGGAGGTCGTCCTCCCAGGTGACCGCCTTGATGAGCAGGCTGTTTTTGGCGTCCCCCGGCTTCATGCTTGGGCCTGTGTCTCCGCCTTTGAGCGTGGACTCCCTCGAGTCCATGTTGAAGCTCCCCTTCGTCTTCCCTTTCTCCTCCGAGTGGCATTCCATGCAGGAATTCGCGAAAATCGGCCGGATCTTGTTCTCAAAGAAATCCCTTTGCTCCGGTGAGATGGCTGGCGTTGCGGCGCCATAAACGGCGGCGGCCGTCGCCAGAAGCGCAACTGGTGTTGCACGGAGGGCAAAGCTGGAGAGAGCGTTCAGATTCATAAGAAGCGTGTAGAGAGCAGAAGGGCCGGACGCCTTAAGACGCCCGGCCCTGTTTGAGGAAACTAGGCGATCAGTTCCTTCGCGACATTACCGAAGTTATCGGTAAGGCGGAACGGGCGACCGTTGTAGTTGTAAATGAGCTTTTCGTGGTCGAAGCCCATGAGGCGCAGGATCGTAGCGTGGAAGTCATGGACATGCATTTTGTTATCCACGACCTTACCACCGAACTCGTCGGTTGCGCCGTAGGCTTGTCCGCCCTTGACGCCGCCGCCGGCCATCCATGCGACCATGGACTTGCCGTTGTGGTCACGGCCGGGGGCGCCTGCTCCGCCGCCAGCAGTGATGGTCCGGCCGAATTCACCTCCCCAGATGACGATGGTCGAATCCAGCAGTCCACGCTGCTTGAGGTCTGTCAGGAGCGCTCCCGCGGGGCCGTCGATTCCGGTGGCTGCGTTGCGGACGCTGTTGCCGATGTCTGCGTGGGTGTCCCAGCCACCTGTTGCGACCTGGACAAACCGTACGCCCCGCTCCACGAGTCGGCGTGCGACCAAGAGCTTCGTTCCCACTGCGTTTTTGCCTCCGCCCATACGCATGCCCATTCCCGGGTTCGTGCCAGCAGGGACTTGCTCGTACATGTCGCGAATGCTTTGGGGTTCCTTGGACACGTCGAAGGCGTCGGTCGCCTCTGTTTGCATCTTGAAAGCAATTTCGAAGGCCTCGATCCGCGCGTCCAGCTGGGAGTCTTTCTGGAGTTGGGCTGCGTGCATCTTGCTCAACTGCATGGACAGGTCTAACTGGCGGCGTTGCCGGTCGAGCGTACTGAATTCGCTCCGGATGTTTGCCAAAATCGTGGAGAGAGAGGCGTTTGGGTCGTAGTTGACGTTGCAGCCTTGATAGATGCCGGGAAGGAATGCCGCCTGACGGAACGTCGAATCACCTCCCAAGGTAATGAAGCCTGGCATGTTTTGATTGAGACTTCCCAGTCCGTATACGAGCCACGAGCCGAGGCTCGGCTTCGGGAGCTGGGTCGAGCCTGTCATCAACATTTTCGCTGCGATCGCATGGTCCGGAATTTCTGCGAAAAGCGAACGAATGACAGCGATGTCGTCAATGTGCTTTCCGATGGACGGAAAGATCTCGGGGACCTCGACTCCTGACTTGCCGAGTTTGTCGAACCTGAACGGCGAGCCGAGTGCAAGCCCTTCGTATCCGGGAATCTTTTTTCCGTCGTTTGCAACAAGCTCCGGCTTCGGGTCCCATGTGTCTACGGTGGAGGGAGCGCCGCCGGCAAAAATCTGGATGATAGACTTGGCCTTGACAGGAAAATGCGAGGCCTTGGGAGCCAGCGGCCCCGTGGGCCCAGCCGCTTCAAGGTCGAAAGGATTAATCCCAAACAGCGCAGCGAGGCTCAGGCCGCCCATGCCGAGTCCGCCGCGGACAAGAAAGTCTCGGCGTGAGCGGAACGGGATATCTCCGGGGTGCAACAACGGGGAACTGTCCGGTCCGAAGTTGCATTGTGTGTTCGAGGAGGAACTCATAGGTCTGTGATGTTTGGAGCTGTTGAAGTGGAAGGCCGAAAGGTTTCGCAAAACTTCCCACGCCTTTCTACACTGGTGAGACACTGGTGTGGAAGCCTTATTGCAAAAACCTTTGACCGGCCAAAATTGGCTGCTTGCAAAAATTGCCTGTTTGGCCTGCCCTTGATTTAATCTGCAAGGCAGGGTGCCCTTTGGAGGGAGGCTCGCGGCTGGTTTGGCCGTGCAGCTTGGGGTCAGGAGGCATGTGTCGTACACCCAAATGGAGCACTTCATTCAGCGTAGTCTTTCCGAATCCGACCCGCCGCCTCCGCCTGGCCTCCCAGTTCGACTCTTGGTTTTGGTGCCGGCATTCAATCCGGGATCCCTTCTGTTGGAGACTGTCCGCGCATTGATAGGCTTTCACTCCGAGGTTTGGGTGCTGGTAGATGGGAGTGTCGATGGGAGCGACGCGGGGCTTGAATCGCTTTTGGGAGAGCCTCCAGGGCTCCGCGTGCTGCGCCGCAGTTCGAATTCAGGAAAGGGAGCCGCGCTGCTTGAGGGTGCGCAGAAAGCTGTAAGCGAGGGATTTACGCATATATTGGCCTTTGATGCAGACGGGCAGCACCCACCGGAGTTGGTGCCCGAGTTTAAGAGGCGATGCGAGCACTGCCCCCATGCTCTGATCATGGGCGAGCCCATTTTTGGGTCGGATGCCCCCTTGGAACGTGTCTATTTCCGGCGCATCGCCAACGCGCTGGCCCGCGTTGAGACTTTTGGACGACTGTATTGGGACTCACTGTTTGGGATGAGGGTCTATCCGCTGCAAGCGTTTTTGAGTGCGTTTTCCGAAACTCGTTGGGGCAGGAGATATGATTTCGACACCGAGATCGCGGTGCGGATGGTCTGGAGTGGTGTTGCAGTGGTTGGAGTTGGGACGCCGGTCCGGTACCCAAAAAAGGATGCGGGTGGGGTTTCGCATTTCCGCTATGGCCGGGACAACGTGGCTTTGGCCCGCATGCATGGCCGCCTTCTCCTCGAGGCTTTCGCCCGTGCTTTCAGGGGGGGAGTCCACCGAAAAGCTGTTGAAGTTGCCCGAGTATGAGTTTACGCTTTATGCTAAGCTGTTGATGTAGATATATATGCATTCTGTTCGGATTTCCAAAAGGACTGCGGAGGCTGCTACTCTCGGAGAGAGCCGCAACCTGTTGGACCCGAAAAAGCACATGCACCTCCGCTGATCGGGGTGTATCAGGTGGAGATATCTGATCGGGTCCAAACGATTCGTCTCCGGGTGCTGGTTGCGTGATTGGGGTGCCGTCGCAGGGTTTTGCTGAGCTGATGTTTGCTTGCAAGTTTCTGCAGCCCAGTTTTTTGCGTAATTGTATATAAGGGCAGATCGGCGGCTCTCTCCTTCCCATTTACGCTGTGAGTGGGCCCACAGCAGGGAAAAGAAATGTGTTTTTCTTAAACTTTCCCTTGAACCCAGAATGATCTGCCCGTACAAACAACACCCCTTCGCGCTCTCGTCGGCTTCGGCCTGCGCTCTCGCGGCTTCGGCATCAGTGCATCCATTCCGGCTCCATTTCTTGGACCGAACCTGGGTGCCATGAATGGCCGTGGACGCTCGAGAGGTGCCATAACGAGAGCCGAAGCCTAAAGGAATGCCATCATCGCGCAGTCATCCCGGCTTCGCGAGACAGACTTTCTCAGGGGCTGCGCTTCCAGCCGAAACAGGAAGTATCACTGCTCACCAGCCAAAGAGTTTCATGCCAACGATCAACCAGCTCGTCCGTAAAGGACGCCAAAAGATTCAGGTCAAATCCAAGAGCCCCGCTCTGACGAAAAACCCGTTCCGCCGTGGCGTCTGCGTGCAGGTCATGACCCGTACCCCGAAGAAGCCCAACTCCGCCTTGCGTAAGGTTGCGAAGGTGCGACTCACGAATGGTTTCGAGGTGATTGCCTACATTCCAGGGGAAGGCCACAATCTTCAGGAACACTCCATCGTGCTGGTGCGCGGCGGTCGTGTGAAGGATTTGCCAGGCGTTCGCTATCACATTGTGCGAGGCACGCTCGACTCCCTCGGAGTGGACGGACGTCGGCGTTCCCGTTCCAAATACGGCGCGAAACGTCCGAAGCCGGGCCAGGAAGCAGTCAAGGGTAAGGGCGGTAAGCCTACCAAGGGTAAGAAGTAATTTTAACAGGATTTAAAAATGTCCCGTCGTCGTCGCGTAATTCACAAGGAAGAAAAACTGGACAGCCGTTATGGCAGCCCAGTGGTGGCTCGCATGATTGCCACCATCATGAAAAGTGGCAAAAAGTCGCTTGCTGAGCGGATTGTTTACACCGCCATTGAAAAGACCCGTCAGAGCTCGGAGACGGTGGACCCCCTCGAGGTGCTCAACAAGGCAGTGGACAACGTGCGTCCCCGCCTCGAGGTGAAGAGCCGCCGGGTGGGTGGCGCTACCTACCAGGTTCCTATGGAAGTTGCTCCGGCCCGCGCCCTGGCGCTTGCGATGCGTTGGATCGTCAACTACGCCAAGTCCCGCAAGGCCACCGGAATTGCCGATGCGCTCGCAAACGAATTGCGTGATGCAGCCAACGGTCAGGGTAACTCCATCAAGAAGAGGGACGACACCCACAAGATGGCGCAAGCGAACCGCGCCTTTGCTCACTTCCGCTTCTAGTTTTCTGGCAGTGGTTTGGGGAAGTCTTCTTGCACAAGGCTCCGTCCCCTTACCCGCCGAAGACAGGAACTTTCCGCCATTTTTGTACTGAACGCCTCTCCGGCAAAAGCTCTCAAACTCGTGTCCACGAATCCCAATTCTCCTCACCGCGCATATCCGCTCGAAAAGACGCGGAACATAGGAATTGCTGCGCACATTGATGCAGGCAAGACCACTCTGACCGAGCGTATCCTTTTCTACACGGGCAGTATTCACCGGATGGGTGAGGTTCATGAAGGCACCACGGTCACAGACTGGATGGAGCAGGAGCGTGAACGTGGAATCACAATCACTTCCGCTGCTACAACCTGCTTTTGGTTGCAGTTGGAGCAGCCTGAGATCGTAAAGCTGTATTCCGGCCAAAAGATGCGGGTAAACATCATCGACACCCCCGGTCACGTGGATTTCACGGCCGAGGTGGAGCGTTCGCTCCGTGTGCTCGATGGTGCTATTGCGGTTTTTGATGCTGTTGCTGGTGTGCAGCCACAGTCCGAAACGGTTTGGAGGCAGGCTACTAAGTACAACGTACCGAGAATCGCTTTCATCAACAAGATGGACCGCGTCGGAGCAAATTTCGACGCTGCTATCGACTCGATGCGCAAGAAGTTGGCCGCAAATGCCTGGCCCGTTCTTATCCCTATCGGTCGTGAGGACTATTTGAAGGGACAGTTGGATGTGGTAAATAATAAGGCTGTTATCTACAGCGACCATGACCAAGTTGGCTCAACCTACGTAATCGAGGAAGTGCCTGAAGACATGCGGGAGCTTCAGAAAAAAGCCTACGCTGACCTTGTCGAGCAGATTGCAAATCTGGACGAAGAAATCGGAGCGCTCTTTTTGGAAGAGAAGCCTGTGTCGCCTGAGCAGCTGAAGGCAGGAATCCGTAGGCAGACCATTGCGAATACTTTCTGCCCAGTGGTAGGAGGGTCCGCATTCAAGAACAAGGGCGTACAGTACCTTGTGGATGCGGTCATTGATTATCTTCCTAGTCCGCTTGACATTCCACCCGCAAAGGGCCTCAACCCCGACACGAATGACGCAATCGAGGTCAAGACCGACGACGCAGGCACCTTTTGCTCGCTCGCATTCAAGCTTTGGAGTGACCCCTTCGTAGGGAAACTCGTCTTCTTCCGGGTTTACTCGGGCAAGCTTTCCAAGGGTGATACTGTTTACAATCCGCGCACCAACAAGCGTGAGCGGATCAGCCGCATCATTCAGATTCAGGCCGACAAGCGCGAGGATGTGGACACCGTTTATTCGGGTGACATCGCCGCAATCGTGGGGATCAAGAACATCACCACAGGTGACACTCTCTGCGATGAGGATCACACGGTCCTCTTGGAGCCACCTTCCTTTCCCGACCCTGTCATCTCGATGTCCATCGAGCCCAAAACCAAGCAGGACCAGGAAAAGATGGGCAATGCTCTTCAGCGTCTTGCGGAAGAAGATCCAACGTTCCGCGTTTCGACAAATGAGGACACGGGCCAGACTTTGATCGCAGGGATGGGTGAGCTCCATCTGGAAATCATCCGCGACCGTTTGCTGCGTGAGTTCAAGGTCGACGCTAATTCGGGCAAGCCGCAGATTGCGTACCGCGAAACTATCACTACCCCGTCAGTTGGGGAAGGAAAGTTGGTCAAGCAGTCCGGTGGCCGAGGTCAGTACGGGCACGTAGTCATCAAGATCCAGCCCAACGAGCAAGGGAAAGGGATCACCATCGAGAACAAGGTGGTCGGCGGCACGATTCCAAAGGATTACATCCCAGCCTGCAAGAAGGGGATTGAAGAGGCTGTCCTCAACGGTGTGGTCGGCGGCTATCCTGTGATCGACGTCAATATTGACATCATCGACGGTTCCTACCACGACGTCGACTCCAACGAAATGGCGTTCAAAATGGCTGCCATTTTCGCCTTCAAGGACGGTATGAAGAAAGCCAAGCCGATTCTTCTCGAGCCCATCATGCGGGTGGAAAACTCCACGCCGGAAGAGTTTCAGGGCGATATCATGGGCGATTTGAACCGCCGTCGCGGACGGATCGACGGGATCGAGCATAAGGCGGGCCTTTCCATCGTCACCGCGCAGGTGCCGCTGGCCGAAATGTTCGGGTATTCCACCGCAATTCGCTCACTTTCAAAGGGACGTTCCAGCTATTCAATGGAACCCTCCCATTTCGAACAGGTTCCAGAGAACGTCAAGGCTGCCGTTCTAGACGAAAAGAGCAAGGGCTAGTCGTCCCAGTCAATCAACCAGGCAACGAACACAGAATTATGACCGGACAACGCATCCGAATCCGCCTTAAATCCTTTGATTACCGCATGCTAGACCAGTCTGCGGGGGAGATCGTCGAAACAGCAAAGCGCACGGGAGCCAAGGTTTCCGGGCCTATCCCTCTGCCTACACGGGTGGAGCGTTTCACTGTGAATCGCTCTCCGCACGTCGACAAGAAGTCGATGGATCAGTTTGAAATCCGTACCCACAAACGGCTTCTCGACATTGTGGAACCCACGGCCAAGACGGTTGATGAGCTCAAGAAGCTCAACCTCCCAGCTGGCGTGGACATCACCATCAAAATCTGAGCGGCCCCCAAACCTTTTTGGCTGAAATGAAGATTGGACTTTTAGGAAAAAAACTCGGGATGACCCGCGTCTACGACGCCTCAGGACGTGCCACAGCTGTGACCGTTATCGAGGCAGGCGGAAACGTGGTCGTTCAGACTAAGACCGTTGAGAAGGAAGGCTACGCTGCTGTGCAGGTTGGCTACGACGACCAGAAGCCGCAGCGCTTGAGTAAGCCGGCCTTGGGACACTTCCAGAAGGGCGCCGCCGCTCCGAAGAAGCTCCTCAAGGAATTCCGTTCCTCCGGGGATGGTTCTGAGTTTGCCGGCGTAAGCCTCGCAGTGACCCAGTTTGAAGCGGGCGACATTGTGGATGTAATTGGGAAGTCGAAGGGCAAGGGCTTTCAAGGTGTGGTGCGGAAGCACAACGCCGCAGGCCAGCCCCAGTCGCACGGCTCAATGATGCACCGCCGTCCGGGCGCCATCGGGATGCGCTCGACTCCCGGTCGTATTTGGAAGAATGCCTCGATGCCCGGTCACATGGGCGATGAGCGCAAGACCATTCAGAATCTCCGCGTCGTTCAGGTGCGTGCAGAGGATAACGTGATTCTCGTCGCAGGGGCAGTTCCCGGGCCCACAGGATCGTATGTTGTTGTTCGCCCTGCCATCAAGGGACAGCCAGCTAAGCAGTAATCATGAGCTCAACCATTCTCACCATTGATGCCGCGAAGGCGGCTGGCATCCCGGTTGTGGAAAACGGCCGGTACACACAGGCCCTCCACGATGTAGTCGTTGCCTACCGCGCCGCGCGCCGCAGTGGCACCGCTAACACCAAGTCCAAAGCCGACGTTAACCTGTCCGGGGCCAAGCCCTGGCGTCAGAAGGGGACCGGGCGCGCCCGCGCCGGGTACAAGTCATCTCCGATCTGGGTCGGCGGCGGTGTCGTGTTCGGCCCTAAGCCGCGCGATTACCGGAAGAATATTTCCAAGACCGTCAAGCGCGCTGCTTTGAAGAAGGCGATCTCCGAGCGGATCAAGGCCGGCGAAGTCTTCTCCGTGGAGCGGGTGGAAGTGTCTGCTCCCAAGACCAAGGAATTTGTAAGCCTCGTAGCCACGTTGTGTGGCTCCCACAGCGCCTTGGTGGTGTCGCACTCTTTTTCCGAGCAGACCTACATGGCAGCTCGCAATGTCCAGAGTGTCCACTTGGTGCGCTCATCGGATGTTAATGCGGAGGATCTGCTCCGTTTCAAAAAGGTGATTGTCACCAACGGCGCCCTGGAAGAGATCGCCAAGCGCATCAACAGCTAGTTCATCATGCACCTTTCCACACAGATCATTCGCAACGTCCGCCTGACGGAGAAGGCTGCACTGCTTTCCGAAGGACTCAATAAGTACGTGTTCGAAGTGGCACCCCATGCAAACAAAATCGAGATCCGCAAGGCGATTGAGGAGTTGTTCGGCAAGAAGGTAGTCTCTGTAAACACTTCTCATTGCGCAGGGAAGCAGCGCCGCAAGCGTACCGCTCACGCGGGCCGTACGGCTAACTGGAAAAAGGCCATCGTCACTCTCGCAGCAGGCGAGCGTCTCGAACTGGTCTAATCCTAATACACCCACAAAGACCTAGGTATGGCACTCAAGACTTTCCGCCCCTTCACACCGGCAAACCGGTTCAAGGCGCTCCCCGCCTTCGACGAAATCACCAAGTCGAAGCCAGAAAAAAGCCTTCTCGTCACTCGCAAGAAGACAGGCGGGCGTAACAATCATGGTAGGATCACGTGTCGCCACGTTGGTGGCGGTGCCAAGCAGCGCTACCGCAAGGTCGACTTCAAGCGCAAGAAGCGCGAGATCTCGGCGATTGTGATCGCTATTGAGTATGATCCCATTCGCTCCGCTCGGTTGGCTCTCATTGAATATACAGACGGTGAGAAGGCTTACATACTAGCCCCTGTCGGGTTGGTGGTCGGGATGAAGGTCTCCTCCGGTCCGAGCGCTGAGCCAGCAGTCGGCTGTGCGCTTCCGTTGAGTCGGGTTCCGCTGGGTGCAGGCGTCCATTGCGTGGAGCTTGTTCCCGGTCGCGGCGGACAGTTGGCGCGCAGTGCCGGTCAGGTTGTGATTCTCTCCAACAGAGAGGGTGGATATGCACTTCTGAAGTTGCCTTCAGGCGAAATCCGCCGGGTTCACGAAGATTGCTACGCAACGTTTGGCCAGGTTGGGAACGTGGACCACATGAATGTATCGAGTGGCAAGGCCGGCCGCAGTCGGTGGCAGGGTGTTCGTCCTACCGTCCGAGGGATGGTCATGAATCCTGTTGACCATCCAAACGGCGGCGGTCAAGGGAAGTCCAAGGGTGGTGGCGGACGTCAGCACTTGGTGAGTCCGTGGGGCCAGTTGGCAAAGGGGTTCAAGACCCGGCGTAAACACAATACCAGCGACCGCTTCATTGTGGAGCGTCGTAAACCCCGCAAGTAGTCTTTAAAAGCATTCAATCCGTATGGGCAGATCTCTCAAAAAGGGGCCTTTCGTCGAGCAGCACCTCCTCGAAAAGATCGACAAAATCAACGATTCCGGAATCAAGCGGCCAATTAAGACCTGGTCGCGCCGTTCCACAATCACTCCTGAATTTGTCGGGCAAACCTTCCTCGTGCACAACGGCAAGATTTTCAATTCTGTTTTCGTCACTGAAAACATGGTGGGACACAAGCTTGGGGAATTTTCGCCGACGCGCGTCTTTAAGAAGCACGGTTCTCACACTGCAAAGGTTTCGAAGTAGTTTTCAACTGCCTCTCCGATGTCCGCCTCCGCCTCCAGTTCGCGATTCCTCCTCTCAGTCCTTTTTGGGCTGGGTGCGTTGGGTTGTTGCCAGTGTTACGGGGCAGGGGATGCGGAGTTGGATGCGGTTTCTGCTCTCGGCAGAGGAGATGCTGCGGTGATTCAGTTGGTCCGCGAGTTAACCGATTGGCGCTCCCGCGCTGAATCTGCGGAGGCGCTTCTGCTTAGTGCAGGCGTCCAGGCTCCGGCTTCGCCCAGGCCGGCACAGTCCGCCCAGGCCCAGGTTCTCGCCTCTTTGGAGGCCGAGAGGGTTGTAATCCTTTCCGCGGGAAAGCTGTCGGGCGCTGTCCTCGGTTCCCTTGTGAGTGTCGGGGATGGTGTCGTCGCTAAGGTAGTCGAGTGTCGCGAGACGGTTTCGGCCGCGATTGTAGATCAAAAGTATCAGGGCAGGGTCGGGGCGTTAGAGGGGTCGCGAGTGCGTCTTCTTGTGGTACGGCCCTGAATTTCATTTATTTAAACAGAACATTTACCAGAACACGCACATGGAGATTCTTTCCATCTACAAGGGAGCTCGGCTCTCAGCATTCAAGTGTCGCGAAGTAACTCGCGAGATCCAAGGTCTTAGCGTTTCACACGCCCTCGACATCCTCACCCACACCCCGCGCAAGGCTGCCCGCTTGGTTGAAAAGACGCTCAAGAGCGCTATCGCCAATGCAGAGCACAATGCCAACATGCGCGCCGAGAAGTTGGTGGTCAAGGAAGCTGTCGTCGGGGAAGGCCCCACCCTCAAGCGTTTCCAGCCCAAGGCGCGCGGATCCGCGGGTCCAATCCGCAAGCGGACCAGTCACATTCGCATCATCCTCGTGGAGTCCTCAAAGTAGGCATTCTGCACCGCACCTTTACCCCGAAATAATCAAAGTATGGGCCAGAAAGTAAATCCGATCGGCTACAGGTTGGCAGTCAACCGCGAGTGGCGTTCACGTTGGTTCGCGTCTCCTCAGGATTTCCCTGATTTTCTACACAGCGACATTGCGATCCGCCGTTACATCAAGGACAAGCTCCGCCAGGCGGCGGTCTCCAAGGTTGTCATCGAGCGCGCGTGGAACTCCATTCGCGTGACAATCTGTACAGCCCGGCCGGGAGTGGTGATCGGCCGGAAGGGTTCCGAGATCGAGAAGATGACCGAGGATATCGGTCGTATGAATGGTGGCCGGTCTGTGAAGATCGACATCCAAGAGATCAAGACTCCAGAACTCGACGCGCAGTTGGTTTCCGAGAATGTTGCGACCCAACTCGAGCGTCGGATTTCTTTCCGCCGGGCAATGAAGAAGACCATCCAGTCGAGCATGGATTTCGGCGCGATCGGAATTAAGATCCGCTGTGCAGGACGTTTGGGCGGCGCGGAAATCTCTCGTTCTGAGGTGTTCCGTGAAGGGAAGATTCCTCTACACACTCTCCGCGCTCCGATCGACTACGGGTTCTACGAGGCCCGCACGATGTATGGCCAGATTGGAGTCAAGGTCTGGTTGTGGCGCCCGACGGAGGTGGCTGCTCCCGCAGGCCAGCAGCGGCCCGATCGGGATCGTGGTGATCGCCAAGATCGCAGAGACCGTGGAGGTGATAGCGGTGGAGGTGAGCGCTCAGCCGCACCGGCGGCGCTCACAGCATAGTTCGCTGTCTGTTCGCTTATAGATAACATTTTTCAAAGGAATTTTTTATGCCCTTGATGCCCAAGAGAGTGAAGTACCGGAAGACGCAGCGCGGAAGCCGCGCCGGTATGGCGACTCGTACAACAAAGATTGATTTCGGTTCCTTTGCTCTCCAGACGTTGGAGCGTGCTTGGATCACCAATACTCAAATCGAAGCTGCTCGTGTGGCGCTTACGCGGAACATGAAGCGCAAAGGCAAGCTTTGGATTCGTATGTTCCCGGACAAGTCGGTGACCTCTCGGCCCCCCGAGACACGAATGGGTAAAGGGAAAGGCGCGCCCGAGTACTGGGTGGCTGTTATCCGTCCAGGGAACGTTCTTTTCGAACTTGATGGCATCCCTGAGTCTGTCGCACGGGAGTCTTTGCGTTTGGCTGCAGACAAGTTGCCTGTTCGTACAAGGTTTATTGTTCGTCACGTGGCCGCACCCGCCGCGTAGCACTGCTGCTTAAAGAGCGCGAACAAAGTTCAAGCATTAGCAAGACCAACAGGAGAGACAGATGAAGTTAAAAGAAATCAAAGGGCTAGGCGTTACTGAGTTGCGTCAACGCGAGTCCGAACTCCGCAAGGAGTTGTTCAATTTGCGTATTCAGAAGCAGGTTGGACAGTTGGAAAACCCCGTACGTACCCGTACTGTCCGCCGCGAGCTGGCTCGGGTCCTCACAATCGCCCGCGGGCACGCAGGCCAGTAAACGATGACCATGGAACACTCAGCCGAAACAGCAGCGGGCGCCGCCCACGCAGATCACGCCGCGGAGCAGCGGGCTAAGCGCAAGGAGCGTGTGGGATTGGTCGTATCTGTCAAGAACTCGAAGACAATTATCGTCGAGTCGACCACGCGTGTGCCGCACCCGCGCTTCCGTAAGATCGTGAAACGGATCCAGCGGTACCACGCTCATGATGAAAGCAGCACAGCCAAGCTTGGCGATACTGTGAAAATCATGGAGTCCCGTCCGATTTCCAAGCTGAAGCGCTGGAGACTCGTTACGGTCGTCAGCCATTAATACAAGGGAGATTTTTTATGTTGCAAGTAAGATCTAGGGTCGATGTCGCCGACAACACTGGGGCGAAGATGGCCAAAATGATTGGGGTCATTGGCAAGCGTACGTTGGTGGCGAACGTTGGGGATGTAATCACCGCTCACATTCGCGAGGCGAGCACAGGTGGCTCTGTCAAGAAGGGAGACGTCGTGCGCGCGGTTGTTGTGCGCACACGCCACGCGATCCGCCGCGAAGATGGTGGGTATCTCCGTTTTGACCGCAACGCGATCGTGATCATCGACAAGGATATGAACCCCAAGGGGACTCGTATCTTCGGGCCGGTCGCTCGCGAACTCCGCGAGAAGAACTTCATGAAGATCGTATCTTTGGCCCCAGAGGTCCTCTAATATGTCTACAGCATTTAAGCTCAAGAAGGGCAGCACCGTAAAGGTGGTTGCCGGCAACCACAAGGGCAAGCAAGGCAAGCTGTTGGGGATTTCTGATTCTGGTCGCGCCCTAGTGGAGGGGGTTCATATTATCAAGAAGCACCTAAAGCGTTCTGCAGCCCACCCTGAGGGCGGGATCATCGAACGCGAGGGCCCGATCCACGTCAGTAATTTGAAGCTCGTCGAGGAAGCTTCCCACTAGACCTTTATATGGCAGAAGCACTCAAGAAGTTTTACGTTAGCCATGTTGTCCCTGCCTTGCAGGCGAAGCATGGGTATACAAATGTCCACCAGATTCCGAAGGTTTTGAAGGTGGTTGTGAACACCTGCGTCGGGAGTCAGGCTGATGGAAAGCAGGCTCTCGAAGACGCGAAGGCTGAATTGACCACCATCACGGGTCAAAAGCCTGCGGAGACGATCTCTAAAAAGAGCATCGCCAACTTCAAACTTAGACAGTACCAGGCCATCGGCGCACGTGTGACACTGCGTGGAGAACGGATGTACGAGTTCCTCGAGCGTCTCATTCGCATGGCCCTCCCCCGTATCCGCGATTTTCGCGGGATCTCTCCGAAGTCTTTTGATGGTGGTGGGAATTACACGCTCGGCGTGTCCGACCAGAGTATCTTTCCAGAAATCGAACTGGATAAAATCAAGCGGAATATTGGTTTTGACGTGACCATTGTCACGAGCACCAAGAGCGACAACGAGGCGAAGTCTCTTTTGACTGAGCTCGGAATGCCGTTTTCCGACAAGGCCAAGCCCGTGAAGGCTGTGGTTGCAGCAAACTAAACAAGCAAGGGTATCGTCATTATGAGCAATGTGTCTGACCCAATCGCTGACTTCCTCACCCGCGTTCGTAACGCGACCCGTGCAGGGAAGCCTGAGGTTGTGGCTCCTTATTCGAAGATGAAGGGTGAAATTGCCCGGATTCTAAAGGAGGAGGGCTTCGTGCACTCCTACAGCGTTTCAACTGATGGGGGGCATTCCTCCATTAAGGTAGAACTAAAGTATGTCGGCCACCGGCCAGTGATCACCACGCTCCAGCGGGTGAGTCGGCCTGGGTTGCGCCGTTATGTGGGTGCCGGCGATATTCCGCGGGTCCTCAGCGGGATCGGCATTTCCATTCTTTCCACTTCGTCCGGCGTGATGAGCTCCAGAGAAGCGCGGCGTAAGAATGTGGGTGGTGAACTTTTAGCGTTCGTTTGGTAGTACTTTTACGCGTATGTCTCGAATTGGGAACAAACCAATTGGTATGCCTGCAGGCGTGAGTCTTCAGGTCAGTGAGGGCGGTTCTGTGAATGTTACCGGGCCGAAGGGAAATCTTTCATGGCACTTGCCTGAGAATGTTTCCGTTAAGACAGAGGGGGCGACTCTGGTGGTTACGCGCTCCTCTGAAGAGCGTGATGTACGGGCCAAACACGGTCTTAGCCGAGCGCTGTTGGCAAACATGGTCACGGGCGTATCGGATGGCTTTACTAAGTCTCTTGAGATCCACGGAGTCGGTTTTAAGGCCGCTGTGAAGGGTGACTTTCTTGATCTTTCCCTAGGGTTCTCTCACCCTGTCCTCTTCCCGATCCCTCAGGGTGTGAAGGTGACCGTCACGGAGAACACCAAGGTCAAGGTGGAAGGCATCGACCGTCAGTTGGTCGGCCAGGTTGCCGCCAATATTCGGGGTTACTATCCGCCAGAACCCTACAAGGGTAAGGGTGTTCGCTACACTGGCGAGAAGATCGAGCGTAAGGAAGGCAAGACCGTTCAATAGTTATGGCTGCAAAAAAAGTTTCACCACTCAAGTTGCGCCATGTGCGCCTTCGCAAGCGTATTTCCGGGACTCCGGAGCGCCCGCGTCTTTCCGTTCATTTCTCGGGGAGCAACATCTATGCACAGGTTATCGACGACACCAAGGGGGTGACGATCGCCGGCGTGTGCACCACCGAAAAGGAGTTCGCTGCGGGCGGTCGCGTAGCGGCCAATGTAGAGACGGCGATCCGGGTGGGAAAGGAGTTAGCGGCGCGTGCTGTCGCCAAGAACGTCGAGAAGGTCGTGTTTGATCGCGGCGGCTTCCTTTACCACGGCAAAGTTAAGGCGCTGGCCGATGCGGCTCGCGAGGCTGGTTTGAATTTCTAGTTATATGGCAACACCTCAAGGTAATCGCGGACGCCGGAACCAACCGGACCGTCAAAAAGAGCAGTCCGATTTGGTTGAAAAAGTGGTTTTCATCAATCGTTGCGCCAAGGTTGTAAAAGGCGGGCGTCGCTTTTCATTCAGCGCTCTGATCGTCACCGGCGATAAGGCTGGGCGGGTTGGCTGTGGCTTCGGAAAGGCAAACGAAGTATCGGAAGCCATCCGTAAGGCTGGGGAGTCTGCTAAGAAGGCAATGGTGCACATGGCGATCTGCAAAGGGACGATCCCCCACGATGTGTATGGTGAATTCGGCGGCGGGCGCGTGCTTTTGAAGCCAGCGAGCCCCGGGACCGGTGTAATCGCAGGTGGTGGGGTGCGTGCCGTCTTGGAGGCGGTGGGTGTTCGCGACGTTCTCGCAAAATCCATGGGCTCCAGCAACCACGCGAATGTTGTGAAGGCAACACTCACTGCGTTAGAGCAACTACGCAGCCGTGAGGACCGTCTTGCGGACCGTGGTATGACCCGGTTGCCTGCCGCTGCAATACACGCTTAATTAGGAATTGATTATGAATTTGAGTACACTCAAGCCTCGTCCAGGGGCAAAGCATCGGACGAAGCGCCTTGGCTGCGGCGAAAGCAGCGGGCACGGAAAGACCTCCGGTAAAGGGCACAAAGGGCAGAAGGCGAGGTCTGGCGGTTCCATTCGCCTAGGCTTCGAAGGCGGTCAGATGCCGCTTCTTCGAAAAATGCCTAAGCGTGGATTCAGTAACACCCGTTTTCGCACCGGTTTTCTTCCCGTAAATATTGGGCGTGTGGCCGATCATTTCGAGGCTGGTGCTACGGTGGATCGCTCTCATTTGGTGTCTGCCGGTCTGATTCCAGATCGCAAAGGCATAGTGAAGGTTTTGAGCACCGGTGAGATCACCAAGGCGCTTCATTTCAAGGGGATTGCAGCAAGCGCTGCGGCCAGGTCGAAGGTTGAGGCCGCTGGCGGTTCGATCGAAGCTGTCGCTTAGGTTTCCTGGTGACTCTTACTAACTGAGTCTGTCTGAGAAGGGGGGTGGCTCACTGTC
>CAMCIN010000021.1 GCA_945874745.1 Akkermansia muciniphila | reverse complement strand
CCCACAGAAAAGCCCCCCCAGTTCAATCGCCTCGTCCAAAAGCCCCCCCAAATTGCCTCTCATGTCCAGCACCACCCCGTCGACTTTTTCTGCCATGAGCCTGCGCAACAGCACCCCGACATCGCGCGAAACACTGCTCAGCCGCTTCTCAACCGGCCGCGAATCGTCCCCGTAAAACCCGGGCACCACCAGCCAGCCTTCCCGCAATCTCGCCCCGCTGCCAGGCGGTTGGAGCTCCACAATCTTGGCATAGGCCTCCCCCTCGCGGCTGCGCAACTCCTCGCGCCGCAACCCGAACACAAGGCGCTGCGCCGGGTCTGCCCCGCGTGAAGGCGCCACCCGCAGCCGGACCAACGCCCCCTTCCGGCCGCGCAGCAATGCCAGCGCCTGTGCCATGGGCAACCCGTCCAGTTCCTGAAACGGTCCGTTCTCCTCGGCCACCGCCACAATCCGGTCGTTGACCCTCAGTCTTCCATCGCGCTGGGCAGGCCCCCCCGGCAGCAAGGCCGAGACCCGCAACCCCAGAGGGTCCGGATCCAGACTCACTCCAATCCCAGTCCGCGTCAGGCGCAGTTCGTTTTCTGTATCCTCCAACTCCTCTTGCGTCAGGTAGTCGGAGTGCGCGTCGCTGGCGCGGGCGAGTGCAAGCAGGGCGCCGGCCAGCCGCTCTTTGGGACCGTCCTGCTGCACGGACTTAGCCAGATTCTCAAGCCGCTTGCGCACTTGCGCGCAGGCCCGCTCCAAGGGCATCCCCTCCAGGCGGTAGCCGAGCAGGTCTGCCCCAATCTGGGAAAGCCACTCTGCCTGCGCCTCCTGCTCGTCGGCCGGCCACTGCGCATGCTCCCGCGTCAGCTCGATCGTCCACGGCGAGGAAAACTCCCAATCTCCGCCGGCAAGACCCGCCGCCGTCGCACAATAGCTTTGGAGCCGGGTCCGAAAACGCTCGTGCACGATGTGCACCGGCTCCAAATCCCCAGCCCTCAGGCGCCCGGCAAAACTCAAACCAAACCGGGAACGGAACTCGGCTAGATCCGTTTGCAGCAGACAGAGCCGGTCGGGATCGAGAATTTCAAAATAGCGCTCCAGCGCCCTTTGGGAAAAATGAAAATCCAAGGGTTGCCGCAGGTAATGCTGGGTTTCGATCAGCTCGGCGGCGATTGTCGCGACCTTTGGCCAGTAGGTCGCAACGGCCTTGCCCGCCGGCTGGCGCGCAACGGAGTTGCTGCGGCCCGGGACGCTGGGACGGACTGCCTCTGCGCCAAGGGCCCGACTGTTCCACGGGCCCCCGCACAGCCCCAACCCCAACAAAAGCCCCCACGTCAGTGCAAAGAACCCGCCCCCAAGCCGGCTGGCCTGCAAAAAGGAGAAACGGTGAAATTGCATTGGGGTGGGTGGAGAAAACAGGCGGGGCGGCCGCCGCTCACAAAGGATGACTGCGGATGACTGCGTGACTGCATGACTGCATGAACAGGGCCGGCGGCTCCCGCCGGCGCTACCTGCCCTTGACCTGCGCGAGACGAACCATCGCAGCGTATTCCTTAAGTAAAACCTTCAGCGGTTTCTGAAAGACTTCCACCGTGGTCCCCACGTCGACCGTCTCAAAAACCCGAACCACGTCCCTGGAGCGCATCCGGATGCAGCCCCAGCTCACCGGCGCCCCGAGGAGCCGCTCCTCCGGAGTCCCGTGAATGTAGATACAGCGCTTGAAGCAGTTGGCGTTCTGCGGCTGCAAACCCCGCAGCCAGAGGATCCGCGTGACGATCGGATCCCGGCCAGGCGCGTTGGGGGGGAGCACCTCCCCTGTGAGACGGCGTTCCTTGAAAACGGCCCCCTCCTGAGCGTGGTCCCCGATTTTCTGCGCCACCTGCATCGTGCCCAACGGCGTGGCAAAACTCCCCCATCTGTCGCCCAAGCCAAACTTGGAGGTGGAAACCGGAAAACGAGAGACCTCCGTCCCGTCTTGGAGCAGCACCATCTTCTGGTCCGCCACGCTCACCAAAATCCTCGTCTCAGCCCCCTGCGCCGCCGCCAGCGAAACGCCAGCGGCCGCCACTAACAAAGAGGCCAATAAGGGCAGCCTGGACCGGAATCGGTTCATGAAAAGAAAGTACCAGATAAAGTGATGGGTGATTCTTATTTGAACTATAACACAACAAACCCGCTAAATAAAGGGGCTAAAAAACACCCAAAACAAGGCCGCCTCGCTACCTTCTGTGGGTGTCGGCTATCCTAAATTTATCCGTAGATTTCTCAGATCTCGCAGATGAGCGGAAACCAGAAAAAACATCTGTGAATCTCTGAGTCATCTGTGGATCCCTGCCCGCTCCCTCCAGACCGGGCTACGCGCCGATCAGGCACACGCAAGGCGCTGGATCGCGTGCTCTTTTCGCCCCTCGGCCGCTAACTCGGCAGCGGCTGCGCAACTCCCCTGGCCCGCTGCTCCAAGAGCACGGCATTGAGCCGCTCGACGATTTCCGGATGTTCCCCAGCAACATTGCGGAGCTCGGCCGGATCCGTCTGGAGGTCGAACAGCCGCGGACTGGCCTTCTCACGGCGGTCGTTCTCCTGCGCCTCCCCGGACCCGAGCAAGTCCACGAGCGGCCCGGAAGCCTGCTTCCCCTTGGGCGGGGCGCCCGTGGCGGGTATGAACTTCCAACGGGCGTCGCGAATCGCAAGGACGTTGGCCTGTGTGCTCGAGATCAGGGTCTCGCGACCGGCTCCCCCAGTGAGGGCGGCGGAAGTGTCGACCGAATCCAGCTTCAAAAACTCAGCGGGATCTCCGCCGGCAACCCGGGCAAACACGGCAGGCAGGTCAACCTGCGAGATGAGTGCCTCGGATACCTTGCCCACGGGCGTGTGACCCGGCCAGCGCGCAATAAAACCAACGCGGGTGCCGCCCTCCAGGATGCTGTACTTCCCACCCCGGAAGGGGCCGGCGGGCGTGTGGCCGGCCAACCGGTTGAGCTCGACGGCCCTGTCTTTGTACCCATCGTCAAGCACGGGACCGTTGTCGGAGGAATAAATCACGAGGGTGTTCTCGGCGAGACCGTGCTTGTCGAGTTCTGCGAGGATGCGCCCGGCCTGGTCGTCGAACGCCACCACCGCGTCGCCCCGAGGACCGAGCGGGGTCCTGCCAGTGTAGCGCGGATGATGGACGCGGGGGACATGATTCTCGTGCGAGGCGTAATAGAGAAAGAACGGCTTGTCCTTGTGGTGCGCGATAAAGGCACACGCCTTCTCGGCGAAGGTGTCCCCCATTGTCTCGTCCTCCCACACCGCAGCCTTCCCTCCCTTCATCCAACCGATACGGCCAACGCCGTTGACCAGTGCCATGTTATGGCCGTGGGACCAGTCCATTTTTAGCTTTGCGCGCTCGGCTTCCGAGCCCAGGTCGGGATCCCCTGCATACCCAGCTTTGTAACTGACCTCGATCGGATCCTTTGGATCGAGCCCGACAACGGAGCCGTCCTCGACGAAGACCGTCGGCACGCGATCACCGGTGGCGGCCATGATGAAGGAATAGGTGAAGCCGATCTGGTTGGGGGACGGCTCAATCTTTTGGTTCCAATCCACAACGCCGGCGCCCAGACCCAGGTGCCACTTGCCCACGACACCGGTGGCATAACCCAGTTTTGCGAGGCTTGCCGCCATCGTGGGCCTGCCGGGCTTGATGATCAACCGGGCATCCCCCGGCAGCACGCCGGTCCCCTGGCGCCGCCAGGCGTACTCCCCGGTCAGCAGAGAGTAACGGGACGGAGTGCAGGTGGCGGAGGTGCAATACCCCGAGGTGAAGCGCGTGCCCTGAGCTGCGAGCTTGTCCAGATTTGGAGTGGGGATGACCTTGGAGCCGTAACAACCGAGGTCTCCCCAACCAATGTCATCGGAATAAAGCAGCACGATGTTGGGCGGACGCTTCTCGGCTCCGACGGCCGAAAATACGGACATCCCGCAGAACAGGGCGACCAGGGGGAGGGCTCTTCTCATAAGCGCCTATGTAAGGCCCGCTGGCGCGGTAAATAAAGCCATCAAACACCAGCTTTGGTCGAGGCAACCGGGAACCACCGTGGTTTGGCAAAGACGGGTTCCTCGGCAGGGCAAAGGCACCGATCGGAGGCCCTAGTCAGAGTCCGTAAGTTGCTTTGCCGAAACAGGCCAGCCAAAGTGGCCTTCGGAAAACAGCTGGCTCCTGGGGTAGGACTTGAACCTACGACCAATCGGTTAACAGCCGATCGCTCTACCACTGAGCTACCCAGGAATTGGAGTGCAGCGGGCGTGTAGGATTAGCTCTGAAACTTGATTCTGTACACCTTTTTTTCAGCGCGACACCAAGCCCCGAAGCTCCCTGCGCCAAAGCCCTGCCTACCGCCGAGCACACCGCCCCGCACCGGTAAGCCTCGTTTTCTTTTGACCTGCCGGACTATTTTCCGCTGGCCTCTCGGCGAGCCAAACAGCCACCCTCCCACCCGATGCATCCTGTTCTCGTAGCGCCTTCCCTTCTGGCCTGTGATTTTGGCCACCTTCATGACGAAATCCGGCGCGCCGAGGCAGCGGGTGCAGACTGGCACCATCTCGACGTCATGGACGGCCATTTCGTAGACAACATTTCCTTCGGCCCCGCCTTTGTGGAAGCCAGCGCTGCGGCCGCCAGAATCCCGGTCGACACCCACCTCATGATTTCCCGGCCCGACCATTATCTGGGCCGCTTTACTAAAACCTCACGCAATATCACCATCCACGTGGAGTCGGACTGTGACGTGTCCGCCACCCTGCGGGCCATCCGTGCCGCCGGGTGCACCTGCGGCATCTCGCTGCGTCCCGGCACCCCGTTTTCAGCGATCGAGACGCATCTGGACTCCGTGGATTTGGTTCTGGTGATGACGGTGGAACCTGGGTTCGGCGGCCAGGCGTTCCAGCCGGCCATGCTGGAAAAAGTGCGCTCTGCGGCGCGCCTCCGCTCCCAGAAAAACCTCTCCTACCGGATCCAAGTCGACGGCGGAATCAATGCAGAAACCGGGGCACAATCGGTAGCCGCGGGGGCGGACACTCTGGTGGCGGGCACCTCGGTTTTCCGGGAGCCGGACATGGCCAGCGCCATCGCGACCCTCAAAGGATAGGACATGCTCCCGGGGGAAAACCTTCCGCGGACTCAACAGGGACCGGGAAGTTATCCACAGATGTCTCAGATGACTCAGATATTTATAGAGGATCCTGAAGGGCTACCCTCCCAACCCTCCCAACCCTCCCAACCCTCCCAACCCTCCCAACCCTCCTAACCCTCTGACATCTGGGTATATCTGCGACATCTGCGGATAGACCGCTGTATGTTCGCCGCTGACACACCGGAAGTCACGAGTCGCCAATTTTTGCTCTTTTTTGGCGGCACGCCCTGAGCTTCTCGGCTTACGGCGGCTCTGGAGCCGATCCGGGGGCGCCTTGGATGGGCCGCAAACGACGGCGTAACTCCTGTCCACCGGGGGCGGTGTTGGGGGCGCCTGAGGCCGGCGGGGTCAGGGAGGCTCCAGGCCGAGGCACGCCACTCATCCCGGGCCGAGGGATTGCAGGCCGTGCGGCCGAGGAAGTAGGCGCCTTGCTGCCCGGGACCCCGGACTTGCCCGGTTGCGGAGCAGCGGGAGGCGGCTGCCCTCCCCCTCCGCTCGCGGCCAAAGCTGCCTGGTCAAATTCGACCCGCCCCGTCTCGGAGCCCTTTTTGAGGATAACCACCGATCTGGCCGCCACGGCAGCCTCCTCGACTGAAACAACTGAAATCCCTTCGTCGCTGGGCTTGTCTCCAGTCAGAACCAATCGGGTGGAAAGATCGCGCGAACGCACAAAGACGGTGTGGACTTCCTTGCCATCGGCTCCCCGGTTTTTTGCAAGGCCGGTGATGACAAAGTTGGTGGAGAAGTTTTCCGCCGGCGGCGCAGCCTCCGGAGCGGCTGTCGCCACCGCAAAGGGGGATTTCTCCAGCAGGGCCGAATAACGCGAAAGAGGAAACGCCTGGGGAAGGTCCGCTCCGGCGGCCTTTGCCGGGGGCACCTTCGCCGCCTTTTCGGGAAGCTCCGCAGCAACGGAGAGCTCTTCCGAGGCAACGCCGGTTTCGGCGGGCGCGGGGACGGAGTCCTGCGCAAAAAGTGCGCCGGCGGCGCAGAAAAGCACTGCTGCGCAAGCCAGGGGAAAGGCGGAATCCGGGGGTGAAGCTTTCATCAGCGGGCGGCGAACCATTTGGCGACGGTACAGTCGCACAGCATCTGCGTGGCATCCGAGGGATCCACCCGCATGCGGGACTGCTGGATCACCAGAAAGCGATCAGGCGCCTGCAACTCTGCAAAGAAGGCGCAGACGCCGCGCCAAGGGCCCTTGAATTCAAACTGCACGGGCACCGCGGTGATGCCGCCGTCTGTCTTGGCGGAGGCGAGTTGCTGCTTTGCAAGGGTCAGGCCGTGCTTGGACGCGCTTTCCTTCAGGAACGTCAGGAGGGCGTTCCCCTCGGTCTGTTCGCTTCCGAGCTTGGGCTGGACCTTCTGGAGCCACTGCGCCCGCTGCTCCCACAGGGGTGCGGTCGCCTCCAGTTCGCGCAGGCTGCCGACCAAGGTCGTCTTCTGCGCAAGCTGGGTGTTGAGCTGCAGCCGCGTCTTGGCAAAAAACTGGAACACCACCACGTTGAGCAGCACCGTCACCAGCACCGCGACGATGCCGACCAGCCGCTTTTCACTTCGAGACAGCTCGCTTAGTTTCATCGTCTGGCCCCCGGCAATTCCACCCGCCCGCTCACACGAAACTGCGCCCGCTCGTTGGGCAGAATGTTGGGGTTGGGCGAGTCAATCTTGAACCCTCCAAGGTCAGGCTCCTTGCGCAGCCTTCCGACGTATTCAATGGCCTCCGCCACGTTTGCGGCCTCCCCCGAAAAGGCGAACTCTTTAGTGCTCATCTGAAACTCCGTAATGCGGATATCCGCCGCACCGATGCTGCGGGCGATCTGGTGCAGGATCTCCACAAGGAAACGGGAAGGCTCAACAGCAGCCGCAAGCGTCCGCCATTTCGTCTGGCGCGCGTTGGAAAGCTCCACCTTGGGCTGGAGATCCGCTATTTCCGAATCCATCTTGCCCACCTTCTTTTTTTCGAAGGCCAGCCAGCCAAAGCCCAGTGCCAGCACCGCTGCGTAGGCGGTGAAGGCCCATTGCAAACGGTTCACAAAACGGCCCTGCTGCTGGCGGCCCTGCTCTTCCGCCGACCAGGAGGCCGGCACCCAGTTGCCAGAAATCTCGGCCACCGGCGTAATCGCGGCGTCCTCCACCGGCACTCCCGGAAGAACCTCCCGCACCTGCGGCACCCATTCGGGCACGCTGACACGGGCCAAAGTCACAGGCCCCGGCAGCGCGCCCGCCAATTCAGCCCCCAGCAGGCTGCGCTCGATTTCTGTAGGATCGGGCGCGGCCCCTTCAGTGAGGAGCCCCTCCAGCCAGACCAACTTGCCATCCACAGCCACCATCAGCACGGGGCTGGAACATTCCAGCCACAAGGCAAGCACGACCCCCTGCCCGGCAAAACTGCGGGCCACCTGGACGGCGAACACGCCCACCTCGGCGGGCGGACGCCCGGAGGCACGGAGCGGTTCGGCGCACCGCTTTAACTCAGCAAGGGGCACCGTCACCGCGAGCACCCGCACCCCTTCCTCTGCGGGGCCCAGTTCCTCCAAATCGAAGACAAAATCTTCCGCAGTGTAGGGCAATAATTTTTCCAACTGCAATTGGGCCATCGCCAACAAGTCTTCCCGCGGCGCCTCAGGCAAAACAAAGCGTTCCGTGACAATCGCGCTCGAAGGCAGCAGCAGGGATACCCCAATGCCGGAAGGCAGCTTGTCGCAAACCTCTGCGATCGTTGCACCCGCACACACGCCGCCCGCTGCCTCCGCCCGCCATCCTTCGGGGGCCGGAGCCAGTTGCGCTACCACTGCGCTGTTGCGGGTTTTCATTCGATCCAAGAAAGTATCTGTGTTTTGGCTGTGCCCCCGGTTGATTTTCGTACAACCACCTGCAGTTGTCGAACGACTTTTCCTGAGTAGCCCTCACAAACCCAGCGTTCTGTCGGCTCATTCCCGACCTTTGCCAATGATTTTTGTTCCTTGGTAAGATTCATGCCGTCGAAGTACTTCTGCACGGCACTCACCATGCCTCTGTCGTCCTCAGTGCCCGGCACCTGGTCCGCTCCTGCGCGTGTCCTTAGCACCTGCTGCACCTGCGCTACACCAAAACCTGGCAGCAGGATCATCAGGTCTTCGTGAATCTCCATGAGATCCAGCGGACCGATGCTCAAGAGCGTCAACGAATCCTTCCACCCCGTAGAGTTGGTAAGGGGTTCCAGCCCGGGGATGCGCTTGAGCTCGTCCAAGTTCTCAATCGGGCGGTTGGTAGGATGGTAGGTGGGGGAGTCCTCCTGACCGTTGAGGCGGGTGAGGGTATCGCCGTCCACATAGTCAAGGAGGCAGTCCATGAGCCGCGCTCTGGCGTCGGGCTCTACGCCAATCACCTCTTCCAGCCAGCGGTTCAAAAATTTGTATGCTTCAGAAAACTGAAGGAGACCTTTTTTTTCGTCACTGAGGATCTGAGCGAGCATCACCTTGATGTTGATCTTTTTCCCCTCACTTTCAATCGTCACCCGGTAGCCCATCCCAGGCAGCGGCTCCGCCTGCAGCAGCGAGCTGTACCGGTCCACCTTCGGGTGGCTTGCCACCGCATAACCCGAGTACGCCATCGCCATCGCCTCCGCCCCCCGCGCGTCCTCCCCGTGCTCCTGCACCCGCTGCTGCAGCCAGAAAAACCAACCCGAAATCGCCAGGGTCAACACCATAATCGACCAAAACACCGCGAGCAGCGCCGAGCCCCCCGGACGCGACGCCCGGCGCCTCAAGCCTCCCCCGGACGCCCCACTTCGTTCCGTCGCCGCTTGTTTCAGAGAAGCATTCATTGCAATTGGCGGATGCGTGCAGACGGCACCGGCAGTACTATCTCAAAGGGATCCCCTTCCCTGCGCCACACCTTCATGCGCACCAGCGGAGGCCGCGCATTCCTGCACTCCTCCAGCCAAAGATCTAGAGTGGGATCGTAATAGGCAAACTCCAGCGCCACGATGTCTGGCAGCAGTGTGATCCACTCGTAGGAGGTCTCGAGCTCACCCTTCAGCCAGCGGCGGATTCCCAGGTCCTGGCGGCGCGAGGTGGAGGTGCGCGGCTGGATGGTAAGGGTGACCAAGTAATCCTCGTCCGCGGCTGCCGAGGTCAGCAGGCCCATGCCCGGGCGGGAGGTCCAATGGAGCTCATCGGCGGGTACCCTGCCGTAGACGTGGTGCACCCCGCGCAGGCCTTCTTCCTGCTTGAGGGACAGCCCCGCCAGAACCCCCTGCACGTACCGGACGAGGCCCTGCATGGCGACCGCCTCCACCTGGGTTTCCCGTGTCGTCTGGAGCGCCAGCAACTGCGTGCCCACCAACTGGTACATGGAGATCAACAGCATCCCCAGCACGCCCACCCCGACCATGATTTCCAAAAGCGTGAAGCCCGCGGGCCGCCTTTTCAGCAAGACCGCGCTGGACACCCTCACACTAGCCCCAGGTTGAATCAGCATAAAGTTTGACCGGTTTGACCTCTAAAGACTCCTCATCAGCGACGGAGCCGCTCGTCCCCAGTTGGATAAGCATAAAACTTGAGCTGCTTGACCGCCTTCACCCCGCCGCCGTTGAGCCAGCTGAGCTCCAGGTTCACCTCCAAAATCCCATCCACCACGTACTTGTTCTGGTCCACCAATTCCAAAGGGGTCACCGACTGCCGGATGCGCATCCCCGTAAACTCCCGCTTCAATTCGACGCTCTGTCCGTCGGAATACGGCTGCGCGCCCGCATCCAGCTCCCGAAACCAGTTGACCAACGCCCGTTGCGCACGGGCGTCCTCCTTCAGGATCACCCCAGACTGGATGCCCGACTCTATGCACCGGGCCAGGGCCAGCACCGCTATTGCAAAAATCGCCGTGGCCATCATCGCCTCGAGCAGGATGAAGCCCGGGGCGTGCCGGCGCGACCGCCATGACACGCCGGTGTTGGAGCGCCTCGCCATCCGAGGCTTCTGCTGGGGCTTTTCCTGGTTCATCGCCTAGAGCGTGTTCACGCTGGGTATCTTTTCGCTGCCCGCCCATAGAACGGCCAGTGATCCACAGATGACGGGCATGTCCACAGATGAAAAATGCATTAGCGGATGTTTTTAATAACTTTTCTCATCTGCTAAATCTGTGACATCTGCGGATACATCTCTGGATAATAGGCTTATTGGTTTACTGACCGCAAACACACCTTAGTACGTTTCCACGCTCAGTTCCTGCGGCTCGGGTACCAGGGCATTGAACCGGAGCGCCCAACGCCCGCCGGCCCCGTTGTAGTAGATCTCCACAGGCTCCCGCACGCCCTGAGGCCAGAAACTCCACTCCGCCAGCGGTTCCTTGTCCCGCGCCGCCACCCGGACCAAAGAAAAATCCTCGTTCTTGTCCACGGCGAAAAATTCACCGGCCGACCCATCCTCCAATGAGGCTTCTGCATTGGCCAGCAGACTTCCCGGCTCCGGGCGGCCTTCGGTCACCATGCGAATGCCCTCCTTTTCCCAGATCAGACGCACCTCCCCGCGAGAGGATTTTGCCAGCGCCCCTGCCCTGTGCACAAACTCCTCGAATTGGTGCATCCGGTCCCGCAACCGTTGCTCGGCAAAGAGGCCGCGGATGGTGGGGGTGGCGAGGCTGAGCATCATAAAGCCGATCACCACCACCAAACTGATCTCCAAAAGGGTGAAGCCCCGGAAAGTATTGAAAGCACGTTTCTTCATGCGCCGCCCTCCAACCGGGGGGCCTCCCCTTTCTTGAGCCGGGGAACGGCTTCGCAGACCGAACGCCAGCCTGGAAAGTTCCACGTGTTGGGAAAGCCCTGACACTGGACGGGCTTGGCGTCTTGGACGCGGCAGTCGCGCCCTTCGAGAAAAATGCACTCCCCGTTGGGCTTGTCCAGCAGCGCAAGGCCGTCCCGCTGGGGCCTGAGCCGGGTGTACTGCTGGATGAATGCCCACGTTTCCAAACCCAGCAGCGCGGACATTGCCTGGATTTCAGGCTCCCCAATCTTCACCTGGCCCGGCCAGCGGCAGCAGGCGGTGCAGCGCTGGCAGTCGTAATGCACTTCAAATGCCATGGCTTTTTTCAAAGACTTGAGTTTTCGGGGGGGGGAAGACGCTTGTTGGAGCCTGACTCGGGTAGGCGGATGACATGCAGAAAGTGTGCCCTGCCGAAAAATCGAAATACGATTCCAGAAGGGCCAGAAGCAAAGTTATCCTATTTTTCCGCCAAAGCCAGCGCCTCTGTGAGGTTGCTCCACTTGACTTCCCCCGCCCAAGCCCGCTCAGATTCAACATTCCATGAAATTCCCGTCCCGACTCACCACCATCGCCTCCTTGGTTCTTCCCGGCGCAGGGTTCACCGCGCAGGCCGCTGTGGATTTTGTAAAAGACGTCCAGCCCGTGCTGGAAAACAACTGCGTCTCCTGCCACCGCGAGGGTAACGTAAAGGGGGGGGTGCGTTTGGACACGCGCAAGCAGGCGCTTGCCTCGGGCGACAACGGCCCCGCGCTCGTCCCAGGGAAGGCGGACAAAAGCCCCATGTACACGACCATGGTGCTGCCCGATGACGACGACCTGCTCATGCCTCCGAAGAAAAAGGGCGGCCCGCTCCCCAAGGAAGTCGCCGCAATGATCAAGGCCTGGATCGAGGAAGGCGCCCAGTGGCCGGATGAGCTGACACTCATCTCCAAGAAAAAAGAGGAGTACTCCAAGGTGGACGAAACCGCTCTCGTCGTGGATATCCACGCCCGCATCACTTCCAAATCCCCCGCCATTCCGGCAAAGGACATGAAGCCCTACTCCGAGACCATCAACGGTACCGAGGTGGTCTTTGAAATGCTTCCCATCCCCGCAGGTAAATTCAAAATGGGCAGCCCGGAAAGCGAAGCCGGCCGCAACGCGGACGAAGGCCCGCAGCGCTCCGTGGAAATCGCCCCCTTTTGGATGGGCAAGTGCGAGGTGACCTGGAACGAGTTCGAACTTTTCATGTATCCGACCGAGGAAAAGCGCATCCGCGCCGGCCGCCAGGTGGAAGCCAAGCTCAACGACCTCACCGACGCCTCCTCCCGCCCAACCCAGCCCTACGTGGAAATGAGCTTCGGCATGGGCAAGGACGGCTTCCCCGCCATCTCGATGACCCAGCACGCCGCCAACAAGTACTGCGAATGGCTCAGCGCCAAGACCGGCCACTTCTACCGCCTGCCCACCGAGGCCGAATGGGAATACGCGGCCCGCGCAGGCACTGCGACCGCCTACTTCTGGGGCGACGACTCCGCCGCCGCCGGCGACTACTGCTGGTTTGCCGACAACAGCGACGGCAAGTACCAGAAGGTCGGCCGCAAAAAGCCCAACCCCTGGGGACTGCACGACATTCTGGGCAACGTGATGGAATGGACCTTGGACCAGTATTCCCCCACCGCCTACGCCAGCGGGGACGCCAAGAGCCCTTGGGTCAAGGCCACCAAACCCTACCCCCACGTCGCCCGCGGCGGGGCCTGGGACGATGATTCCGCCGAAAAGCTCCGCGTCGCCCACAGACGCTTCTCCGATCCGGACTGGAAAATTCAGGATCCGCAGTTCCCAAAGAGCATCTGGTACCACACGGACGCCCAGTTCCTTGGCTTCCGCGTCGTCCGTCCGCTGGAAACTCCGGCGCCCCAGGACCTCCAGAAATACTGGAACAGCGGCGTGGAAAAGGAGTAACGGCTCCTCCCGGCAGCGGGTGAACGTACCGGCAGGCACGGCGCCGCAGCTCCCTTGGGGGCTGCGGCGCTGTTTTTTTTGCCACCCTCCGCCGCCCCAATCACAGGACTTCTCTCGCAATCGGCTTGGAAACTCGGGCGTTTTAACTACATTCCAGCCGACTGCCCCAACGACCGCCTCCATGAAATCGACCCCGTCTTCCACCCGCCCCGGCCAGCGCCACTCCCCTCGCTCCTTGGGCATCCAGCTTCTCCATAACGCAGCCGCCTGCGCCGCCGCCGGCCTCGTTTTGTGCGCCACCCCGCGGCTACACGCCGAAGACTCGCCGGTGATCACCATCACCAAGAGCGACAAAATCGGCGTGGGCCTCAACGGCATCGGAGGGGCCGACGGTGCGACCATCTCGCAAATCCTGCAAAAGGACCTCCAGATGTCCGGGGCCCTTTCCGTGGGCGGCCCCAACACGGGCAGTTTTCAAATCAGCGGCACCTCCTCGGGTTCCTCCCTGCGCGGTCTGGTTTCCGAACGCGGTGCCCGCACCGTCCTGGAGCGCTCCTACTCGGGCAACGCCCGCGCCCAAGCCCACGCGTTCGCCAACGACATCATCGAGGCGCTCACCGGCTCCAAGGGCATCGCCGGCTCGCGCATCGCCTTTGTTGCGACCCGCTCGGGCCACAAGGAAGTCTACACCATCGACGCCGACGGCTCCAACACCGTCCAGCAAACCAACGACGGCCGCCTGAGCGTCTCCCCTCGCCTCTCCTCCGACGGCAAGCGCCTTGCCTACACCGGCTACCAGAGCGGGTACGCCGATGTGTACGAAATCGACCTCGGCTCGGGTTCCCGCCGCCGCATCATGAAGTATCCGGGCACCAACTCCGGCGCCGCCTATTCCCCCGACGGCGGCCGTTTTGCGGTCACCCTCAGCAAGGATGGCAACCCGGAGCTGTACGTAACGGATTCCGGCGGCGGTTCGGCACGGCGGCTCACGATGACTTCCGGAGTCGAAAGCGGCCCGACCTGGTCGCCTGACGGCCGCGAAATCGTCTTTTCCTCGGACTCAGGGGGAAGCCCGATGCTCTACCGGATCTCCTCCTCCGGCGGTTCGCCCGCCCAGATCCGGACGGGCCATTCTTACAACACCGAACCCAACTGGTCGCCCGATGGCCGGAAGGTGGCCTTCAACGTGCGCAGCGGAGGAAGTTTTAACGTGGCCATCATCGAATTTCCCTCGGGTCAGGTCCGTGTTCTCGGGGAGGGGCAAAGCCCTGCCTGGGGCCCCGACTCCCGGCACCTCGTGTACGGCCAGGGCGGCTCCCTAGTGATGCTGGACATCGTCACCCTCCAGCGCACCACCATCGCTTCGAATCTGGGCAAAATCTCCGAGCCCTCCTGGTCACGCTAGGGCGCATTTGCGGTCAATTGAACCCGTAAACGACCTCCTCAGAGCTGGATCCGCAGATTTCATAGATTCAGCAGATCAGAGGAGCCCCTAAAAAAACATCTGTGGCATCTGCCTCATCTGTGGATCCCTGCCCGTTTCCCGGGCGACCCACTGTGAACAAGCCACCAGACCGCGCCCCTCAGGCAACGCCGAGAATCCACCCCTCCAGCTCCGCCAAACTCCGGATGGCGGAGTTCAGCGCAGGCTCGAATTGCGCGCCAAGTTCCCCCGCAGCGTCCCGCTCCCGCATCCACCGGGCAACGCTGTAGGCGTCCTGCTGGTGCCCGTTGCGCTCCTCGCTTGGAAAGGTCCGGCTCCAGAGCGCCGGGTAGCCCTCGGCCAGCACCGAAACCCCGGGCGGCGGCGTCCAGCCGTCAAAGGGCCAGAAGTGCACCCGCGCTCCAAGCTGCCGCCGCAGGTACAACAGCCAGGGCAGGCCGGCATGGGTCGACTTGGCCACGCTTCCCTGCACGTCAAAATGAAAGACTGACTTCGCCCGGGCGCGCTCTTCGGTCAGCCGCCTCCAGCGCGCCGCCCCCGTGCGTTCGGCTCCCCTGCCGTACATTCCGTCCCGGATGAACTCGACATACATGTTGGGTCCATCGGTGGGCCAGTGCTGCTGGAAATCCTCCAGAAACGCCTGCCAGTCCGGCGGAATCCGGTGGACCTCAAAATAACGAAGGGGAAATGAAAATGCGTGGTCGATCCCGACAAGCGTCGGCGGACCGTCGAGCAGCTCCCTTTCCAGCCATTCTGCCAGCCCTCGGCGCGTGAAATACTTCCGCGGACTGGGCGGGGGCTGGACTTCCACGGGCCCGTCCGCCGGGGTTGCCGAGTAAACCCGCAGCCCAGGCAGGCTGCAGGTCGGTGTCCGGGCGCCGGAATAGTCGACTCCAAGGTAACGGGAAAATTGAGCCATGAGGATTCTCGAAAGAGACATCCCAAACAAAACCCGCCGGCCCCCGCCCCGCAATCGCCAATCCCCCAACCGGCACGTCGGTGCAGCGGCGCAGCCCCGAGGTGCGGACTGGCAACCGGCCCGGGGGGCGGTCTAAGCTGGAGACCTATGCCGCTCCAGTCCCCGCCCGATGCGTCCCTTCCCGGTCTCGACCAGTTGCGCGCCATCGTCGCCGCCCTGCGCGCCCCCGACGGCTGTCCCTGGGACCAGGAACAAACCCACGCCTCGCTGCGCGCCGGCCTGCTGGAGGAGGCCTACGAGGTCACTGCCGCCATTGACGCCGCAGACGACGCCAACCTGCGCGAGGAACTCGGCGACCTGCTGCTGCAGGTGGTGTTTCACGCCCAGATCGCCGAGGAGCAGGGCCGCTTTGCCTTTGACGCCGTGGCCCTCGGCATCGTCCAGAAACTGGTGCGCCGGCACCCCCACGTGTTCGCCGGCGAAAGCGCCACGGATTCCGCCGAAGTGCTGGTCCGCTGGGAGGAGATCAAACGGCAGGAACGCGGGGGCGCGGCGGCGGAGTCGGCGCTGGACGGGGTTTCCCCGGGCTTACCGGCACTGCAGTACGCCGCCAAAATCCAGAAGCGTGCCGCCAAGGTCGGCTTTGACTGGCAGGAGGCGCAGCCAGTGCTCGAGAAAATCAGGGAGGAACTCGCCGAGGTGGAGGCTGATATGCAGGCAGGCCTGCCCATGGAGGAGGAACTGGGCGACCTTCTGTTCGCGGTGGTCAATCTGGCGCGCAAGCTGGAGGTGGATGCCGAGGTGGCCCTCAGCGGCGCCACGCAGAAATTCGGGCGCCGTTTCCGCGGCGTGGAGGAGCTGGCGCGCAAGCGCGGCATCGGGATGGCGGGCTCGCCACTGGAGGCGCTCGACCAACTGTGGGACGAGGTCAAGGCCGCCGAGAAGTCCGGAGTGACCGCCCCCTGAACAAGTTCCCCCCGAACATGAAGCTTCTTTTTCTCACCCCCGGCACCGGAAGCTACTACTGCGGCGTCTGCATGCGCGACAACGCCCTCGCCAAGCAGCTTTGCGCCACCGGCCACGACGCCTTCCTGCTGCCCCTCTACCTGCCCCTCACCCTTGAGGAATCGGCGGCCTCCCCGGACGCCCCGGTTTTGTTTGGGGGCCTCAACGTGTACCTCCAGCAGCGCTTCGCCTGGTTTCGCACCGCGCCCCGCTGGCTGGACCACCTCGTCGACCATCCCGCCATCCTCAAAATGCTCGGCCGCTTCGCCGGCATGACCCAGGGAGGCGACACCGGCGCCATCACCGTCTCCATGCTCCAGGGCGAGGAGGGCGCTCAAAACCGCGAGATCGACAAGCTCGTCGAATGGATCCAGCGCGGGGAGCGGCCCGACGCGATCTGGCTGTCCACAGGCCTGCTCGCGGGGGTCGCCCGCCGCATCCGCAAGGAAACGGGGGTCCCGGTGTTCTGCTCGCTGCAGGGGGAGGACAGTTTTTTGGACAGCCTGCCCGAACCCTGGCGCGCCGAGGCGTGGCTGGAAATGGGGCGGCGCCTCGCGGAGCTGGACGGCGTGTCGGCGCCCAGCCGGTTTTTCGGCGGGCTCATGGAAAGGCGGCTGGCGCTGCGCCCGGGGAGCGTGGAGGTCATCCCCAACGGAATGGCCTTGGACGGCTACGGCCCAGCGGCCGCACCGGCCGGTCCGCCTGCGATCGGCTACCTGGCCCGTTTCACTCAGGGCAAGGGCCTTGCGACCGTGGTGGAAGGCTTCATCGCACTGCGCCGCCGCGGGCGTGTGCCGGGGGTGCGCCTGCGCTGCGCCGGCACGATGACCGAGTCGGACGCGCCTTTTCTGGAGCAGCAAAAAGCGCGTCTGGCGGAGGCAGGGCTGCTGAGCGAGGCGGATTTTCTGCCGAGCGTTTCGCGGGAGGAAAAGATCGGTTTTTTGCGCAGCCTCAGCCTGCTGAGCGTGCCGGCCTCCTACGGGGAGGCCTTCGGGCTCTACCTACTGGAGGCGATGGCCTGCGGAGTGCCGCTGGTCCAGCCCAACGAAGCTGCGTTCCCCGAGATTCTGGAGGCGTCCGGCGCGGGGATTCTTGTAAAGGGGCGGACACCAGAGGCCTTCGCCGAGGCCTGGGAATCCCTGCTCCTCGATCCGGAACGGTCGGCCGCGTTCAGCCGGGCGGGCCTGAAAGCCGTCCACAGCGAATACTCCATGGCGCGGATGGCTGAGCGGTTTCTGGAGCTGTCGGCGCGCGGCCTTCGGGAGGGGCGTACGGCCGAAAGTGCTTTGCCGGCGGGTACCGCCGTGCGTTGATCGCCGCATGGGCTTTGACTTCACACACCAGCGCCGGGTCGAGTTTGCCGAAACCGACATGGCCGGCATCGTGCACTTCGCAAACTTCTTCCGCTGGATGGAGTCGGCCGAACACGCCTTCCTCAGGTCTTTGGGCCACTCGGTGCACACGAGCGAAGCGGGGCATTCCACCGGCTGGCCCCGGCTCAAAGTCAGCTGCGACTACTCCAAACCCCTGCGCTTTGAGGAAAGCATCGAGGTGGTCCTCTCCGTCGCCGAGGTGCGCACCCGCTCGGTGCGCTACACCTTCACCATCCGGCGCGCTGCCGACGGCGAAGTGGCCGCCCGCGGCGAAACCGTGGCGGTCCACGCGCAGCTGGATCCCGCCGGAGGCCGGCTGGCGGCTGCCCCCATTCCCGAAAGCCTGCGCGCCCAGTTGGTGGCGCGCGTGGTCGCCTCCCCACCCCAGGCCTAGACTCCCGTGCCCACCCCACGCATTGCCATCCTTGGCGCAGGACTCGCCGGCATCGCCGCTGCCCAAACCCTCCGCGCCGCGGGGTGCGAAACCGTCGTCTTCGAAAAGTCGCGTAGTTACGGCGGCCGCTGCGCCACCCGTATTTGGAACGGCGACGTGGTGGACCACGGCGCCCAGTACTTCACGGTCGGCTCCAGCGAATTCGCGCGCGCCATTCGCGCCAGCGCTCAGCTCGTGGTACATCCCATCGAAGCGCCGCTTCTCAACCAAAACGGGCGCCCGTTCCCCGAGAAAAAACGCTACTACCACCGCGAAGGAAACAACCGGCTGGCACGCGCATTGGCCGGAGGGCTCGACATCCGGTTTGAAACCCCCGTTCCTCCTCCCGAGCCGCTGGCCGGGGGCTGGCAGGTCTGCGGGGAGCCCTTTGACCGGGTCCTCACCACCGCCCCGCTGCCCCAGAGCGCGGCCCTCTTCGGCGTGTCTCTGGACGCACCCGAAACCTATGAACCCTGCCTGACCCTCCTCGTCCGCTACTGGGGCGAATGGCTGGGCCGCACTCCGGACCGGTACGGTCTGGCACACTCCCCCGGCGGCGGCCTCCGCTGGTCCGCCTGCGAAAACCACAAGGCCACCCGCATCCAACCGGGGCGCACCGTTCTGGTCCTGCACGCCACGGCTGAATTTTCGCGCCTCCACTGGGACGGCGACCCGCAGGAGTGGGGCGCCCAGCTGCGCGCGGAACTGGAGCCGGCCTGGGGGATTTCGCCTGCGCACTTTGACTCGCACTTTTCGCACCGCTGGCTTTTCTCAAGACTCGCACGCCCGTTGACGCTCCCCGCGTTTCCGGAGGGAGTCTCGTACGCGGGCGACGCCGCGAGCGATTCGCGGGTCGAGTCCGCGTGGCTCAACGGGACGACCGCCGCCGAGCGGCTCCTGGCAAACCTGCAGGCGCCCCCCACCGGATCCTGAAAAGCCCTCCCCTTCCTGCCCCCTCAAAGTAACCCGAGCGGCCTCTATGCAGTCCTCCTGCGGGGTTTGCATCCGCTTTTCCGTAGGGGGGAACCCCGTCTCCCACCCACCCAAGGCAACAATGATACACACACCCGAGACGGGCACCGGCGCTTCTCAGCCGGATGCTGACAGCTTGTTTGACATGGGCGGTAATGCGGCCGACGGGGGGGGCCACTCTGGGTGCACCCTGCTTGTAGTTCTTTCCAGAACCCTTGCCGCTGACCATTTGCCTTTTGGAAGTGGTCACTCTATAGTCAAAAAAAATGGAACTGAGCGTGTCCGAGTTTAAAGCGAAGTGCCTCGCGATTGTTGAAGACGTCGCGAACAAAAAGGAGCGCGTGGTGATTACCCGGTACGGCCGCGCCGCCGCCGAGGTGATTCCCTTTACAGGCGGAACAGGCACTCCACTGTTCGGGCGAGCTTCCAACACGACCAAAATCCTGGGCGACCTCACCAGTACGGGTGAAACCTGGAATGCGGCATCTTGATAAAATAGGAGCTGCGGTCCTCGATACGCACGCTTGGGTCTGGATCAGCGCCGGAGCGCCCGAAGCCCGCGCTGCGGCATCCTTCCGCGGTCGCTGCATTGTCTCTGCCATTGCTGTTTGGGAGGTTTCGATGCTGGCTGAAAAAGGCCGCTTGGAACTCGCCCCCGATCTGGATGTTTGGATTTCAACAAACCTTACCGCCCCCGTGGAACTGGAGCCAATCTCGCCGGCAATCTGCATCGCCAGTTGCCGCCTGCCCGCATTCCACGGCGCTCCCGCCGACCGCCTGATCGTCGCCACAGCCATCACGCTCGGCATTCCACTGATCACCGCAGACAAAAAAATCATCGACTGGAACCGATCTCAGGCCCGCCTTCAGATTTTGAGGCTGTGAAAGGATTCTCGTCTTTCCGCTCTCGCCATTGCCTGTGAGCTTGCACAGCTCAAGGCATTTAATGGTGCTGCGCCTCTTAACGAGGCCTCAATGGCAGGAACTATTTTTGCAAGCGCCACACATCAATGTAGAGCGCGTTGATCCGCGCTGGCGCGCCCGGAATCGCGCCTTCATGCATCAAGAGGAAACGACCGGAAAAGTTTCCCGGGTGGCTGTGCAGTTGAAGTTCAAGCGGTCGGAGATGACGCGGTCATCACGCCGAGTGCTTCCCCCATGAATGCTAACAAACTCCGCCCAGCCTTGTTGTGTGGCGGCCGGCCCACCCGTATCAGGCTTGGTACCCGGTTCCAGCTTCACGCCTCCCGCGCGCCCCGGGGCCTACCCTGGGGCAATCCGTGGATCAGGTTTTACCAGCGGGTTTTGATCCTTCCGGCCATGACAAAAACAAGCGGTCCACTCCGCGAGCCGCTTTCCCAAAAGACGGCACGCCGCCTGGGCGGACTCCTCGCGCGGCGCCTTTGCGGCGACGGCGCCGTAGTGCGCGGTCATTGCTCCAGCGGCGTAGTCGGTGACACCGAAAACCAGAAAACCAAAGTTCATCAGAATGGTTAGAATCGACTGGCAGGCGATTTCCATCCCCCCGCCCCAACCGCCTGCCGAGCTGAACGCACAGCCGATCTTTCCATCCACCTTCATCCAGTGGGGCGCCATCGTCTCATCCCAAAACCGTTTCATCTTCCACGAAAGCACCCCCATGTTTGTCGGGCTACCGACGGCCAGTCCATCGCACCACTCCACGTCTTCAGCGGAGGCCTCGTCCACTGAACGCAGACGAACCTCCGTGTCCGGGATGGTTCGCGCACCTTCCGCCACCAAGTCAGCCATCGCAGCCACGTTCCCGGTTTTGGAATCAAAGAGGACGAGAATCTTGTTCATAAACGGCAGGTATTTTCGGCACGACTGGAGACGCAAACACATGCCAGGCCGTGGCTTCTGCGGGTCAAGGGTGTCACCCAGCTTCTTTTGAGAGAGGTCAGTTTTGCGCGCATGCCTGCGAGCCGAGCCGCATGCTCTTTGTCTCCGGAAAGGATCACTGACGATGAAGGGAACGCGCACGCTGTGCTCGTACATGTTTTGCTTTCGTATCGAGCCGTGATCCGCGGTGAAAAAAATCCAAGTGTTTGCGGCCTGTCCAAGTCGACCTCGCGCAGTGCACGGACCGCGTCCAAAGTCATGTCATCGGTGAACCGAAAAAGAATGTTCGGTTTGTCCGGGGCCGCGCATGCAGTCATGCCGGCGCTGAAAAAAGGCGCAGCTAAGACCGATTTGAAAACCGTGTTCATGGGTTGAAGAGGCTAAAGCTGACGGGGAGGGAGCACCGAACACCTGCTGAAACAAAGCTTGGATCCCAAACGGTCAAGTGGCGGCCCCCCAATGGTGTCAAAGCACTGCTGGCAGCTCAAGGTTTGAAGATCTCTCCCGCTGCGGCGCAGAGAACCCTTCCAGCTGTCTTAAACACCCTTACGTCCTCTTCTTAAAGTTCATGCCACCAGCCAAATGAGAGCGACACCCGGAAGGAGCGCGGGCTCTGAACCTGGCGCACCTCCTCCTTGAGGGAGACTCCAGCCTTCCCGCTTTTCGCTCTCCTGTAGATCCAACACTTTACCCGGGCAACCCTCTCAAACGCCGGTTACTTCGACTCCCTCAGCCGCGCCAAGACCCGGGGATACTTCCGATCCTTGTCGAGGACGCGCGGGCGAAAAAGCCGATAGGGAATCGAGGCGGAGCCCTCGGTGACAGTCGCTTTCTCAAACTCCACAGGGTTCGCCGGAGGTGCGGATTAGAGAGGCAGCACAGCCACAGCAAAAGGGCACCCTTACACACCCGGTCCAGCCGAAAGAGTGCTTCTTCATGGGGTGCCTCTTGGGGCGGAAACACTCCTATTACAATTAGAAGTTCCCATACTGTTCACGGCTGGATGGGTGCGCCGACCTTCGGAGGGGATCTGCTCGAGGAGGTAGCCCACGGGTGAAACGGAGTTTCCTGTGGCCCTCCCAATGGAGATAGGTGGATCCGCGTACCCGCTGACTGCCACCCAGAACCCACGCGTTTCAATACGACTCGAGCACTTCCGTGCGGTTCCAACGTCTGAACAACCCGGAACTCCCGGCCGGATGAAATGGCAACACATCCGAATGGCCGGACATAACAACCCGAACCACAGCAACACCTGTCTGCGGTTCCTCCTGTTTCCAGAGCCGGTGGACTCGCTTCCTGTCCGCCCGCCAGCCCTACCTCTTTAACTAATATTCCCCTCCCCGTTAGCCCTCAAGGGCACGTTGCTGCGCGAAGCTTCGCATCGCTTTAACCAGGCCGCTATCCGCCCTTGCATCTTGCATTAAAATTTACCACGTTGCCAAAGTCGTTCAAGTTTTGGGGCTAACTCACTAAGGCAGCGAGTATAGCAGATCCCCCTGAAAAGCGGAGCCCGCCCCAAAGCACGGTAAAAATGGCCCACTGCCCAAATTAACGATCAAACTGAGGCGCGAACCCCCTATGAACCCACTCAAGCTCGCCTGTGCCCTATTTTCTGTCACGGCGCTGTCTGTATCTGTTGGCGCCCAGACAGACCCTATTGCGCCGCTCGACAAACCCAGCGAGCTCATTGGAAACGCCAAGGTCGTCATCGACACTAAGGCAGCCGCAAATGACAACAACGCCTTCACCACTGCGCTCTACGAGCGGATAAGGGGCCAAGCAGGCAACATCTTCTTCTCTCCGTACAGCATTTGGTCAGCCCTGGGCATGACCTACGCAGGCGCGAGAGCGGATACCGCCAAAGAGATGGAGGCGGCCATGCACCTGTCGCTCTCCGGCGCCTCACTGCACGCCTCTGTTGCTGCTCTCAACAAAGCGCTGCAAGACGATGCCACCAAAAACAAGTACCAGCTCAACATCGCCAACCAGCTTTGGGGTGAAAAGACCTTTGAAGAGTTCTTTTTAGACGGCTTTCTAAGCTTAAATAAAACCTACTACGGTACCTCCTTGCAGGCCCTCAATTTCAAACAGGACCCTGCTGGCTCCGCCAAGATCATCAACCAATGGGCCAGCGACAAGACCAACGCGCGGATCAAAAACATCGTCAGCGAAAGACACTTCAGAGGCTCAGATTCGACGGCCATGGTGTTGACCAACGCCATCTACTTCAAAGGGAATTGGGCGGCACAATTTAAGAAAGCCAACACCAAAGAGGCCGCCTTCTTTTTGGACACCAAAGAGACAACCAAGGCCAAGTTCATGTCACAGGAGTCCCGCCTCCGCTACTCGGAAGACAGCGATGCGCAACTGGTGGCGCTCCCTTATCTGGGCGGCAAGCTGGAGATGTTGGTCCTCTTGCCCACCGAGAAAGCTGGCCTCTCCGCGATCGAGAGCACGCTCAGCAGCCCGAAGCTAGCGAGTCTAATCTCGTCGCTGCGCACAGAAGAGGTACAGCTGAAGCTGCCCAAGTTTAAAATCGAGAACAAGCGCAGCGTTACAGAGCCACTCAAGTCGCTTGGAATGACGACCGCTTTTGACAAACGCTCCGCGGACTTCTCTGGCATCGCCGATCCCAAAAAGGTCTCTGCCCTCCTTGGCAATTCCAAGCTTCACATCTTCGACATTCTACAGAATGCCTTCGTCGAAATAAGCGAGGAGGGCTCCGAGGCCGCTGCGGTCACCGCAGTGATCACCGGCGTGGTAGCTGAAAGCGTGAAGCGACCAAAACGGCCCAAGGTGTTTACTGCGAACCATCCTTTCTTGTTCCTGATCCGCGATGCCAAAACCGGCGCCATATTGTTCATGGGGCGCTGCTCCTCTCCAGTCTAAATCTCGCCTACTGGCGCCTCCCCCGGAAGGCTCTTTTTTTTGCGACCCGCAACGATACGCGACCGAAACTGCGAGAAAAGCGGCGACAACAATTTCCCATTGTTTCGAGAGGTGCGGGTACCCGCTAAAAGCAGCGGACAACCCCAGCGTTTCAATACGACTCGAGCACTTCCGTGCGGGTCCACCGCTTGAACAAGCCGGAGCTCCCAGCCGGGTGAAACGGCAGCACATCCGAATAGCCCGGCATGACGACCTGAACCACGGCAACCCCTGTATCCGGTTCGGAAAGGTCCACCACGATGCAGTCCTTGCCCAGAGTTGTGCAGATCGCGCAGACCTCCGCGATGTCCTCGAGGCAGTCCTCCCGGAATTCGCCCGCCGCCAGCGGAACCACTTCCCCCGCCCGGAGGAAGTCCGCGTTCCGGTAGGGCACAAACCCGAACATGAACGCAGACAGAAAATTGTCGCAGTCGCCGGGTTGGGCAGGCAGTTGCCGGAAGTCGTGGTCCAGCAGCGTGGCGACTTGAGCGTCCATATCGCTTGCACCCGGAACCAGAAACTCGTGTCGGCGCCGGCCTTGGGCGAATTCGGTAAACAGCCGCAACAACGCCTCGCGCGTGTCGAAGGAGGCCCCGATTTTTAAGAAATGCCGGAACTGGAATTCCTCCGGAATGTTGTGGTCGACAAAGTAGGCGCCGACGCAGGGCAGAACACCGCCGAAACTGAGGTCCTTCAGCACGACCTCAATCCCGTGGGCGCGCAAAAACCCGAGCTGCCGGTGCACCAACGGCTCAGAGATCGTCGAGGCATCCAACGTTGGCATCACCATGCGGTTGCGCAGCACTGCGATTTGAGCACGCCGCTCTATCACCTCCAGCGCTCCGTGCAGGATCGCTTCCTCGAGATTGTTGCCGGTTGCCTTTCCATTCGGCCCGCTGATGAGCTGCACATATTCGAGCGGCACCTTCACCGTCTTTTCGTGGATGAGGGAATAGCCATCCACCCAGTGACATGCATCCTCAAGCGCACGGATCCGCTCCAACACCGGCGGGGTCGCGGATGCGACATGGCTCAGCAGTGAGGCAAACGAAACCGCGTCACCCACTTCTTCCTCTCTCCCTGTCGTGTAGCCCGGGAGCTCCTCGGTTGGGCGGGCAAGCAGCCACTCGGCCCCCTCCGCCAATGCTCCAACCTTGCTGCCCTCTGCTGTCACTCCCTTTCCCATCGACCGAAATTCCTGTCCTTCGATAAACATTGCCGACCAGTGCAGTTCCTCGGACACAACCTCCTCGTGGAGCCAGTAGTCGTACCGGGCCCCAAAGATTTTCTCCAACCGCCCAATGGTCTGTGCGGGAACCACACAACGGTCGTGCGCCACCTTTTTCCGGGACCGTAGTTTCATGTTAAAAGATCTCCATGGATCACCTCCGCCATTGATAGTCCCTCGGCCACGCACTGTCCAACCGAGGCGCCGCCGTTGACCATGGCGCCCGCCGTGTAAAGCCGCGCGGCATCCAGGCCCGACTCCGGCAGGATGTTGGCGGCGAGCTCCAGCCCCATTGCCTCGACCACAAGGTCCACCTTCAGAACCATTTCCAAGCCGAACTCCGCGTGGCGTAATTGCACTCCCCTGACCTTGCCGAACCCGTCGGTTTCGTAACCGAGCGGCTGCCAGTTCATCAGCGCGTGCACGCCATGGTTCGCAAACCAGCCCTCTGTCATGTGCCAGTGCATCTCGGAACGCGGGCGCCCGAAGATGACGTAAATCTCTGCAGCACCACGCGTCCGAAGCGCCAGGCAGGCATCCATCGCGCTGTCGCCCCCCGCGAGAACCGCAACGCGCCGGGGGACGGGCGACACCCTCTGCTCCAGAAGATCCAACGCCCCAAGCACGCCCTCCGCCACGCCCAGCGACCGCTCCTTCCAGAGCCCCACGGCAACCAGAACCGAGTCGTACTGCGTCAGCAGGTCCGGGACGAAAATGTTTGTGCCCAGCGTGCTCCCGAAGGAGACCCTCAGGCGCCCCGAGTCCAGCGCGGGCCGCAGTAGCGCGTCTATCTCTGCCCCCGGATCCGCGATGGATCGCACCTTTGCCAGAAGGCGCGAAGCCACCCCTCCGAGATCCGACGCCGTTTCGTGAATGTGGACGCGGTGCCCCAGTTCCAGCAGACGCACGGTGGCGGCGATCCCCGCAGGACCCCCTCCCACCACGGCCACGTTTTTTCCGCTGCATTCCGGCGGGACGCGAACCCCTGCCAGCCCCTGGTCCCGGGCGCGCCACGCAATGGCGTACTGCAGGTCCCGGATAGGCACCGCCTCGCCACTCAAAGTGGTTTCAATGCAGGCACCTTCCTCCTCCAGCCAGGAGGGGGCCGTTTCTGAAACCAATTCGGGAAGGGGGTTTCCGGCTCTGATCACCTCATAAGCCTCCCGCTCCCTGCCTTCCCGGAAGGCCTTGATGAAGGCCGGGATGTCCGTCCGCGTGGGGGATTTGGCGACGCACGGCGCACCCTCGCAAAGGTGGCAGCGCGCGGCGCCCGCGAGCAGCCGGTCCCCGTCCAGACGCCGCATGTCGCGGAAGATGGCGCCGTAGGAATCCGCATCGCGAAGGACACAACCCACAGCTCTGCCTGCCCTTTCCATTTGGGAGCAGGCGAAGCAGACCATGCAGCTCGAGCCGGGATTCAGGGTGCCGCCACCGAGCACCCGCGCAGGCAGATCAGGACACGCCAAGGCCGACCGCCCCAACCCCGCCAAATCCGTCCATCCAGAACCCACGGCGCCCGAGGACACCAGCGGCACGAATTGCCGCGGCCAACTCAGTCCGCTTCCAACCAACGGCATGCCTGGGAAACGCACCCGAAAAGCACGCGCCAACGCCAACTGCCGCGCCAGTGTCATGAGAGGGTGTTCGTCCGGTTTGTCGTAATCCCCTTTTGCGCGCAGGCCCCGGTCCGCCCCCAGCAGGCAGGGACTGGCCGAGGTCAGGTTCAACAACTGAAGACCGCTGTCCACCAAGCGAGCCACATACTCCATCGGACCAGACAGGTCGTAGCTCCGGAAATCGCCTGCAGAAACTCCGAAACCGCCGCGCACCCCCGCGTAGGCGCATAGCCGCGTCGCAAGCAAAAGCCCGGGAACGGCGGCCCGCACCCGGGCGAATGTCTCTGGCAGGCTCCCGGGCGCGCCCTGCAGATCCACGCCATCAAACCCCGCCTCCAGAGCGAGTCTTGCCGCAGCCACCATCGCCTCCGGTGGTGCCGGAGCGAGCTGGAGCACCACGACCGGGCGCCCCGCTGCGGCCGCCCTCATTTCTCCAACCAGCGTGGCGAAATAGGACACGGTGGCAGCAGACAAACAAAGGCGCCCCGTCCTTTCCGTCTCGAGCGCAGAGGTGCGCTCCATCCAAATCAATCCAAACGCCCCCGAGGCGTACGCGCGGTAACGCCGCCGGGTGAGCGCGCTTGGGAAGCCGTCGGCCGCCGCGTCACCGCCCGCGATGGGTTGCGCACAAAACCGATTGGGGATGCTCCTTCCTCCCACCGCGAGGGGACGGGCCAGAGGAGAAGTGTCCTCATCGAGGGGAATCTCGAGCCCAAGGCGCGCGATTTCTGCACGCAATCCGGCAACGGATTGGATATAAAAGGGCTCGTATTCTGTAATCTCCATGTCAATGGACGAGAGTTATTTATCCACAGATGACGCAGAGGCTCGCAGATGTTCTTTAGGGTTTCCTGTAATCTGTGGATTCTGCGGATGAATCACGGCTGTTTCGTGACTTGCGCGGTTCATAGGGCTCCGTTAAGCGCCTTGTAGTACTCGGCCACCTTGCCGCGGTACTTGGGGGGGGCCTGGTCAGGGCCGCTTTCCACCATGCTGCCGAGGGCACCCGCCGTTCCCTTTGCCTCCATCGCGCCCGACGGAGCGGCGGAGAGATTCGTTGCGGCCCGACTCAGCGAGGAGATGGCCATCCTTCGGAACTCCCGCATCTGTTCGATGTTCCCCTTGGCCACGGCGTCCGAGGCCTGCCGCAACTCATGGGCGGCCGCCTGAAGCGAATCGACCCGCACATTTTTCATCGACGCCTTCGCGTAGAGCGCGTCGGCTTGTCGGGCCATGAGCGCAGCCATGCCTTCGTTGGAACCTGCCTCCATGGAATCGACGCGTTCCGCCCCACCGCTCATGCCCTTC
>CAMCIN010000020.1 GCA_945874745.1 Akkermansia muciniphila | reverse complement strand
TGGGACCGGGGATATCCCCACGGCGCGGCCGGCGTCTTTGTGGTGCTCGAGGACCAGCTCGTCTTTCCCTACATGGGCACCAGCGGCGTCGCGCCGAGCGGGCACCGCGGTATGTACACCGGCGGCAGCATCGGCCTTGCGACGCTGCGCCGGGACGGTTTTGCGAGCATGGACGGCCCCGGCGAGCTCACGACACGTCCGGTAAAGTTCAAGGGCAGACATCTCTTTGTGAATGTGAACGGGGAGGTTCGCGTGGACGTCCTCGACGAGGGCGGAGAGGTCATCCGCACCTCGCTGCCTGCCGCTGGGGACCGGACCAAACTCAAAATCGAGTGGCCGGACGGGGCTGACCTTTCGGGGCTCGCGGGCAAGAACGTGAAGTTCCGTTTCCACCTCAACCACGGCTCCCTGTTTGCGTTTTGGGTGACACCGGATCAAAACGGTTCCAGCAACGGCTACGTTGGCGCAGGGGGCCCAGCCTTCAACGGCACGCGAGACGTCCACCCCTAAACGCATGAAACGCTTCTTTGACTGGTTCAACAACCTCTACCCAGTCTGGCTGGTAGGCCTTTCGGTCATCGCCTTTTTCAAACCCTCCGTGATGCTGTGGTTTGGCCCTGACTGGATCTTCTGGTCTCTCGCGGTCTCAATGCTCGGGATGGGGCTCACGCTGAGCGTCGAGGATTTCAAAGCCATCGCGCGGATGCCTGGCAGCGTGGCGCTCGGCTTTGTCGCCCAGTACACGATCATGCCGCTGGCGGGCTGGGCGACGGCGAAGATGCTCCGCTTGGAACCGGGCCTCGCCGTGGGGATCATCCTTGTGGCGAGCTGCCCGGGCGGGATGGCCTCCAACATGATCACCTACCTCGCACGCGCCAACGTCGCGCTCTCGGTGGTCCTCACGCTTTTCTCAACACTGCTCGCGTTCTTCTTCACCCCCATGTGGACCAGCAAGCTCGCGGGCCAGTACGTGCCCGTGGACGCCTGGGGGCTTTGCAAGTCAGCGCTGCAACTGACCATCGCGCCCGTCCTCATCGGCGTGCTCATCCGGTGGAAATTGCCCCGTACCGCGGACCGCATCGGACTCGCAGGCCCAACGATCGCAGTCGTCGCGTTTGTGTGCGTGACCGGAGGCATTGTGGCGGCAAGCGCCGAGGCGATCGCCAAAAACTTTGGCGTGCTCGCGCTCGCAGCCTTCGTGCTGCACATCCTGGGTTTTGGCGTGGGTTACCTTGTGCCGAAGATGCTGCGTTATCCCGAGTCTGTGGCCCGCACCGTCAGCATCGAGGTGGGCATGCAAAACGGCGGAATGGCCGCCTCTCTCGCCCGCCTGCATTTCTCCTCCATGCCGCTCGCAGCGGCCGCGGGTGTGTTCAGCGGTGTGATGCAAAACATCATCGGGGGCATCGCTGCGGCCATCTGGAAACGCCGGACGCCCGACGCATGAGCCGACGTGACATCCACTACTGGAAGTGCGACCGCCCCGCTGCCTTCCACGGCACACGCAACCGGAGCCAGACGGATTCGCAGATTTCAGAGAGGCTCGCAGAGGAACTGCAAAGGCACTTCAGCGAGCAGGAGGTCGTCTTGCACCCCACCGCAGCCCAGGGAAACCATCTTGCGTGGACCACGGATATCGCCGGGAAGGCGGCCTTCATCCGCGTGGAGGACGGGCCGGAGGAAGACCGCCATCTGGCAGTGGAAGGTCTCGTGCTGGACCGGGTGCGCGACGCCGGCGTGCGCACGCCGCGCGTCCTGGGGTGTGACGTCTCACGGAGCCGGGTGCCGTTTGCCTGGCAGGCCTTGGAACGCATTCCCGCGCCCGACTTAAACCACTGGTTCAAGGCGGGAACCCTCGAGGTGCCGCGAATCGCCTTCGACATCGGCGTGGCGGTTGCAAAGTGGCAGGAGATCGGGTTGGAGGGCTTTGGAACGCTCGACGCAAGCCTGCGGGGGCACCGGACCTCCTATGCGGACTACTTCCATCTGCGCCTCGGAGAACACCTGCACTTTTTGAAGGCGCGCGATTTCCTTACGGACACGGACGGGATCCTCGTCGAGGTGGAGGGCCACAGTGCCCTGCTGGCAGACAAGCGCGGTTGTCTAGTGCACAAGGACATGGCGCTTTGGAACATCCTGGGCTCAGCGAATGAGATCGCAGCGTTCATCGACTTTGACGACGCGATCAGCGGTGATCCCGTGGATGACCTGTCGCTGCTGGCGTGCTTCCACGACGCGGCGTTTTTGCAGCAGACACTGGAGGGCTACCAAAGCGTGCGGCCGCTGCCGGTGGAATTTAGGCGGAGGTTCTGGCTGCACCTGTTACGAAATATGATCGTCAAGGCAGTGATCCGGGTCGGTGCGGGCTATTTTGAGCGCGGCGAGGGCTTCTTCCTCATTGGCACCGGCCGCAGTGGTGGGGATCTCAGGCAGATGACCCACCACCGCCTCGCCCTTGCCCTGCGCGGTCTGCGGGAAGACTCAGACACCTCCATTCTATGAAAAACGAAACCTCCATTGGAACCTGGCTCTCCGTCGGCTCGCCGGTCATCGCAGAGGTGGCGGCCCTCTCCGGCTTTGACTGGGTGTTACTGGACTTGGAACACGGCAGCGCCTCGGAGGCGTCCCTCCCGGAACAACTGCGGGCGATGCGCGGGAGCCGGACCAAGGGCGTCGTGCGCGTGGGCGCCCCGCACCCCGACCTCATCGCGCGCGTGCTCGACTGGGGGGCAGACGGCATCATGGTCCCGCATATCAACACCGTCGCCGAGGCGGAGGCGTTGGTGCGCGCCGCGCACTACCCGCCCCGCGGCCGACGCGGCTTCTCCCGCACCGTGCGGGCGCACGACTACGGACTCCGCAGCCCGGAAGGCACCCCCGCACCGCTGCTGCTCGCCCAGATCGAAACCCTTGACGCGGTAAACGCATCCGCTGCTATCGCCGGCGTGGCTGGAATCGACGTCCTGTTTGTCGGTCCCGCGGACCTGCAGCACGACCTCCGCCACCGCCCGGCCACGGACACCGCGGACTTCGAGGATTGCCTGGCCCGCGTGGTGGCGGCCGCCCGCGCCGCCGGGAAGTACGCCGGCACGCTGGTGCGCGACATTTCGGAACTGCCGCGCCGGTTGGACCAAGGATTCACCCAAGTGGCGGTACAGTCCGACCTGGCGCTCCTCCGCGACGCCTTCAGCGCGATCCTTCGGGACTGGGGCTCTCTCGACAGGCCGCAGCAACCCTTCAGCCCCGGCACAGGGCCGGCTTGAGGGCTCTCTTTTTGGGAGGCGCATCGGGAGCTTCCTCTGCACAGGCAAGATGACGTCCCGATGGCGTTGCGAAGTGTCGACCGACACTGGACCTGCTAAACTTGTATGAGCTTCAACACGACATTCCCCGACTCGTTGGCCTGCCTGAGCGCGGATGCGCTGGACTGCACCAGAATGTTCGACCGAGCCAAACGTGTTGTTTCAGCGGATACGTCGGTGTCGCCGATCCGGCTGGCGGCCTCTTCGAAGTTGAGCTTCTGGTGGCGCACCGCCTCGAGTGCAAATTCCAGCCGGGACTGGGTTGCCCCGTTTTCCGCCATCAGCGTCGCAAGATCCTGAGTCAACACTTGGAAGGAGGAACTGCCCCACACGGCTTCATCAATCAAGCTGGCCGGACTGTCCGTCACCCCGAGTGTCCCGGCATACGGCTTGGTCGCGCCCACCAAAGTAGCCCACCCGCTGTTGCTGGAAAAGTTCGACTTCGACAAGGTCATGGTCTGCAAGCCGCCCTCATCCAGAAAAACTGTCAGAGGCGCGTTGGCGCCCTGATAAAAGAGCAGATCGGTCCCATTGAACTTGTCTTCAAATGCCCTGCCCATCTCCTGCCGGACCTCATTGAACTCGGTCATGTAATTGTCCAAATCCTCTGTGGACTTGGTCACATCCTGCATCAGGACCGTCAGCTCCGACATTCGGGACAGGTGCCCGCTAATCGCATTGAGCGAAGCCGCCTGGGTTTGCATCAGGGAGAGAGCGCTGCTTATGTTGCTCATTATGGCTCCCTGCCTCCGGATGGCGGCACTCGTCTTGATGTGCACTGCCGTACCCGCCGCGTCATCGGCCGGTGCCACCAAGCGGGAACCGCTCGAGAGCCGAGCCATGCTCTGTGCCTGCAAGGCGGAGGCCTTGGATAGGTTGTGGGCTGCATTGGTCGCAGCATTGTTTGTCTGGATGGTGGGTAACATAGATGTGTGTTTCTGAACTGGCTGGAGGGATGTTGCGGGCTAGTCCGCTGCCGAAAGGACGGTCACCGATGCCGGACGGCTCATAACGGAAATCCCTGCCGAATCGGTGATCACGACAAAATATCTGCCTCCATCCGAGGTGCGGAGAGGGTCCAGCCGCACAAAGCCTGTCCCCCCTGCGCTCACGAGAACACTTTGGCCATCGGCCCCTTCTCTGAACCAGGCGAAGGTGCGCTTGCCCGCCGTCACCCCGACGCCGAGAACCACCACCCCACCCGCACTGGCACTCACGGACACCGGTTCGGAGACAATCTGCAGGGGTGCGCCAGATGCCGATACCTGCGCACCTGCGACAGCCGGGGCAAAGGAGGTAATGACAAACTTGAGCTCCGTCGAGACCGTCCCACAGGTGGCCTTGCAGTAATAATTTCCGATCCCCCTGTTAACCCCGGCAAGCGAGAAATCTAGGGAGGCGCCCGTTTGGGTGGTGAAAGCAAACACAGAGGGGGAAGCCTTCATCGTTGTAAACCGCCATGCGTAAGTCACCGTTCCGGAAGCCAGCACGCTAACCCGCAACGTATCATTTAACGGCACCACTCCGCCCCAAGAGGGTCCTGCCTGATCGACGTAATTGCGCAAATCAAACGTCTTTCCGGCCTTAACAAGGGTCGCCTCCACAAACTTGGGCTTGGCGAACTGAACGGTGACCGCCGCGCCCGTGCTCGTCGCACTGCCCTGCGCGTTCGTCACGAACAACGTGTAGCTGCCGGTGGTCAGGTCGCTCGCGTTGAGTAGTCCCAGCGACAGCGGCGTTTCCCCCGTGCCTGCCACACCCGTCCCGGCCGCGCCCGTATAGAGCGAGCCCGCAGCAAGCGCCACCCCGTCCTTTTTCCACTGGTAGCTGAACTGCATGGTGCTGCGTACTTTGGCCGCGAGCGTTCCCGAAGCCCCCGCCACCAGCTGCACCCCCACCGGACTCGCCGTGATGACCGGAGGCCCCGCCACCGTCAGGTTTGCGGCTGCGCTGGTCACTCCACCGACCATGTTGGACACCTTTACCGTGTAGATTCCACTGTCCCCACTCGCAGGCGACGCCAACGCGTAGGTGGCCGATGTCGCCCCCGTAATCGCCACCCCCGCCTTGAACCACTGATAGACCAAGGGAGCCGTTCCCGTTGCAACCACCCGGATGGTGTAGGGTGTCCCCGCTGTGATGGTCGCCCCCACGGGCTGCGTCGCGATCGCCACTGCCGTATTCAAGGCCAGTTCCGCCGGACTGCTGGTGACACTGCCGAGGGCGTTGGATACCACCACGGTATAGGTGCCCACATCGGTCGTCTTGGCAGCTGCAATTTTGTAACTCGCGGCAGTACCTCCCGAAAGATTCACCCCGGCTTTTCTCCACTGGTAGGTCAGCGTGCCTCCTCCCGTGGCGGTGACGCTGAAGCTGGCCAGCGTTCCTGGGTTTACCATCACCGACACTGGTTGCGTCGTGATCGCTGCCGGCTGCAACAACTGCACCACCGCAGCCGCGCTTGTCAGACTGTTGACCACGTTCGACACCACCACTGTATAGGTGCCCGCGTTTGCGGTCTGAACCGAGCCGATCGAATATGCAGCTGCTGTACCCCCCTCAAGCGCCACCCCGTCCTTGTGCCACTGGTAGGTCTTCGGATCCGTCCCCTTGGCCGCCACCGTCAACACCACCGCACTGCCGGCGCTCACTGTGCTTCCTACCGGCTGCGTCGTAATTACAACCGCCTCATTGAGTGTCAGCTTCGCTACAGCACTCACCACAGTGCCCACCGGGTTGCCCACAACCACGTCGTAACTGGCCACATTTGCTGCGCCAGCGGCCGCAATGGTGTAGGTCGCCGCCGTCGCCCCGGGAATCGCGACGCCAGCCTTCCTCCACTGGTAGGACATTGGAACGCTCCCCGTTGCGCCCACGCTGAAAGTCGCCGCGGCCCCCGGATTCGCGCTCAAATTCGCCGGTTGTGTGGTGATCGTCACCCCCTCGTTGATGCTTACCGTCGCCACCTGGCTCGTCACCGTCCCTACTGGGTTGCTCACAGCCACCGTGTACGCTCCAGCATTTCCAAGCTGCGCGGACGCTACCGTGTAAGTGGCCGCGGTCGCCCCGGCGATTGCCTGCCCGCCCTTGCTCCACTGGTAGGTCAGCGGCGCGGTCCCTGCAGCACTCACACTCAGGCTCAACGCCAATCCGGGATTCAGCGCCTTATCCACCGGCTGCGTCACAATGGTCGGCGGCATACTCACCACAACCACAGCTACGCTACTCGCCACGCTCCCCGCCTCATTGGTAACCACCACGTCGTAACTCCCCGCATCCGTCATCAGGGCCGAGGGGATGGTGTAAATCGTCGACCTCGCGCCCGGAATCGCTACCCCCGCCTTGCGCCACTGGTAGCTCAAGGTGCCGCCCCCCACGGCAGCAACCACGAAGGACACCCGGTCGTCCAAAACAACGCTCACCCCGATCGGTTGCTGCGAAATCCGAGGCAGCGCCAGCAGCGAGACCTCGACCTCGTTACTCTGTGTGATGCCAAAGGCATTAGTCACGTTGACTCGATACAATCCCGCATCCGTCAGCGCAGACGCCTTGATCGCGTGCAAGGCAGTCGTCGCGCCGGGAATGTTGACGCCGTTTTTCTGCCATTGGTAGGTCAGCGGCGGCGAACCCTGCGCCACCACATTCAGGGTCGCCGCGGACCCCTCCTTCAACAACAACGCCGCCGGCTGCGTTGTGATCAAGGGCGGCACGTTTACCACCACCGTTACCGCCACACTCTGCACCATTCCCGCCAAATTGGTTACCTTCACAAAATAGCTGCCCGCGTCCGTCACCTGCGCCGCCGCCACCGCATACTCGGCCCCCGTTGCACCGGCGATCGCGCTGGTTCCCTTGAACCACTGGTAGGCTTGCCCCGCACCAAGGCTGGCGCGGACCTGCATTTTAAACGGCTGCCCCAAAACCACCGACACAGCCGTCGGTTGTTCCAAAATGCTCGGGACAGAAGTCACCTGTACCGCCGCCGCCGCACTGTCCATGCTTCCAAACGCGTTGGAAACGGTCACCGAATAAACCCCGTTAGTCGTGAATGCCGCAGGCGTTAGCGACAGGGTCGCCGCCGTGCCGCCAGAGACCGAGGCCCCGTCCTTGTACCACTGGTAGCTCAAGGGTGCGGTCCCGGTGTAGGCAGGCGTCAACATCAACGCTGCCCCCACCACGAACGATCCGCCCGCAGGCTGCACCGTGATGCCTGGGGGCGTCGCAAGCGCCAGGTTCGCCACGGCACTCGTCACACTTCCCATCCCGTTTGTGAGTTTCACCGTGTAAGCCCCGACTGCGCCAACACTTGCGTCCGCTACGGTCAAAGAATCATTCGTAGCCCCGGCTATGGCGGCGCCTGCCTTGAACCACTGGTAGGTAAGCGGAGCCGTACCGCCTCCCGCCACGCTGAAGCGCGCCGTCTGCCCCGCCAGTAAAAGCACGGACTGTGGCTGGGCCACAATCGTAGGCGCGACTGCCATTTCCACCGTTGCCGGAGGCGTGAACACAGTGACCGTTCCAAACGTCAACCGCACGGTGTACACGCCCACATTTGCCGCGCTCATCGCAGCGATATCGTAGCTCGACTTCGTAGCGCCCACCAGCGACTGCCCGTCCTTTTGCCATTGGTAGGCAAGAGTGCCCGCACCGATCCCAACCGCCTCACAAGCGAGGCTCACCACCTGCCCGCTCTTGGCAACCACCGACTGTGGCACACGTAACAACACAATAGAATCCACAGGAACCACCGCCTCCTTGATCTCAAGGACCGGACTCGAACCGAACTTTGTCAACTCCTGCACCGTGCCACTCGGCCACCGGACAACAATCTTATCCACCGCTGCAGCTGTCCCGAGCCCGAAGCTCTTCACCACCGTGTAACCCTCGCCCAGATTGCCCACATACTGGACCTGTTTCCGCCCGCCGGCGGTCACTTCAATCACGGCCCCCTGCCCGTCGCGCGGGGAACGCACCCCTTCCAGGCGCACGCGCACCCCTTTGGCGCCGCGGCTGACGGCCGTGTTCCGATACACCTTGTACACGCCCTGGGTCGAGGCGTCGTCCCAGGCGCGCACCACCAGATCCTGCGCCCCGTCACCGTCCCAGTCCGAAAAATACCCTTCCAGATGGAGGCGTCCCGCGCCTAGGCCGGCGGCCACTCCCCATTCGGTGGTCATGTCCTGCAATGCCGCCGAACCCTTGCCGCGCCAGAGGCGCACCTGCAGGTCTCTTGCGCCGTCTGCTCCGAGCCACGCGGGATCCAGCACCCCGTCAAGGTCCGCGTCGACCTCCGAGAAGGTTCGGTGCCCGATCGAGCTTCCTGCAACGAAGCCCGCCGTGCGCGCCGTGAACGTTCCATCCCCGGCACCTTCAAACCACTGCGGCGTCATCGCATCGGCGCTACCCTCGGCGGCGGAACCGCCCACCAGATCGAGCTTTCCATCACCGTTGATGTCCGCCACTTGGAACTTCGAAAGCTCGTTCCCGCCCACGATCCCATGGTTAAAGGTCTCCTGAAACAAGGGCGCCCCTGCGGTCGTGTTGGTCTTCCACTTGTTGAGGTACACGTGCACGGGACGTCGGCTTCCCGTGTCCTCGGGCGAACGCCCCTCGGTCTCGAGCACGAGCAAGTCCACGAGCCCGTCGCTGTTGACGTCCGCTAGGCTGAGCACTGGCTTCGCCCATTCGAACGCCTGCACTTCCCGGAACTCCGTAAACCCGCCCGTCGTGCCCCAGCTCCTGCGGCCGGTCGCGTCCGCCGTGCCACTTCCGAGAAACACGCCGATACGGCCCGGCCGGGCGGTCCGGGCCACCGTGTAGTTGCACACCAAATCCAGCAACCCGTCCCCGTTCATGTCCGCCACCTCCAGTTCCCCGGCGTTCTGGATCCACAAAGCCTTGGCCTGCGCCAGCACGGCGGTCGAAACCGTCTGTGCCTTGAAGACCCCCGCCGTGCTCAGGTACACCCGCAGCCCCGCCGCACTCCAAGAAACGATGTCCTGAGCGCCGTTGTTGTCGAAGTCACCCACCCCCAACATTCCGCTGCCCAGATCCAGCGGCAGGCCCGCCGCCACAGTCACATCCGTGGCAGCAAACTCTCCGGCCGCACGCCACAGGCGCACCACCGTCTCTCTCCCGTTTACCACCCGCACCAGACGATCAATCTTCGCGACCGCTCCGGCATCCACCAACGCCACAAGCATGTGCGCAGGCAGACCCGACGCGGCGCCTCGGGTCACTTCCGTAAACAACGCGTCCTGCGTCTGCGCGGTCTTTCCGCCAAAGCGATCCTGCCGGTAACCCATGTCCGCAGCTGTGCCGTCCGCCTCCTTGGGCAGACCGGGTGCGGCCGCATCGAGTGCCGGCGAACCGGTCCGCAGGGCGAAATTCCTCGCCGCCACATCCACAAACAGCGGGTCGCTGCTGATGTTGCCAGCGCCGACGTTCAATACCGCGACCTGCGAGGCCGCCGCGCCGCCTTCAATGTCGGAGTACTCGATCCGTACGGATGTCCCTTTGTTGTTGGGGAAGGGCATCGCCCCAAGCTGCTGCCCTGTGTTCCCGCGCACGATACTGTTGCGCACCGCCAACCGGCCCGCGTCCCGCATCGCCAGGCCGCCGATTTGAGCGTTCAAAGTGCCCACCGTGTTTCCAAAGACCGTGCAGCGATCCAGCTCACAGGTCCCGCGTTCCACAAACACGGAGCCCCCTGCCTCAGAGGCGTGGTTGGCAAGGATCAGACAGTTGATGAGCTGAGTGGTTCCTCCCGTCGAGTACACGCCGCCGCCGAACGAAGCCTGACTCTTAAACCGGATACCTGCCGCGTTTCCGTTGCCCTCAATAATGCAGTCCTGCACCACCGCGCTCGTAAGAATGCAAACGCCGCCGCCGATAAACGTAATGGAGGTCGCAGTCGCAGAAAGACTCCGGCCCGTTCCGCCCGAGATCTTGAACCCGCGGAGCTGCGAGTTCGCCGCGGCCGCGTCGATGAATACCGCCGCGTTTCCAACCGGCGCCTGGATCACTGTGTCGACCGGGCCGTTGGCGGACTCGATGACGAGCGTCTTGCCGCGGTATTCCACGCGTTCCGCGTAGATCCCCGGGCCGACTTGGATCTGGAAACCAGAGCGCGCGGCCTGTACCGCCTTGGAGATGCTCAGGTAAGGTGCCGCCGAGGATCCCGTGCCCGTCGTGTCGTTGCCCGTTTTCGAAACGTACAACCGGTCCGCCACCACTGCGGGCAACACGTCCACAAAGGCGGGAAGGCTCGTCACAGCGGAGACGCTGTTACTTACCACCACGGTGTAGGATCCCTCGTCCGATAGGGCCGCAGCCGCGATTGTGTACGCCGCATCCGTCGCGCCGGAAAGCTCCACCCCGTCGCGCTTCCACTGGTAGGCCAACTGCGCACCGCCGCTTGCTTCCACACGTAACACCACCTGTCCGCCCTCAGGCACCTTGTAGCCCAACGGCTGCACCACAATCGCCGCGGGCGCTACCGCCCCCTCTGGCGGGCTGTTCTCCGCCGTGTACAAGGCCGCCACCTCCGTTGCGCTCAGCACCTTGTTGTAAAGCCGGATATCGTCCAAGCACCCAAACCATTCCTGGTAACCGTCACCGGAGCCGGAACCGAGCCGCAGCGGTCCGGTGTTGGGCGCCAACGCGCTGGAAGTCGCAATCTGCGCCCCAACCTGCGCGCCGTTACGATACAAACTCAGGCTGCCGCTGTCGAAAGTCAGCGCGTACATCTGCCACTGCCCTTCCACCAACGTGCCCGTGCCACCCGTTACATACCCGGTCTGGCCGCCGCCGTTGAGCCGGTCCAACGTACCTCCGGAGAAGCCCGCGCCCATTGCGTAGGAAGAGTCGCGCAGATCCGTGCCCGCCCTCTTCCCAAGCATGAACGGATTTACTTCTGCCAGATTTTCACCCGCGAATTCGGGCTTGGCCCACACCACCACCGTGTATCGGTTGCCCGGTTGCAGGCTGTCGGCGTGCGGCACCGACACGTTCTGCGAAACCAGCGGCTTTGAAAGCGGGTTGAGCTTGCCGGAAAACCGAAGCGCGGAATTGGCAATTCCGAAGCGGTCGGGGACCGACTGCACATTGTCTCCCTTGCCGTGGTTGAGGAACGGCGTGGCATCCCGCGTGTCGCTCGAAAACTGCCAGTGCGCCATCAGTCCCTTCCAATACGTGGACGGCTCGCCGGCCACGGTCAGCGCGGCCGCTTCGCTGCGCACCGAGTTTCCAAAACGGTCCTTCACCACCACGGAATAGTCCCCGATGGCATACTTCCCGACCGAGGCGACCAGAAGCGTGTCGTCCGTGGACGGGGGCAGAGCAGCGCCGTCCTTGTACCACTGGTAGCTCAAGGGCGCCGCGCCGCTGGCCACGACGCTGAAAGTCCCCCGCGCACCGAGCGCGAGTTCCGCAGAAGCGGGCTGTGTGGTGATGCGCAGCGCATCCCGCACAACCACCCCTGCGTTCCCGCTGAACACCCGTCCCACCGGGTTGGACACCTGCACGTTGTAGGTGCCGCCGTGGATCGACTCCGAAAGGGGACCGAGCGAAAGCATCGCGTCCGTTTGCCCGGGCAGCGCCACTCCGTCCTTGTACCATTGGTAGCCCAAAGGCGAAGCGCCCGTAGCCGCCACCCTCAGCAATGCGGTGGCGCCCTCCACCGCGTCAATGCTGACCGGTTGCGTCACAATGCGCGGCAGTGCCTGCACCGTAACTGTCGCCACCCTGGCAGAGGCGACGCCCACTGCATTCCTCACCTCCACGGCGTACACCCCCGCATCCAAAAGCGCCGCGGACGCAACGCTCAGGTTTGCCGCGGTCTGGCCGGCCACCACCGTCCCGCCCTTGCTCCACACATAGCTTAGCGGCTCCGCTCCTGTCACAGCCGCCGTTAACACAAACGCCTCTCCTTCTTTCACCGCAAGGTTCTCCTCCACGTTCCGCAAACGCGGCACCAGCTTCACCACCACGAGGGCCCCCGTACTGCTGGCCTCGCCCGCAGGATTGCTCACCGAAACCGAATACGAGCCGGCGTCCAGCGCCGAAGCCTTTGGGACCGTGAAGGAGGCGGCCGTGCCGCCGGCGAGCGCACTGGAATCCCTGTACCACTGGTACTTCAGCACAGGCGATCCGGTGGCCGTCACGCTCAGCCCAATGGGCGCGCCCTCTGTCACTGTGACGTTCGCCGGCTGCTTGGTGATCTGCACCGGCGCCAGCAACGCGAGCGCCGTAGCCTTGCTGGTGACACTGCCCGCGGGATTGGTTACCTTCACCGAATAGGACGCCACGTCCGCAGCGCGCACGCCCTTGAGTGTGAGCGTCCGGGCGGTCGCGCCCGCAACAGGGGCCGTCCCTTTCGACCACTGGTAGCTCAACGGCGCAGTGCCGACCGCGTCCACCGCAAACGCAGCGTCCGAGCCGGCCAGCACACTCACCGCCACCGGCTGGGTCAAAATGCTCGGAGGCACCGCCACCTCGAGGCGCGCTACCGCGCTGAATGCCTTCGCCACGCCGTTGGATGCGACCACCTGGTAGTCGCCCACAGACGCCAGTGCGGTGGCGGGAATCCGATAGGAGGACAAGGTCCCGCCCGCGAGTGCGGCGCCGTCCTTGAACCACTGGTAGGAAATCGTCCCCGAGCCTACCGCCGTCGCCGAAAAGACCACCAGCGTGCCCGTGGCCACCGTGCAGCCGAGAGGTTGTTCGGTGAACTTGAGCCAGTCCGATACGTTCGTGTTCTGTTTGATCTCCACCACCTGTCCGGCGGGCACCTCGTTGAGGTACTGGAGCTGCCCGTTCGGCCAGGTCACCACGATTTGCGTGGCCGAAGCCTTGTTACCCAGACCAAACAAAGGCTGCGTCGCCAGCGGCGACCCGTCCGAGGAAAGGTTCCCCACGTACTGCGTCTCGGAGCGGTCGCCGGAAACCACGGTCACCCGCGCGCCTGTGCCGTCCCGGGGCGACTCGACCCCCACCAAGCGCACCCGCAGCCAGCGGTTGCCCCGGTCGGCCGCGGTGTTGCGGTACACCTTGTAGCGTCCACTCTCGCCGTCCGAGGCACGCGCCACCAAATCCAAGTCGCCGTCCCCGTCCCAGTCCGCGAGGTAACCGGAAAGCCCGAGATTTCCGGAGGGCAGCCCCACGTCGACACCCCATTCGCTGCCCACCTCCGCAAACGCTCCCTCTCCCAGTCCGCGCCACAGGCGGGCCTGGATGTCCGAGAAGTTGTGCAGCCCGGACCACCATCCGTCCATGTATCCGTCCAAATCAATGTCCGCCACCCGCGCCACATGGTGGTAGTAGCGGTCCGAGCCCACAAACGGCGCCCTTTCCTGGCGGTAAGTCCCGTCGCCGTTTCCGTAAAACACCTTCGGCGAGGACTGGGAAGGCCAGTCGGAGGAGCCATTGACCAGATCCAGAAGGCCGTCCACGTCCACGTCGATGCTCAGGAAGTTGCTGAACTCGCTTGCGGCAGTGAGCCCCGCCTCCTCGACCTCTTGAAAGGCTGGTTCCCATTCGAGCAGGTAGCCCAGCTTGACGCCGTCAGAAGCCGTCTTCCAACTGCCGCTGTCTTTGGCAAAGTAACCGCTAACCGTGCCACTCCCCGGCGCGCCACCGTCCCAGTGGTTATAGTCAAAGGCTTCACCGGTCACCCAGCCCCACCGGCTGTTTTTGTATTCGGCGCCCAGCCACAGGTCCTCCGCAGTCGCGTGAAGGATCACCTCCTCGAGCACGGACTGCCACTCGCCTGCGCTTGAAACCGTCAGAAGATGGCCGCCCCGCGCCATGGCGTCGGCCCGCGCTTCCGCAAAGGTGTAAGAGCCGGAAATGATCCCATACCGGGCCTGGCCATTGGCGCCCCTTGTTGCCGCGGCTGTCGCCCCGGTGCTGTTTGCAGTCCCGTTCCCGCCGGGGTTGTTCAGATACACATGCGCCTTGTGGCTCACGTGAGTATCCGAGGGCCAGCTGCCGTTGGTTTCCAGCACCACCAAATCCGGCAAGCCGTCCGCATTGGAATCCGTCACGCTGAAGTGCGGCTTCTGCCAGGGAAACGTCAGGACATCCTGCACCCCGCTGAAGCCGTCCGTGCCCAGCCAAACCCGCCGCCCCCCCGCCAAATCCAAGGTCGCCCCGTTGGTGAACTGGGCGATGCGCCCGGGGTTCTCCCCAGCCTCCTCGTAGTTGAACACAACATCCAAGTCGCCGTCGTTGTCGAGGTCCGCGAGGGTGAAGGCCCCGCGCGCTTTCGGGAACAATTCGACCGCGCGATTCTGGACCGTAGAAGACACCGACGCCGCCTTGAAAGCGCCGGCCGTGTTCTGGAACACCCGCAACCCCAGGGCATCCCATACTACCAGATCCTGCGCTCCGTTGTTGTCCACATCGCCCACCGCGTAGTAGCCGCCGAAGCCCGGCGCCAACAGGTCCTTCGGCAGGCCCGCGCCGACTGTGACATCCCGGTACCCGAAGGCGCCCGTGACCCGCCAAAGCTGCAGCGTGCCGTCCACCACGCGCACCAGTCGGTCCGTGACGGTCCCCTGTCCGCCATCGATTTCCGCGAGCAGTTCATGCTGTGGCAAGCGCACGCTGTCGGTCACATCAGTGAAGAGCTGGCTCCCAAACGTGACGGCGTCGCCACCAATACGGTCGGCCCGCCAGCCCATGTCTGCGGCTGTCCCGTCCGTTTCCTTAGGCAGGCCGGGAGCGGCCTTGTCCAGCGCCGGCGATCCCGTGCGCAAGGCAAAGTTTTTGGCCGTAACGTCCGCAAAGAGCGGGTCGCCCGAAATGTTGCCCGTTCCGTTGCGGAAGGTCTGTGCTCCCCCGCCGTCATTGGGTGCTTGGATGTCGGAGTATTCCACCTCGATCTCAGTGCCCACGCTGTAGGGCCAGCCAAAGGCCCCCAGCTGCGAACCGGTGTTCCCCCACACGATGCTGTTCCGCACCAGCATCCGCCCGCCGTTGCCCACGGCAAGACCGCCCTGGCTTCCTCGGAAGGCCGTCGCGTCGTTGCCATAAACGGTGCAGCGGTCCAGCTCGATGCTCCCGCTCTCGGTGAAAGTTGCGCCGCCGCTGGCCCAAGCGTAATTGTTGAACATCAGGCAGTTGACCACCTGAAGTTTGCCGCCGACCGAGTAGATCGCACCGCCAAAGGTGGCGGAATCGACCTTGGGCGTGCCCTTTCCGTTCGCCTCGAAAATACAATCCGATATGAGGGCCGTGGTGGCGCAGTGCACCCCGCCGCCGAAGTAGTCTGTGCCGAAGCTTGAGGCCACGGGTCTGCCCGCTCCACCGGTGATCTTGAAGCCGCTCAGCTCCGAATTGGCCGCCGCCGCGTCGATGTAAACAGCGGTGTTCCCTGTCGCACCCTGCAGGGTGGTGGAGGCCGCTCCTTCCGAAGAATGGAGGCGCAGCGACTTGCCCGAGTACTCGACCCGCTCCGCGTAGGTGCCGGGCCCAACCAAAATGCGCGAACCACCCGCCGCGACTTTGACAGCCTTGCCGATGGTGGCGAAGGGCTTGGCCTGAGTCCCGTCGCCCGTTGTATCGCTGCCGTTCTTGGCGACGTAAACGGTCACGGTGCTCAACGGATCCAGCACCTCCACCAACACCGCTTCGCTGAACACCGCGCCAGCGCCGTTGGAGACGAGCACACGGTAGCTGCCCTGCAGCGCTTTGGTAATGCTGTTGAGCGGGAGCTCCTGTGCGGTCGCTCCGCTGATGTCCACGCCGTCCTTTTGCCACTGGTACACCAGCGGGGTGTCACCGGACGCCTCGACCCGGAGGACGCCCGAGCTCCCGGGCGGCATCCGCAGCCCGACGGGCTGCCTGGTGATGAGCGGGGGCAGTGCTTTCTCAGAGTCGTACAGGGCCGTCACCTCCGCGGCGGACAGCGCACGGTTGTAGACGCGGATGTCGTCAATGGAGCCGTCCCAGAGCCCCCCATATTTAACGGTCTCTTCATCCGTTGGATGCGCCCCGACAGACACAAAGGTCCCACTTGTTTGCCAAGCAGGAGAATCAGATTCAGCTTTTGAAGCGGTCGCAACGCCGTTCACAAAAACCGAAAGGGTTGAACCTCTACGCATCGCCACCACATGATGCCACGCACCGCGAGTCAGAGACGGAGGGAGCGAAAGATTTCCCATCACTCCCCGGTTTAGGGAACGCTGTGAGAAATAAACATTTCCTTGGTCTGCCGTTGCGTAGCCACTCCCCAGTAGCGAAAGGCTGATGGGGTAAACGGGGCCCTCTCCCACGAAAATAGAAGGATTCGTCCGGGTTAACGAAGAGCAGTTCACCCAAACCGAAACTGTGTAGTCGGAATCAAATCGAGTGTGATCCAAGGGCAGGCGGATGCGGTTTCCCACGCTTGGAAAAGTATATCCGCTGGCTTTCCCAAACCGGTCTGTGCTGAGCGAGCCGCCCGCAACGGTCCCGTGCAGGCCGGACCCGCTATCGTCGTTCGCATTCCCGTTGAACGGATAGTGCGCAACCAGCCCCTCCCAGATTCCGGAATTCACGCCTGTGATGGCCAGTTCCGCTTCGTTGCTGGTGACGGTTTTGCCCGAGGCGTCGCCCACCACTGCGGTGTACTTCCCGATCTGGGCCGGGGTGACGTTTTTCAGGCTGAACGTGGCTTGGTCGGCGCCTGAAATGGCGACGCCGTCCTTCCTCCACTGGTAGGTCAGCGGCGCGAGACCGGTGGCCGCCACGCTGAAGGACGCCGTTCCGCCGATCGCGGGCACCGTCACCGGCGCGGGCTGCGTCGTGATGGCAAGGTTTAAGTCCGCCGCCGTCCGCTCGACTTCGAGAATGTAGCCCACTGTTCCGTAAGGGGGGGCGCCAAAACCTGCATTTGTCAGGTCATTCCACTTTCCTTCCCAAAAGTTGGACGCCTTCTTTTCCAGGTAGCGTTCGTTTACTGGATTATCCGGCTGACTCGGTCCCCAAATCGTAAAGGTGAACGGCTCTCCGGTCACCCATGTCCACTTGCCCACTTCCACCTCCGACGTTCCCCCCATCCACAATTCCAGATTGAACTTGTCTCCCAGCGCCAACCTGATGGTTTCCCACTCTGCTGCGCTTGCGACGGTCACCAAGTGCCCGCCGCGCCTCTCCGCATCCGCCTTTGCTTCCTTCCAGGTGAAGCGCCCCTCGACGACCGAATACCGGTTCTGGACGGTCGGCTCGATCTCGAGGAGGTAGCCAAACCCATCCGAGGTGGGATTATCAATCCACACAAAACCGTTTTCCCGGTCCCTAAAGTAGGTGTGCTCCGCATGTGACAAAAGATTCGCACCATCAACGACACTGCCGGGCTCCTGTCCCCCGATCGTGCTGTTCCCCCATCTGGTAAACTGCCATGGCTCGCCAGTGATCCAACTCCATCCAGAAGCAGCGTTGGTATACGTGCCACCCAACCACATTGTGGTTGTTAAAAGAAGCGGTTCCTGTGCCTTGACCGACAACCACTCCTCCGCATTGGTGATTGTTGCGAGATGGCCGCCCTTGGCTTCCGCGTCCGTCCTGGCCTCACTCCACGTAAACGAGCCCGGCACAAACCGATACATCGTTCCCGTCAGCCCCGAATCCGCATTGGTCGGGTCGGTCCCGTTCTTGATCTCGTCGCTGTCCGAAACGCCGTCCCCGTCGGTGTCCCACTTGGTTCCGTCGGTAAAATAGCCGCGCTCGAATAGGTAGCCCCAGCGGACCGTGTTGTTTGAGTCGTTCCAAATTAGGCCGCCGGAACGGTCCACATGAGCCGGATCGGTCCAAAGCATGAGCGTGTTTTCGCTCGTCGCTCCGTTGGGCTCCGGGCCCCAGCCTGGATTGCGGCCCCACTTTGCAAAGACCCACTTCTCGCCGGTAATCCAGCGCCACCGGCCTTCGGCTCCCTCGTCGGTGCCGCCCAGCCACAACGCGGTGTCCGTCACCGCCGGCCCGACCACCGTCTTGATCGCCTGCCATTCCGCCTCGCTGGTGATCGTCGCCAGATGGCCGCCCCTAGCCTCGGCGTGCGCCTTGGCTTCTGCCCAGGTAAAGGCGCCTGCAACCAACTCATATCGGCCCCAGCCGTACTCGTACGCATCGCTCAAACCGTCGCCATCGGTGTCGGACACCTCGCTTTGGCGATAGAGCGCGAGCACGTCCGCGTCTCCCAACGCGCGGTTGTACCAGCGCACGTCGTCCAGCGTGCCGGTGAGGCTCGTCGCGCCCACAGCCGAACCGATGAGCAGCGGGTGCGCGTTGACCACCTCGATATCGACCGGCGTGATGTCGGTCACCACACGCTTGGTACCGTCGACATACAGGGTCATCCTGCCCTTGCGGTCGTACACCGAGGTCACCAGGTGCCACTTGTTGTCTCCCAGCGCGACGGAGTCCGAGGCCCGCTTCGCCGCGGCCGCCCCGTTGCCCCAGAGCGCGGTGCGCGCGCCGAGTGTCGGACTCCCGGCCGCCCCGATCGTGGCAGTACGGAACTTGACGGTCTCAGCGGAATCCCAGCTCCACTGGGTGGTCAGCGTGGCGGAGTCCAGTGGCGGGGTGAGCAACTCGCCGGTGGTGATGTTTTTGAGCTCGATGTTGCCGATCTCCACCACCTGCCGCGCGCCGCGCCAGAAGGCAAACTGCGGGCGCTGTTGGGCCGCAGTGATCACCGACTTGAAACGGTACCGAAACTCGACGTGGTCCCCCACCAGTTGGACCGCCTTCGCCTGCGTCGAGGGTGTCACCGCTTCAATGATTCCCGCGTACGGGGGGGTGTAGGACGAGGCCGGGTTGAATTCGAAAACATCGCCGAAGCTCCACACAAATTCCGCAGGCAGCACGGCACTCACCTCGTACACATTCCCCGCGATTAGGTTCATCGTCGGCACCGCACCGATTCGCTGGTACCCGTCCCCCGCCTGCGACAGCTTAAAATAAGTCACCGCCTGCGAGGACAGCGTCGCCGCCGCACCCGCGCCGATCCCGATGCCGCCCGCCTTGCTCGGATCCATCTTTGAAAGCAGCCAGCTCTCCGCCGCACTGGAAGTCTTCACCCAGGCCGAAAGCGTTGCGTCGGACTTGTGCAGGTCGAAGGCCTCCCGGTCGCCGACTTCAAAATAGGCGCCGTTGCCGCCGAAGGAAAACGCCCCGGTGGCCGAACCAAACCGGTCCGCGGCCGCCGCGGGCGTCCCGCGCATAGTGGCGTGGTTGGCAAAGCCGGAGGAGTCGAAGCCGTTGCCATCGAGCTTCCAGTGGCCGGCCAGACCCTGCCAGAGGCCGGCGTTGACCCCGGTGACCCCGAGGGTGGCCGTGGCGCTGGTGACGTTTGCGTAACCGTCGCTCACCACACACGCGTAGGCACCCGTGTGCCGGGGCTCCACCCGGGCAAGCGTCAGCACGGCCGCCGTCGCACCCGGAAGCGGCATGCCATCCTTAAGCCACTGGTAATAGAGGGCCCCGCGCGAGCCAAACGCGCGCACCGCGAACTGGGCCGCCACACCGACGTCCACAAGCAGCGACTTGGGCTCCTGCACAATGACGGGAGGCAGGAGGTCGCCTCCGTCAGGCTGGCTGCCGAGCGCCTCGATTTCCTGAACCGTCAGGGCGCGGCCGTAAATGCGCAGATCGTCCAGCGCGCCCGCAAAGGCGCCGCCGTAAATGCCGCTGCTCCGCCCCAAATTAAGCGTACTTCCAAACGCGGGCGCCGTAGCCATGGGGCCTTCGGCGTCCAGCCTGCTGTTGACGTAGAGGAAGCCGCGGCCCGCCTTGCGCACGGCCGCCACATGGTGCCACTTGCCCGCCTCGAGCAACCGCTTGCCCTTGAGCGGGACCCCACCCACCGTGTACTGAAAGGCCCGCGACCCGCGGCCGGTGCTGGTGGAAAGCTCAAACTGGCCGGTGCCGAAGTTTAGAATCTGCGGGGCGGCCGTGTCGGAGTCGGCGAACTTCACCCAAACCACGACGGTCGAGTCGCCCGGGGCGCGGAGTTTGTCTGCGGCGCCGAAGTCCACGAAGGCCGTGGCGGTGCGCGAACCGGAAAACTCGAGCGTACGGTTGGCGCGGTTGAAGCGGTCGCTGCCGGCTGTGGGGCCGTTGAGGGTGCCGTGAATGGAGTTGGGTCCCTGGTCGATGGCGTTGCCGTCGAGGGGCCACCAGGCCAGAAGCGCATCGGTGGGGACCGGTGGCGGGCCGGCCATGGTCACAAGCGCCTTTTCGCTGGTGAGCTGCTTGCCCGCCGCGGAGACGACCACCCAATACGTGCCGACGTCCGAGCGGGTCAGATTCGAGACAGACAGCGTAGTGGCAGTCGCGCCAGAGATCCCAACTCCATCCTTGAACCACTGGCAGGCGACCTTCCCATCGCTCTGAACCGTAACGCTCAACGAAAAGGGTGCCGCAAAATTGACCGCGACGGATTCGGGCTGCTTGGTGATGCGCAGCGCCCCACCGGTGCGCTCAAAGAGGTAGCCTGGCAGCCGGTAGGTGCCGGGCAGGTCGTTCCATGTTCCGTCCGCGTACATCTCCACGTTGTTTTCGGAGGCGACGCCAAAATAGTCGTTTGGCTCCGCAGGCGCCCAGTTGGCGAACGCGGCAGCGGAGGTCCCATCGAGCCAGCGGAAGGTGCCGTTGAGGATCTCGTCCGAAAGGCCGATCCAAAGACTGACGGCGTCGGGGCCGGTCTGGAAGGCGTTGCCCTGGCGCTGCAGCTCTGGAGTGGAGAGAACGGCGGGCCGGCCGCCCCGCTCGGCGGCATCGGCCACAGCCTCTGGCCAGGTGAAGCTGCCACGGACTACCTCAAAGTGCGCCACGGCAGGTTCGACAACGTCAAGCCACTGGTTACCGGGAACGTTGGTGGCTTCGGATACCCTGCCACTGGGCCAGTAGACCTTCACGAGGTCGGCGGTCGGGGAGGAGCCGAGGCCGAAGGGGAGGTTGCTTTGCTCGGCACCCGTGTTGTAGCGGACGGCGACGTTGGCGCCAGCGCGCACCTCAATCCGCGCCCCGGTTCCGTCGCGAGCGGAAGACACGCCGGTGAGGCGGATTCTAAGGTGGTTGGCGCCCGCCCTGACTGCGTTATTCCGGTAGAGGCGCTGGGTGGAGCCTTCCCACGGGTCGTAATTAAGCAATAGATCGGGGGCTCCATCGCCGTCGAAGTCCGCCACCGTCGACTGATACTGTCTGGCGTACACACCCGTGATGGATACTGCACCGGGGGTTCTTCCCGGGGTGACGTCTATCGAGCCCAGACCCCATTCAGCCGCTTGATCTTGGAACGTTTTAGGCCCGGTTTGGCGCCATATCTTCAGCGGGGCCTGACTCCAACTCGTGAGAGCAGACCAGAACGCGTCGGAGCGCCCGTCGAGATCAAAGTCCGCGGTGCTCAGGGCAAAGTGGTAGTCCCCGCTGAGTCGCTCCAGCACGGGGCCGGCGCTTTTTTCAAAGACGCCGCTTTCGTTGGACCAGTAGGCGTGCGGATACGACCCGGCCCAGGGCCAGTCGGAGGAGCCCTGAAGCAGGTCCAGCCGCCCCGTGCCCTGATAGTCGGCGAAGGCAAAGGCGTAGTCAGCCATCCCGGTCAGTGGGGTGCCCATCTCCTCGAGAACGCCCCAGCCCTGATTAACAAAGAGGTGAAGCGGCCGCTGGCGAAACCTTTCCTCGACCGAGGTGGAGGCCATTTCGCCAAGGATGAGATCCACCTTGCCGTCCAGGTTGAGGTCGGTTGCGAAAAGCCCCCCGTAGCCGTAGGAAAGACTGAGCACGTCGGCGACGCGGGTGAAGGCGGCGGCGTTGGGCGCCCAAGACTGCCGGCCCTCGGCGTTGCGAACGGCGGCGTTGTACACGCAGGCGACGCGGCCGGGTTTGGCGGTCCCGGGGGCGACGTAGCGGAAGACGAGGTCCAGGTCGCCGTCGCCGTCAAGGTCGGCGGCCAGCACGGCGAGGAGGGTTTGCTGAAGGGCGGCGAGGCGCCCATTCAGCTCGGCCGGGACCGGGGCCTCCTTGAAGGTGCCGGCGGTGTTGAGCAGGACGCGGAGGCCGTTGGGTTCCCAGAGAACAAGGTCCTGGGCGCCGTTGTTGTCGAAGTCGGCGACAAGGAGGCGGGAGCCCGGTGCCCACTTGAAGCCAGCGGGAAGGACCTTGGCGGAAACGTCGCTGAACTGAAAGGGGGCCGGCTGAGAATAGAGCTTGAGGAGGTTGTTGTCTGTGGAGAGGTAGAGGGGGGCGGAACCGTTGGCGTTGGCGACCTCGCGCATCGAGGCGCTGGAGTAGCCGGAAAGGCCGGTAACCTGGGAGGTGACGTCCTGGAAGAGCCTGGGGATGGGCACGACCTTGAGGGGCGCGTTGGCACTCGCCACGGTGCCGGCCTTGTTGCTGACTTTGACGGAGTAGACACCCGACCGTTCCAGCGTAAGCGCAAACAATTCCAGTCTGGAGGTGTTTCCCCCAATGACGGGCGAGCCGTCCTTGTACCACTGGAAGGTCAAGCCGGCACCTGCCGCCCGAACGGAGAAAACATGGCCGTCACCTTCATTCACGACGGCAGCCAACGGCTGGGTGGTGATCACGGGCAACACAAACGCCGCCTCGGCCACATAGATTTTTGACACTTCCTCAGGAAGCAGGGGACGGCCATACAGCCGGGCGCTGTCGAGACTGCCGTTAAAGGGGGTATTGAACGCGGTTTGCGTGAGGCCCGAGTGGTTTCCGATCCCCCAGCCTGGATCCAAATTGGAGTCCAACAAACCCGAGGGGAGGGTCACGCCCGAGGCCTCGGCAACTTTTGTCGCGTTCACATACAGGACCAGAGTGCGTGCGGTCCGATCGTAGACACCAACCAAGTGGTTCCATTCTCCATCGCGCAGGGAGTCGCCTGCGGTGACCAGCACTCCTCCGGCGCCGGAACTCCCGAAGGTCGGCTGCCCAAAGACATCGACGCTCAACGCGAAGGGGACAAAGCCAGCGGCGTCCCCTCGCATCAGGATGCGGCCTGCCTTGATGGCATCCAGCTTCGCCCAGATCGACACGCTGCACGCAGTTGCAAGCACGGGGGAGTCCGGAATCCCGGCTCCGGCTCCAGAAACCTTCAGCGACGCGGTCCCTTGGAGCGTCGAATTCTGATCCGGGCCAAAGGCCACACCGGCCTTCAATGTGCCATGGATCACGTAGGGCGAGGAATCGTCCGCGTTACCATTAAACCGGTAGTAAGCCAGCAATCCCTGCCACAGCGTGCCATCCTCGCTTTTAATCGCGAGGGTGGCGCTGTCTGCTACGGCTTCCGCACTCGAGGTGTTCACCGTTTTTTTGACGCGAACCGTGTATTCCCCGGTGTGCCACGGCTGCATGGCGGCGATCGTCAGACTTCCGGCCGTGGCGGTTGGCAGCTCCCTTCCGTCCTTAAACCACTGGTAGCCCCACGTCCCGCCACCCAGCGCGCCCACCACCGAAAGGGTCACCGACCCGCCCAGCGTCAGATTGCGGCCGTCGACGGGCTCGGTGATGATGAACGGGCCGTTTGTCTGGCCGTCAACGCTCACAATTGCCGGAGCACTCAGAATCCGCACCCCCGGATTGTACACGGCCACGTCGTATTTGGCGGAGTCCGAAAAGGTGACGTTCGAAAGCTCCAACTCTGGGGAGGTCGCGCCCAAGATATCGGCCCCGTTTTTACGCCACTGGTAGCCCAGTTGCCCCGACCAGGAGGCAACCACCCTCAACGTCACATTGCTACCGGTCGGCACGTCAATCGAGCCGGGGTGCTGCGTGATGTCGGGCATCCACTCGAAAATAACGTCGGTCACCTCGGTGGGGCGCTGACTCAACCCGCCTTCGGAAATAGAGTCCGTCAAGCTGGGGTGCGTCCCCCACAACAGCTCCAGAGCCAGTGCCACGCCGTCCAGATCCAAGTCAGAAGCCGTGTTTAAAGAAAGTGTCCCGAAGTAAAGCCTCTCCAGCCAGTCGGCTATGCCGTCGCTGTCGGATTCCAGAGTATCCAGCATGAAACGGGCAACCGCCGTGCGGTCCCTGGTCATGGATACCTCGGCACGGCCGGCCGCCGCCCCTGCCGAATCCATCACGCGTACTCCGTTCAGTTCCCAGCCCACAAACCGGTACCCGTTGATATTCGTGCCGAAAAGGTCCACCGTCTGTGTCTTGGTCCCCGGGGCGACGAGGGTGCTGGTTTCGTCCAGAAAACCCGGAGGATCGCTGGTCAATGTAAACCAGTAATAACCCGCTAGGTTTACCTGGAAACTTGCAGCGGTGCGTCCCGAGAGGCCCCCCTCGGAGAAGGAGTCCGGCAGGAAGGGGGATAATCCCATCAGTTTTTCCAGACCGATACTCAGAGCATCTCCGTCAGGATCAGAATTGTTGGTGTGCGTCAGCCCGGAAAACGAAAGCCACTCATACCAGTCGGGAAGCCCGTCCCCGTCGGAATCCAAAGACTCAGGTACATACTTGGCGGAATAGGTTTTTTCTCCCGTGACTGTTACCGATGCCGGTTGGTTGCTCGAGGGCAAGTCCGCCCTGACTCCGTCCAGATACCAGCCCGAGAAGCGCAAGCCGTCGACGGCTTCGGGCGGGGCAGGAAGCGTCCAGGAGGCAGTCCCACTCTGGAAACTGACCGAGCCGGGAATTAGGCCAAACGGATCGCTTTGGGCAGTGGTCTGGTAAAAATCCGGGTTGAACCTCAGCTCGAAGCTGGCCGTCGACCGGCCCGATATTCCGCCCTCGACAAATAAATCCTTAAGAACCGGATGGGTTTCTTTCAGGTATTCCATGAGCAGGCTGAATCCGTCCGCATCAGTGTCAGAGAGGGCGTCGTTCGAGAGATCCCCGTAAAACTCGTACTCAAAAAAGTCTAGGATCGCGTCCAGATCCGCGTCTCCCGTGGAGAGAGTGTACACAGCCAGCACCGTGGAGTTGGCAGTTACGGTGAACCTTATCGGATTGACCGCGCGCCCGACATGATCGGCCTGCCGGACTCCGTTGAGCTTCCAATAGGCAAAGCGATAAGCGTCAAAGGTGACTGGTGCGACCCGGGTCGTGAAGGTGTCCCCGGTGTTGACCGGGGTACTTTCTATGAAATACCCGTTGGGTTCCGTTCCCTCCTCCACAATAAGAACCGCGCCCCAACCCGACATGGAGAGACCAACCACGAGGCACAGCGCCCAAAGGAATCTGGCGGTTCTGTGAAAAAACATGAGTCAGGGCTCCCTGTTGCGGGGTTTTTGAACGATCCGGGTAGAGGACCGGGATTCGTCTAGGGGTTGGGCAGCACCACGGAATTGTGGTCCAGGCCGATCAGGTTGTAGCGACCGGCCCGCGCCCTAGTCACCTCGGCAGCCGTGGCGGGCCTGCACCCGATCAGTTTGCAGGCAAAGGCGCGCCCCTGCACGGTGCTTGAGGAACCGTTGTGCGCCAGATTGGCGGGTGCCGAGGGACCTGCAGTGGGCGCCGGCGCACCGGCAATGTAAGCCTGTCCCGCCGCGGTGAGCGCCACGGTGTTGCCCGCGAGAGCAACCCGGGAATCCCCCGTGGCTAGCAGCCAAAGCCAAAGATCCCAGAGGTCGTCCTCCTGCATCTGTTTGATACTGATTTTCAGGGGGGCGGCGTTGGTCGAATCCGCCGGTATGGTCACATAGTGCACCCCGATTTCCGGGCGCTCGTCCTTGGCAAGAATACGGAAGGAGAGAGTGGCGAAATTTTTGCCGGGAAGGTCCACCGCCGCATCCCAGTTTACCCTGTACGTGCCGCCGGCCAGGACACCCGCACCAAGACGCCCGCTGGTCGCTCCGGTGAAGGTCTTGGGGATAACCAGTTGTTGCCAGGACTTGCCGCCGTCAGTAAACGCCACCAACGCGGTGGTGAGTGAAGGGGTGTCAGAGTCGGCGACCTTGTAGTCGATGTCTACAATCTTGGACCCGGGGAGTTGCGAGATTTTGCTCACCACCGGTTGGGGGACCGCCTTCGTTGGGCGGTGGGACTCAAAGCGCATCCTCCTCAGCAGGCAGTCCACCTGTTTGTCCCGCACCGCCCAAAAGTTACCGGCCGGATCGAAGGCCCCCCCTCGGGTTTCCACAGAATCAGGAAAGGGAACACCCTGGGTCGACTCGATCGTTGCCGTTGAGACAAACGAGAAAAGAGCGTTATGGTACCAAACCATCAGAACTCCATCGCTGGAGACCGGGAACGACCTATTTCCCCCCCATCCAAAACCCCGCGATCCACGTTTCATCAGTTTGCCGCTCGCGGAGAAGATACTGAGGTGGTACCAATCCTCGTTGGGGCTGTCACAGGTGATGACGGTCCCCTCCGGCGTGGCAGCCACGGCAGCTGGTCCATCACGAAACTGCCCCGGCAGGTCCCCTTTGATGCCGAACTTCAACTGGAACACGCCGGTGGGGCTGAACTTCTGCACCCGGTTGTTCCCGTAGTCCGCGATGTAGATGTTTTTGTCCGCGTCCACGGCGATTGCCTGCACCATAAAGCCAGAGGCGGCCGAGAACTGGCCGTCGGCGGCGCCCGCGCTTCCGAAGTTGCGGACAGCAGTGCCTGCCGGATCATAGATGAGAACCTTGGAGACGCCTTGGTCGAACACATAGACGTTCCCCTCCACATCAGAGGTCAGACCGCCAATGTTTGTAAAGGTAGGGGTCCAATTCTTCACAAAAGCACCGGCAAGAGAATATTGCTCGATAGACACCGCGGCATTTCCTGCCGGGTTCATTTTGCCGACGTAGATTCCGTTTTTGGAAATGGTGATGCATTTCCGGAGTGCTGTGGTGTCCGGCACCGCGAGTTTCTTCTGGCTGTAGCGCTCCCAGTTGTCCTGCCCCTCACCGAAGACCACGGGCACGAGCGCGGCGCACAGCAGGACGGCGAGCATCCTAGGCAAAAATCTCAGGCGCATATCAGTTACATTGCTTAGCGGCGTCATAGGGTAGATGTGTGGGCTTTTAAAATTTCAAGAAACCTGACAATCAAAGCTTTATGCAATGCAACAGGCGCGGCTTCCGTGCACTGTCTCCCGAAAAGCATGGGGAAAGGCGCTGGATGTGAACGCAGCCGCACTCCGCTGGGACGGCACGGCATTTTCATCGGAAACTCATGAAACGCCTGAGCCGGCGGGATTTCGCCTCCAGGCCTGAGCAAAAAGACTCGTACCCTCTCCACCAGTTGACCGGGAGTTTGAACAAGGGCACATAGTAGCGCCTGTACTGGCACCCAAAGAATTTTTCTCTAATTTGCATTTTTTAACAAATTTGCGCATCGTGTAAAGCAGAGCCCATGCCACGCATGAAACGATAGGGGCATTTCGATGTGATGCCACATGTTGCGGTCTTTGTTTCCCGGCAGTCGGACCAAGTACGCCGGCACGCTGGTGCGCGACATTTCGGAACTGCCGCGCCGGTTGGACCAAGGATTCACCCAAGTGGCTGTACAGTCCGACCTGGCGCTCCTCCGCGACGCCTTTAGCGCGATCCTTCGGACTGCCAGGGCGATCCCCTGATGGCTTGCCGCCTTCCGCCGGAAGCAACTTGGGAAGCGTGAACGTTACACAGCGGCAGAGCGCTCAACTCCGCGCGCTCCGCAAACTTGGGAGTCTGTGGGCGATTTTCCGCTGCCTCCTCAGGGAA
>CAMCIN010000019.1 GCA_945874745.1 Akkermansia muciniphila | reverse complement strand
CTGGGGAAGGAAACCACGTGGGACCGGGCGCGCAGAATCACCGGCCACCCCCGGCTGAAACCGCTTCGGGCAGGGGCACCGAAACCCTCCTGCGTCCCGCGTACCGCACCACCTCCGTGTAGCCCACGTCACGCAACATCCCGACCGCCTCCGCATAGCCTGCCCCCAACTCACTCACTGCGTGGGCGTCAGAATTAATCAGCACCGGTACGCCAGCCTCCCGCGCGAGCGCCGCAAATTGGCGCGCCGGATACAACTCCCGGCAATCCTTGCGCAGCCCCGCCGTGTTGATTTCATAAGCGAGTCCCGTATCCACAAGCGCTTGGATGCTAGGCTCATAAAAACGCCTCAAATCACCCCCGGGCACAAAGCCAAACTTCTTGGGCAGATCCGGATGCGCCACAAAATCAAACCACCCCGACCGGATGCACTCCTCGTAGCGCTCCCAGTACGCCGCCCACACATCACCGGGATCCGACTCCCGGTAACGGCTTAGATACTTCGGGTTGTCCACCTCCATTCCGTCCGCCAGATAGTGCACGCTCCCGATCCAAAAGTCCCACGGCGCCGCCCCCCGCAGCTCCTCCCACCACGCCTCGCACCCATCCAAAAAATCCATCTCCAGTCCGAGCCTGATGGGCAGCCGGGGAAACTGCTGGCGCGCCCACGCGACCTGCTCGAGGTACTGCGGCAGCTCGTCCCGCAGCATGCGCCAGTCGTCGAAAAGCGCCGGCATCGGGTTGTGGTCCGCAAAGCCCAGCTCCGCCAGACCGAGCTCCACGGCGCGGGCTGCCATTTCCAAAGGCCACCCCTCCGCGTGCCGGCAGAGCGGGGTGTGCACGTGGTAATCAGTGAGTCCGGAGCAGGGCATTCTTTCAACCTCACACGAAGCCGCAAAACTCACGAAGACAATTCTCCGCCGCCCCGCCTTCCCACACAGGGACACGCCCGCCACCCGCCCGAATTCCTTGTGCACCGGCCCTGTTTGCGCGGATGATCCGGTCCCTATGGCAGCGCCCCGCATCCTCTCAGGCATCAAGCCCACCGGCCGTCCGCATCTCGGCAACTACTTTGGCATGATGCAGCCCGGCATCGCATGGCAGGAAAAGGGCGAAGCCTTTTACTTCATCGCAGACTACCACGCCTTCACCACGGTCCACACTCCGGCCGACCTCCGAGATCATTCGCGCTCGGTGGCCCTCGACTTTCTCGCCTGCGGACTCGACCCCCAAAAAGCCGTGCTCTTCCGCCAAAGCGACGTGCCCGAGGTCACGGAGTTGGCCTGGCTGCTCACCTGCCTCACGCCCATGCCGATGCTCGAAAACTGCCACGCCTACAAAGACCAGGTGGCAAAGGGCGTCGTCCCGTCGCACGGCGTTTTCGCGTACCCCGTGCTCATGGCCGCCGACATCCTGCTCTACAACAGCAACATCGTACCGGTGGGCAAGGACCAGAAACAGCACGTCGAAGTCACCCGCGATCTAGCCGAAAAAGCCAACCGCCTCTTTGGCCCAATCTTCACCGTGCCCCAGCCGAGCATCGTGCCCGAGATGGCCACCGTCCTCGGACTGGACGGCCAAAAAATGAGCAAGAGCTACAACAACACCATCGGACTTTTTGAGGAGGAAAAGGCGCTCCGCAAAAAGGTCATGAGCATCGTCACCGACTCCCAACCGGTCGAGGCGCCCAAAGACCCCGCGGCCTCGTCCATTGTGGCCCTCTACAAACTGGTGGCCTCCCCGGACCAGGTCACGCAGATGGAGGCGGATTTCCGCGCCGGTGGCACTGGATACGGAGACTTCAAAAAGCGGCTCTTTGAAGGCATCTGGGAGCACTTTGCGCCGTTCCGCGCTCGCCGTGCGGAACTGGCCGCCGACCCGGCAATCCTGGACGCCATTCTCGCGGACGGCGCCCGACGCGCCCGAGCGGTCGCCCTGCCGACCATGGAACGTGTCCGCAAAGCCATGGGATTCGGGCCGTAGCGGGCAGGAAGGCATCCACAGATTGCTCAGATTTCCGCAGATGTTTTTAGGATTTACACTCCGCTGCTCGGGTTGAGAAAGCTGCGGCGCGTCACCCAAAGCTGCCAACGTTTCGCAAAGCGGGCGCGGCGGGGCGCGCCGAGGGCATTGGGTCGAACCGCCTATTCCGCGGCCCCTTCCTTTTCAAGCATCCGGTCGATCGTCGCGTCCAGCAGCGCGCGGTAACTCTCCACACCCCCGCAACGCGGATCCGGCTCGCCCTGCGCCCGGAACAACCAACCCTCCCCGTATGGGTCGCGTCCGATGATTTCCGGGTCCTGCGCCAGCCCCGGATTGCCGCCCAGAAACGTCCCCCCCAACGGACTGTACAAATCGGAAATGGCCTTGAAGCCCTCGACGGAACCAACGATCTCGCCGCTTTCCAACGCTTCACCCGCCTGCTTTTCAAACTGGTGGTCCACCAGTTCCCCAAGCATCCGGGTGGCGAACTTTGTGAAACCCACCCGCCAGACGCCCTCACCCTCGCTCAACAGCCAGTAGTGGCTGGGACTGTACAGCGCGCCCTGAGGCAGGTGGGTGACAAAAGTGGAGCGCTTGTAAAAAACGGTGGGGGCGGCCATGGCAGGAAATTGAGGAAAAACGTCCCAAAAGAACAGGCCGGATCAAGCCTCCGACTCGACCTCCAAAACGCCCACCTCGGCCGCCAGGGCGTCCCACGTTGCGGTGGCGACCGCCAGCGCCTGCTGCACCCTCATCAGGTCGCGGTTGAGCTGCAAAGCCAGCGAGGGATTCTGGTAGGGTTCCGGCCCTTCGAGCGCCGCTGTCAGCTCCGCCTGCTTCCCCTCCAACGCCATCACCTCAGCCTCCGCTGCCGCCAGCGCCTTCTGTTTGTCGCGCAACGTTTTCGACCTGGCCGCCCGCTCCGCGGAATCCCGCTTCCGCGCCTCACGCACCTCCTTCATTCCCGGCCCCGCGACTGCCTCCGGAGCGGCCGCCGCCGCAGCGTTGGCCGCCTTCGCCACCGGCGCCACCACTCCGCCCCGCTTGTCCGAAAGACCCTCGCCCGCGACAAGCGCCGCACGCGCATTCGTCGCCTTGGTCTTTTCCAAGTAGTAATCGTAGTTGCCCGCGTACGGCACCAGCTTGCCCGCTGAAATGTGCAGCACGGTGCTGGCAATCGAGCGGATGAAATGGACGTCATGCGAGATAAACAGCAACGTCCCCTCGTACTGGCTGAGCGCCCCAATCAGCGCGTCAATGGAGGCCATGTCCAGATGGGTCGTCGGCTCGTCCATCAGCAAAAGGTTGGGCGGATCCAACAACATTTTGACCAGCCCCAGGCGCGTCTTCTCCCCGCCGCTGAGCACCGCCACCGGCTTGAAAACATCGTCCCCGCGGAAAAGAAAGGCCCCGCACAAGGAACGGGCCGTCTGCTCTGAAACCCCATGCGGCGCCCCGTCCATCGCCGCCTCCAAAACCGTCGCATCCGAGCGCAGCATCTCGTGGCGGTGCTGCGCAAAGTAACCGGCCCGCACCTGGTGGCCCAGCTCGCGCTCGCCCGCCACCGGCTGGAGCACTCCCGCAAGCAGCTTCAATAGCGTCGACTTGCCCGCCCCGTTGGGCCCTACCAGCACCGTCTTCTGCCCGCGCTCCGCCTGAAACTGCAAACCTCTATAGACCACCAACTCGCCATAAGCCTGGTCCACGTCCTTGAGCACCACCACCCGCTGACCGGAGCGCTGGGGCTGCGGAAACCGGAACTGCCCCACCGTCCTCTCCGCACCCTCGGGCGCCTCCAGTTTGTCCATCCGGTCGATCTGCTTGAGCTTGCTCTGGGCCTGCGAAGCCTTGCTCGCCTTCGCCCGAAACCGGTCTGCAAAGGCCTGCAAAGATTGGATTTCCTTCTGCTGGTTTTTGTACGCCGCCAGCTGCTGCTCCGCCCGCGCGTCCTTCTGGCCGAGATAGTCTTCGTAGTTGCCACGGTACCGGTACAACCGGCCCCGGCTGATTTCTACCACCGAGCTCACCAGCCGGTTGAGAAATTCGCGGTCGTGCGAAATCACCAGGATTGCCCCGCGGTACGTGCGCAGATGCTCCTGAAACCAGCCCAGCGACTCCAGATCCAGATGGTTGGTGGGCTCATCCAGCAGCAGCAAATCCGGCTGCTGCACCAGCAACCGCGCCAGATGCGCCCGCATCACCCAGCCCCCGCTCAGCGTGCGTGCAGGCCGGTCAAAATCGGTCTCCCGAAAAGCCAGCCCCTTGAGAATCTGCTTGGCCCGCGCCTCGAGCTGCCAGCCGTCGTTGTCCGCAAACACTTCCAACGCAGCGTGGTGCTCCTCCGAATCATCGGAAGTTTCCGCCAATACCTTGAGCGCCGCCGCCATCTCCGTCGACACCGCGCACGCCAACTGGAGCACCGTCTCGTTTCCCACCGCCGCGCTTTCCTGCGGCAGATAGCCGTAGTTGGCCCCGCGCTCCCACACCACGCTCCCGCCGTCCGGTTGCTCGCGCCCGAGAATCACCGCCAACAGCGTGGACTTGCCCGCCCCATTGGGTCCCACGAGCCCGATCCGGTCTCCCCGGTTTAATTGCAGCGAGGCCTCCTCAAAGAGGGTGCGGCCGTTGAAAGATTTGGTGACTTGAGAAAGCGTGAGCATGAACGGTCAATATGTGCCCCCATCCGGGCCGATGCGCAACCCCGCACGCCGCGCGGCCTCCGCCGTCAACCCCGCCAGTTCCTGCAGGCCGTCCAGCCGCGCCCATACCGCCAGCAACCGGGGCAGCGCCACGGGGATGTGCGCCAGGAAGTCTGCACGGCCCCGCTCATAACCCAGAAACCCGTAAGCCCCGAGCGCCTGCATCAGCCGCTGTGCCGCACACAGCCAGTAGGTCCGTTCGAAGGAAGCCTCGTCCACAAGCTCCCCGTCGCCCCTCGCCAGTTCCATGTAAAACGCCAACAAACCGGCCTGCTCCTCTCCCGACAAAGCCACGTAGGGATCCAGCAAAAGCGAGGCCAGGTCGTACTGCGGCAGCCCGAACCGCATCCCCTGAAAATCAATCAAACACGGCACCCCAGCCTTCAGCACAATGTTCTGGCTCTGAAAATCCCGGTGCACGAGCAGCCGCGGCAGCTCCGCCAACTCCGCCGCCATTTGTGCAAGCACCGCGACGGCGGGCACCTCCTTGATCCCGAGGTGCCGCCCGAGGCAGTGCGTGAAAAAATACTGCTGCTCCCAGTCATAAAGCCGAGCGTCAAAGGGGGGCTGCAACTGCAGCGCCGCCAACGCCTCCGGCAACCGGTCTGCCGCCGTGTGCAACCGGCGCACCTCCCGCAACGTCGCCTCGTACAAACCGCGCCGCTCCGCCCACGGCTGGTTCCGGCATGCCCACAGGTCCGTATCGCCCAAATCTTCCATCCAGATGCGGCCCTCCGCCTCCTCGTGCAAATGCATCACAGGAACGCGCACCCCCGCCTCCGCCAAAAAGGCTCCGATCTCCACGTAGTGCCTGTTCTCCTCACGTAACTGCCCATACTGGACGAAAATGAGCGGCTCCACCCCGAGCGCGCGCACGCGGTAAAACTTCCGGTCCGAGCCGCCCTTTTCAAGGGGCTCGAGCCCGAGCGTGTCGACGGGATATTGTGGAAACCGCTCCGCGGTCAGGTGCGCAATTTGTTGCAGGGTGGGGTAGGTCACAGGTCGGCGTCGGTGTGGGTTCCGGAAACAACCGCCCCGGCCGTCACAATGCAACGCCGCAATTCCGCACCCGGCAGAATGCGGGCCCCCGCCCACACCACGGTGTCCTCGAGAAATACACCCGCGCCAACCTCGGCGCCGGCGCCCACTGCCGTGGCTCCGCCAAGGCTTGCGGACTGGTCCACGAGGGCGTCCGGCGCGAGCCAGGGCGCACCCTCTGCCGCCAACGCGCTGTGCACCGCCAACACCTGCTCCCGCGTCCCCAAATCCCACCATTCCCCGCCGTCGACCACAACGCCTCCAAGAGCCGCGCCCTCGCGGATCATCTTCAAAAACACAGGTACAACCGACAGCTTTTCGCCAGCCGGAATCCGTTCCAAAAAGGCAGGTTCCACAAGATAGATACCGGTGAAAAGAAACTCCGCCGGCCGCCCGGGCTGGAGCCTGCAACCCAGGTCCAGAATGCGTCCGCTCCCGGCATCCAGGCTCACCTGCAAAGGCCCGTCCTTGGAACGCAACACCAGGGTCACTTCGTTTCCCGCCCGCCGGTGCGCCTCCCACGCCTCCTGCAAAGGGAGCGTCGACAGAATGTCCCCATTGTACACCCAGAACGGCTCCCCAGCCGGGAGCAAACCCTGCGCCTGCTTGAGCCCACCGGCCGTCTCCAACACCTCGGGGGACTCGTGGCTGAAGCCCACCGGCAGCCCCTCCCACTCCCCCCTAGGAAACGCCTGCCCATAGGCCTGCGCCTGCCAGTGCGTGTTCACCACAAACCGCGACACGCCGGCGGCCCGCAGATGTGCAAACGCGCGGGTAATCAGCGGCTGGTTGCACACCGGTAAAAGCGGCTTGGGCAGGTGCGCCGTCAGCGCCCTCAGCCGCGTTCCCAGACCCGCCCCCAAAACAAACGCTACGCTCGGCCGGTTCATGGCGTCAAAGCAGCAGGCCGCCCTCAGCCGCCGCACCAACCACTTGCATTTCTGCGGGTGAAAAAATTGCCACCAGGCACGTCATAGGGGGCTTCATAAAGAATAAGGTCACTGGATCCGTTGGTACTGTAAGAATCCAAAAATGCTTACGCCCTTCCGAGCCATCCTCCAAGCCTGAGTTCCCCAAGCGCTGGTTTACGAAACGGGGAGTTATCCACAGATGGCTCAGATTTCCGCAGATGTTTTTAAGGTTTCTACGCTGCTGCTGGCGCGGAGAAATCCGCAGCTTGTAACCCGAAGCTGCCAAGGTTTCGCATCGAGAGATGGGCTCTCTCATTCCCGGAGGGAGCAAAGAGAGTAAGCCGAGCGGCAACGAAGCTTTGTGAGCGCCCCCGGTCCCCCAAAGAGGGAGCGCAGGGCTCCCTTGCCGACCACCCGGCTATCGGCAGGCCCGCAGAAGACAAGAACTCATAAAAACATCTGTGCATCTCTGTGCCATCTGTGGATAACTCCCCATCCCGTGGCCCCTTCACACCACCTCCACCGGACAGCGGGGCAGCGCGTTGAGAAAAGCCTTTCCGTACCCCTTGCTCAACACCCGCGGGTCCAGGATCACCACGATGCCCTTGTCCGAGCGGGTGCGGATGAGCCGCCCGACGCCCTGCCGCAGCTTAAGGATCGCCTCGGGCAGGGAATAGCTCGAAAACGGATCCCCCCCGCGCGCCTCGATGCGCTGCAACCGCGCCTCCACCAGCGGATGGTCCGGCACCGCAAACGGCAGCCGGGTGATGATCACGTTGCTGAGCGCCTCGCCAGGCACATCCACGCCGCTCCAAAAACTTTCGGTACCAAAGAGCACGTGGCGCTTGTTCTTCTTAAACTCCGAAACCAACTGATGCCGGGACATGCTCTCGCCCTGCACCAAAAGCTTGTAGTCCAAATCATCGAGCCGCTCCCGCATCTCGGCGGCCACCGCCTGCATCGTCTTGTAGCTGGTAAACAACACAAACGCCCGGCCCTGACTCATTTCCAAAAAGTGTTCGATCCACCGTGCCAGCGCCTTCTCGTACGCCCCAGATTCACGGGGGTCCGGAATCTTGGCCACCACGTAAAGCTTCATCTGCCGCTCGTAGTCGAAAGGACTCCCGATCTGCAACCCGGGCACGGCCTCGGCGCCGATCCGGTTCCGGAAATATTCCAACGCCTCGCCGCCGACCGAAAGCGTGGCGCTTGTCATGATGCAGGTGCGGCCGCCGCGAAACAAAAGCGACCGCAGGTAGGGCGCCACATCCACGGGCGCAGCGTTGAGCGTGTGGGTGCGCTGCGTACGCCCGGTCTGCTCGACCCAGTACACAAAATCATTCGAGTCCAACTTCAAAAAAGAGGACAACGCCGCCCGCGCGTCCCGCACCCGCCGCCCCAGATCCTGCAGCTCGCCCTTGAGCACCTCATCGTCCTGATCCCGCACCAACTGCACCACCCTGGCCTGCAACGCCAGCAACGGTTCTGTCAGCGTATCTTCCACGTAATCAGGCTCACGCACCCGGATCTCCCGCTTTTTCTCGGAAAACTCCGAGCGCTCGCCCACCCGGTCGAAGAACTCCTCCACCCGGTCGAGCGTCTCCGCCGTGGCCCGCACCGCGTCCGCCTGCCGCAACACCTGGAAGAGGCCCTTCTTGGTCTTGGGATTGTAAAGCCGCTGCAGCGCCTGCCGCAAACCGTACTGGGACACGGCCAGTCCCAGTTGCCGCGCGGCAATAGCCTCGACCGTGTGCGCCTCATCAAAGATGACAAAATCATTCCCAAACAGATAGCCGCCGGCGTCGTTGTCATCGGGGTCCGCGGAGCCGTCGAGGTTCAGAAAAAAGAGCGTGTGATTGGTCACCACCACGTCTGCGGCGATGAGCCGCTTCCGGGCCTGCTGGTAAAAGCAGCGCGGATTGGTCCCGCAACTCTTGGTCGTGCAGATGTGCGCCTCCGAACAGACCTCGGCCCACACGCGGCTGTCGGGTTCGACGGAAAGGTCCGACAAGGTCCCGTCAGCGGTTGTTTCAGCCCAGCCTCGCAGCCGCTCCAGTTCCGCGCGTTCGGGCGAGGTGAAGAGACCGTCTGACTGCGCAATGGCCCGCTGCAACCGCATGGGACAAAGATAATTGCCACGCCCCTTCCAAAGCACCACTTCGAACTCCCTGTCCAGCACCTTGCGCAACAAGGGCAGATCCTTGTTCACCAGCTGCTCCTGCAAATTAATGGTGCAGGTCGAAACCACCGCCTTGCGCCTGTGCTCCAGGGCCCAGAGCACCGCCGGCACCAAATACGCCAGCGACTTGCCCACACCCGTGCCCGCCTCCACCACAAGGTGCTGTTCGTTTTCGAGCGCCTCGGCCACCGCGGTGGCCATGGTCTGCTGCTCCTCGCGGAACTCGAAGTTGTGCACCGCCCCCAGCTCGCCTTCCGCACTGAAAAAAGTATGCACTCGCCCGGCAAAACCAGAGCCGGAGTTTTCAGAGAGGGAAATCATGCGGGGTGGGGACTGGATCGGAAACGGAATTGGAAATGAACCTGCCAATAGGCTAAGCTATCCAGAGCGGCGCGTCCATTCGCCCGCGCAACTGTCTTCCCTCCCAAACGCCACCCCGCCCTTGCGCCCGCCCGCTGATGACCCTGCTCGACCGCTACGTACTGCGCAGTTTTTTCGAACCCTTCCTTCTGGCCGTGGGCTCCTTTTTGAGCCTCTGGCTGGTGTTTGACCTGAGCGACCACGGGGTCGACTTCCTCAAGACCGGGGCCTCGCTGGCGCAGGTCGGGGAGTTTTACCTGCTCCAACTGCCCCAGATCCTGTTGTTAGCCATCCCCGTGGCCATCCTGCTCGCACTTCTGTTCAGCTGCAGCCGCATGTCGCGCACCAACGAAATCATTTCCATGCTCGCCTCCGGCCGCAGCCTTGGCCGGGTGCTACTGCCCCTTTTTGCCCTCGGCGCCCTCCTTTCGCTGGGCTGCCTTGCCCTCAATTACAAACTGGCCCCGCGGGCGGAGGCAGCCAAACGCGAAGCCCTCTCCAACCTCCGCGGCAGCACCGGAAAGCAAAACCCGCGGGACCTGGTCGAGGGCCACCTCTTCCGCGACCGACTCAGCAACCGCACCTGGTTTGTCCGCCGCCTGCGCCCCAACGGTTCGGTCCTCGAAGGCGTCCAAATCCTGCAACAGGACGCGCAGGGCAACATCCGCCGCAAGTGGTACGCCGCCCGCGCCGTGCACGATCCCGCCACCAAGCGCTGGACGCTTCAGCGCGGCATGATCGTCGATGTAAACACCGAGGGCGAAGTGCTTAAGATCGACAACTTTCAGGAACAGGGCCAGCGCCAGATCGACGACTGGGCCGAGACCCCCTGGCGCATCGCCTCCTCCAGACTCGACCCCCTCCAGCTTACCACTCCCGAGCTCGAAGAGTACCTCCGCCACAACGCCGATTTCACCCCCCTTCAACTGGCCCCCTTCCGCACCACCCTTCAGGACCGCTGGGCGCTGCCTTGGAGTTGCCTTGTCGTTGTCTTCCTCGCCGCGCCCCTGAGCGTCATCTACTCCCGCCGCGGCATCCTCCAAAGCGTGGGGGCGGCCATCCTGCTTTTCTTCCTTCTTCTCATGGGCCGCAGCCTGTTTCTGGCCCTCGGCCGCGCCAACCGGCTTGACCCGGCCATCGCGGCTTGGGCCCCCTTGGGCGCGCTCTTCCTCACCGGACTCTTCCTCCTCTGGCTACGCTCCGCCAACCGCGACTTTGCCAGCCTATTTCTCCGCCGCAACGCCTGAAACCTCCCGCCGCCACCTTCCCTTTCCCAAACCCGCCCGATGCCCGCCCGCAGACCACTCCGCACAGCGGCCGCAATCCTCTGCTCTGGCCCCCTTCTCACACACCCCGCCTTTGCGGAAGAGGCCTGCTGCGCCGCCCCACAAGACGCCGCCTTCGCGGCTCTCACCGGCGATTGGGGTGGCAGCCGTTCCACACTCAAGCGAAACGGGGTCGAGCTTTTCGCAGATTATACGGGCGAAGTTTTCGGAAATCCCAGTGGCGGTAAAAAGCGCGGCCTCGTTTTCAACGGGCTGCTCAAAATCGCCCTCGATGTGAACCTGGAAAAAACCCTGGGCTGGCCCGACGCCTCCTTCCGGGTCTCGGGCCTCTCCCCGCACGGCACCAGCGGCACCCTCCGCGACGTCGGCGACGCCTCCGTCTTCTCCAGCATTGACGCCTACGATAGTCTCCGACTCAACGACTTCTGGCTGGAGCAGCGACTCTTCGAAGGCAAGGCCTCCCTCAGGGTCGGCCAGATGCCCGTCGATACGGAATTCGGGCTCACAGATGTCGGCGCCCTTTTTATCAACTCCAGCTACGGCGTTCCTTCGCCGCCCATCACCCCGATGCCCTTCGCCGCCTACCCGGTCGCCGCACTGGGACTCCGCCTCAGGGTGGAGCCCGTCAAGGGCCTCTACGGCATGGCCGGCATCTACGACGGCAACCCCTCTCCGGGTGACTTCCCTGACCCAACCGACGGGACAACCGGGGCCGCCAAACGCCACGGCACCGACTGGGCACTCCGTGCCAGCGAGGGCACCTTTTACGCAAGCGAACTGGGTTTCCACCGCTCCGAGGGCGCCTTCCCCGGGACCTACCGCCTGGGGCTGCTCCACCACTCGGACACTTTCGCCGACGTGCGCAAAGACGCCGCCGCCACCCACAGCGGTTCCACCTCCGGCTACTACGGCATCGACCAGACCCTCTGGCAGAAATCAGAGGGCTCAAAGGAAGGCGTCTCGGCCTTCCTGCGCGGCACCTTGGCCGAGAAAAAAACCAGTACCATGTCCAACAGCCTCCAGCTGGGCGCCGTGTACACGGGCCTCTTTTCCACCGAGGACAAGCTCGGCGTGGCGTTTGCCCGCAACAAGTTCAGCCCCGGCCAGATCACCGCCATCGACGGCCAGGAATACCAGCCCAACAGCGAAACAGTGGCAGAACTGACCTACCTCATCCCGCTCCGGCCCTACCTGCGCGTCCAACCGGACCTCCAGTACATCCACCGCCCGGGAGGGCACACCGCGTATCCCAACGCCTGGATCCTCGGCGTCCGCGCGACGGTCGACTTTTAACCGCAGTGGGTGATCCGCAGATTTCGCAGATATCACAGATATCACAGATATTTTAAAGAGGAGCAAAGGAGAGCCCGGGCACTCTCAGGAGGCTCTCAGCAAGAAACCTTCAGGAACTTCTCCACTCCTCTGTGCCATCTGCGGATTACTCCGAATACATCCCTGCCTCGCCGGTTGCGAAGGTACGCCCTAGGTCGGGCCCGCGCAAACCTTCCGTAATTTCACTTTGCAGACCCCAACTCGGGTGTAGCTTTTTCGAACCCTTTCTATGGCTAAAACTCCCGAATCTTCCCAGGACGACAAGGCGCTCGCCGCCCGCAACAAAAACCTGGATCTCGCCCTCCAACAAATCCACAAGGACTTCGGCGACGGCGCCATCATGCGGCTGGGTTCGGCCCAGCAGATGGACATCGCGGTCATCCCCACGGGTAACATCCTCATCGACAAAGCCCTTGGCGTGGGCGGCTTTCCCCGCGGCCGGATCGTGGAGGTCTTCGGCCCGGAATCCTCGGGCAAAACCACCCTCACCCTCACCGTCATCGCCCAGGCCCAGAAACTGGGCGGTCTGGCCGGCTTTATCGACGTGGAACACGCCCTCGACCCCGCCTACGCCAAAAAGCTGGGCGTCAAAGTCGAGGAGTTGCTCGTCTCCCAGCCTTCCTCCGGGGAGGAAGCCCTCCGTATTTGTGAAACCCTTGTCCGTTCCAACGCACTGGACGTCATCGTGGTCGATTCCGTCGCCGCGCTCGTGACCAAGGCGGAGTTGGAAGGGGAAATCGGCGACACCACCGTCGGCGCGCAGGCCCGCCTCATGAGCGCCGCCCTCCGCAAACTCACGGCCCTCATTTCCAAGGCCAGCACCGTCGTCATCTTCACCAACCAGATCCGCGAAAAGATCGGCGTCATGTTCGGCAATCCGGAGACCACTCCGGGAGGCAAAGCGCTCAAGTTCTACGCGAGCGTGCGGTGCGACATCCGGCGCATCGGCGCCATCAAACAGGCCGACGGAACCGTCACGGGCAACCGCACCAAAATCAAGCTGGTCAAAAACAAGGTGGCGCCGCCCTTCACGGAAGCGGAGTTTGACATCATGTACAACGAGGGTATCTCCTCGGTGGGCGCACTGCTCGATCTCGCTCTGGAACAGGGCATTGTGGAGAAGCGGGGCTCCTGGCTTTCCTACAAGGGTTCACAGCTGGCGCAGGGGCGCGACGCCGCCAAGGACGTCCTCAAGGGCAACGCCGAACTCTACGAAGAGCTCGAAATCGCAGTGAAAGCTAAACTCAACGAGCCCCCAGCCAAGTAGCCCCCAGCCCTGCTCATGCGCTGGGACGCGCCACTCAAGGACCTGCCCTGGATCGGCGCCCAGCGCGTGCGCCAGCTCTCCAGGGCCGGCCTCGAGACCGTGGGCGACCTCGTCTCCCACTTCCCGAAACGCTGGGAGGACCGCACCCGTTTCGACCGCTTTCCCCAGCACGAATCGGACACCGCCGTCTGTGTTTGCGGCCTTGTCCAAAGCGCCGGTGGCCAACGCTTTCGCGGTCGCGCCCGCAGTTTTGAAGTCACGCTCACCGAGGAAAGCGACCACGCCCTCACCGGCCAACTCGTCCTGCGCTGGTTCAACCTCTTCTGGGTCGAAAAAGTTGTCGCCACCGGCATGCGCCTGGTCGTCTACGGCAAGCCAAAACGCCGCGGCCGCCAGATCGTCCTCGACCAGCCGGAATTCGAGGTCCTTGAGGACGAGGCGGACATCTCCCTCCACCTCCAGCGCATCGTCCCCATCCACCGCGCCACCGAGGGGCTCTCCACGCGCGTCCTCCGCTCCCTCATCTGGGACACCCTCGAAAAACTCCCCGAAGCGTCCGTCCCCAACCTCGTCCCGCCCAGTCTCGACCCTTCCTCCAGGCTCCAGGCCCTTCGCCAGATCCACTTTCCGGACTCCTTCCAAAGCCTTTCCCTCGCGCGCAAAAACCTTGTCCTCACAGAGTTCTTCGCCATGCAGCTGTGCATCGCCCAGCGCCGCGCACAACAACGCGCCGAACCCGGCCTCTGCCACGCCGGCCCGGACACCCTCCTGACACGCCTCCACGACAGCCTTCCCTTTCCTCTCACCGGCGCCCAACTCCGGGCCATCGCAGAGATTCGCGCCGACATGGCCTCCGACCGCCCCATGAACCGCCTGCTCCACGGCGACGTGGGCGCCGGCAAAACCCTGGTGGCCCTTTCCGCCATGCTCCTTGCCGTGGAGGCCGGCTTCCAGACCGCCCTCATGGCGCCCACCCAGATTCTCGCGGAGCAGCATTACCTCCAGTTTCAACGGCTTTGCACGCCCCTCGGACTTCGCGTCGCCCTGCGCACGGGCAACCGCAAGGAGGAGGCCGGCCCGCTGCCCCTCTTCGACCACGACCGCTGGCTCCTAGCCGTCGCCTCGGGCAACGACGGAGACCGGCCGCCTCCACCGCCCGCCGCCTCGGACGAGCCCGACATCCTCGTCGGCACCCACGCCCTCCTCCACGGGAACAACTTGTTCTCGAGGCTCGGCCTGGCCGTCATCGACGAGCAACACAAGTTCGGCGTCCTCCAGCGCGCCACCCTCCGCGCCCAGGGCCGCTGCCCCGACATGCTCGTCATGACCGCCACCCCCATCCCGCGCACGCTCACCATGAGCCTCTACGGGGATCTGGACGTCTCCATCCTCGACGAACTTCCCAAGGGCCGCGGCAAGATTGTCACCGGCGTCCGCCCCGCCGCTAAACTGCCGGACGCCGCCCGTTTCCTCAAAGAACATCTCGAGGCAGGCAGGCAGGCCTACATCGTCTACCCCCTCATCGACGCTTCCGAAAAGCTCGAGGCCAAGGCCGCGGCGGCTGAATTTCAAAAGTGGCAGTCCCTCCTCGCTCCGTTCACCTGCGCGCTCTTGCACGGCCGCATTCCACCCGAGGAGAAGGACGCCATCATGGAAGCCTTCCGCAAGTGCGAGACTCAGGCGCTTGTCGCGACCACCGTCATCGAAGTCGGCATCGACGTGCCCAACGCCACGCTGATGCTCATTGAAAACGCCGAGCGCTTCGGCCTCGCCCAGCTCCACCAGCTCCGCGGGCGGGTCGGCCGAGGCCAGCACAAAAGCTTCTGCGTCCTGCTCACCGGTTCCGCCGAACCAGAGGCCCTCTCCAAGCTCAAGGTGCTCGAACAAACCTCCAACGGCTTTGACATCGCCGAGGCCGACTGGCAGCTCCGCGGCCCGGGCGACCTCTTAGGCACCGCCCAAAGCGGGCTCCCCCCACTCCGCATTGGTAGCCTTTTGCGCGACGCCGATCTCATGCTGCAAGCCAGAGAGGCCGCCTTTGTCGTGATTGAAAGCGACCTGCACCTCGCGCAGCCCGCCCACCGCATCTACCGCACCCTGTTGGGCAGCCCCCTCAAGTCCGATCTCTCCCAGGTAAGCTAAGCCGCCACCACCCCGAGACCGCCACCCCGCGGGCCTCCTGCCTCCTCTGCCCCCAGCGCTTTGTCTCTGGAAACTTTTTAGCCGGCCCGCTAGGTTTCTTGCGTCCGCCCCATGTTCTGCCGCCCCACCCTCGTTTTTCTGGCCCTGGCCGCCGCTTTCACCGCTCCGCTTTGCGCGCAGAGCGGGGAACGTCCCCGAGCGCCCCTGCAAATTGAGGCGCTCTCCACCAGGAGCGAAGGCAACCTCGCCATCGCAGAAGGCAACGTCGTCATCAGCGTCGGGGACACCGTCCTCTACTGCAACTTCGCGCAGTATGACACCACCACGCGCGACGTTCTGATTTCGGGCGATGTCCGCGTCTACCGCGGAGACAAGATCTTCTCCGGCGACCGCGCCATTTACAACCTGGACACCAAGCACATCTCCGGCGCTGAATTCCGCACCGCCGCCGGTCCCTTCCTCGCGCAAGCCCACGCCCTGACTTCGACGGGCTCGGAGGCCTTCGAGGTTTCGCGGGGCCTCTTCACCACGGACAACACGTCGGACCCTGGCTTCCACTTGCGCGCCCGCAAAGTGCGTATCTTCCACAACGACCACACCGAGTACGAAAACGTCACCGTGTACGTGGGACGCACCCCCGTGTTGTGGCTGCCCTACCTCTACCAGCCGGCGCAAAGCGACCAGAGTTTCTCCATCGTCCCGGGCTCCCGTTCCATCTGGGGCGCGTTTCTTTTTTCACGCCTCACCTTTCCCGTCGGCAAGGAAGTCCTCGGAGGGGCGCGCCTCGACTATCTGTCCAAGCGCGGCGTGGGCGTCGGACTGGACCTCTCCCAGGAAAGTAAGGCCCGCGGTTCCTGGACGCGCTTCCGCTCCTACTACCTCAACGACAAAAATCCCGGCACCAAGGAGCTGGGCGTGCCCGACGAGGCCGTCAACCCGAACCGTTTCCGTATTTCACTTCAGGACCGCTCCTTTCTGTCCGAAACGGTCTACACCTCGATTAATTTCAACAAGGTCAGCGACATCAATTTCTACCGCGACTTCTCCCCCGCGGAACTCCAGCGTGATCCCAACCCCGACAGTGTCATCGCACTAACCAAGCTCGGCGAGAACCACGCCCTCACGCTCGAATTGCGCAAACAGTTAAACCGCGACTACGAAGGCTCCGACGCCGTACCCGCTCTCTCGCTCGACCTCAAGCGCCAGCCCGTCGCAGACACCGGCCTCTTCTACGAAGGCGAGACCAGCGCAGGCCGCTACCGCCGTAACTTCATGCGGTCCGGCTCCGTCGTCGACTATGCGTTTTACGATGCGGTCCGCCTCGACACCTTCCACCAACTGAGTTTCCCAAAACTGCTCGGCGGCTGGCTCTCGGTCGTGCCCAAACTCGGCGTGCGCGCCACCCACTACGGCGCGAGCAACGCCTCCCCGGACAAAGCCCCCGCCGACCCCCTGTTTGTAGAGGGCGGCGCGCTCAACCGCTACGTGGTCAACGCCGGAATGGAGACCTCCTTCAAACTGTCCCGCGTTTTCGAATCCGTGCAGACCCGCACCTGGGGCCTCGACGGTTTGCGCCACATCCTCCAGCCCTTCGCAAACTGGTCCTGGGTCAACTCCTCCCAAGACGCCTCCAGCCTCCTCCCCATCGACGTGCTCAGCGGCTCCTCCAAGCTCCCCGCCATCGACTTCCCCCAGTTCAACACCCTCGACTCCATCTCCAGCTGGGACATCGTCCGTCTCGGGGTCCGCAACCGCCTCCAAACCCGCCGCGACGAGGAAACCCTCAACTGGCTCGAACTCGAGTCCTTCGTCGACACCCGCGTGCAACGGCCGGAATACTCCCACCCGCTGCTGCAGAACACCTCGGCCTCCAACAGGCCCATCAGCTCTCCAGACCCCGGCCAGTATTCCAACGTGTTCAACCGGCTCCACTGGAACCCTTTGCCTTGGCTCGACATGCAGCTCGACAGCCAGCTCCCCCTCCTTGACAGCGGCTATTCCGAGTTCAACACCGCCTCCAACATCCAGGTCAACCGCGACTTTTTCTTCACCCTCGGCAACCGCTACGTCGCCGGCCACCCTGTCTTCCCCAACTCCAACCTGTTTAACGGCGGCGCACGCTTCCGGATGAACGACAACTGGTCCATGAGCTTCGAAGAAAACTTCGAGACCGTCACCAACCAGCTGCAGTTCCAACGCTACAGCCTAGACCGGGATCTGCGCTCCTGGATCGCCTCCCTCAGCCTCGTCATCCGCGAGCGCGACTCCAGAAACGACGTCGCCATCCTCCTGACCCTCTCGCTTAAGGACATCCCCAAATTCCGGCTCCCCCTCCACTTTGACCCCGAATCGGCCGCAAATTCCAACAACAGCAAGAACAGGTAACGCTCCTTCCCTCTTGCGGCTCCCCCCATCCTTCCTTAATCCTCCTCCCCCCTCCCTCTTCGCATCCGCGCCCTACCGCCCGGTCTGCGATTTAGAAGAACACTTTAGACACTTATGGAACTCTGTATCATTGGCTCTGGTTACGTCGGCTTGGTTTCGGGCGCCTGTTTTGCCGAAATCGGCCACACCGTCGTCTGCGTCGACAACGACCAACGCAAGGTCGACATGCTTCAACGCGGTGAAATCCCTATCTACGAGCCGGGCCTCGAAGACCTCGTCCACCGCAACGTCGCCGCCAAGCGCCTCCGCTTCACCAACTCCATTGCAGACGGCGTCGACCACTCCCAGGTCGTCTTCATCGCCGTCCCCACCCCTCCTCAGGCCGACGGCAGCGTCGACCTCACCTACATCGAACGCGTCGCCCGCGAAATCGCCGGCGTCCTCAAACCCGGCCAGTACCGCGTCGTTGTCGACAAATCCACCGTCCCGGTCAAAACCGGCGAAAAGGTCGACGCCACCATCCGCCGCTACAACCCGGCCGCCGAGTTCGACGTCGTCTCCAACCCGGAATTCCTGCGCGAAGGCTGCGCCGTGCCAGATCTCATGAACCCCGACCGCATCGTCATCGGCTCCGCCTCCCAGAAGGCCACCGACCTGATGAAGCGCCTCTACGAGCCCTTCCAGTCGCCCATTCTCGTCACCGACGTCAATTCCGCCGAGCTCATCAAGCACGCCGCCAACTCCTTCCTCTCGCTCAAGATCTCCTACATCAACGCCGTCTCCGCCATTTGCGAAGCCTCCGGCGCCGACGTCGAGATGGTCGCCGACGGCATCGGCACCGACAAACGCATCGGCCGCAATTTCCTCAACGCCGGCCTCGGCTACGGCGGTTCCTGTTTCCCAAAGGACGTCAAAGCCTTCATCGCCATCGCAGAAGAACTCGGCACCCCCTTCCACCTCCTCAAGGAAGTCGAGCGCATCAACTCCCACCAGCTGGACCGCTACCTTAAAAAGGTCCGCGAAGCCCTCTGGGTCCTGCGCGACAAGCGCATTGCCGTCTGGGGCCTCACCTTCAAGCCCGACACAGACGACGTCCGCAACTCCGTCGCCATCGACCTCATCAACCGACTCGTGGCCGAAGGCGCCATCGTCACCGCCTACGACCCGAAGGGCATGGAAAAGGCCGTCGAGTACAAGCTCATCCCGCCCTCGGTCAAGCTGGTCTCCTCCCCGCTCGAAGCGGTCGAAGGGGCAGAAGCGCTGCTGCTGGCCACCGAGTGGAAGGAATTCGCCCGCCAGGACTTTGCAGCGGTCAAGGCGAGCATGCACACACCGCTCGTTTTTGACGGTCGCAACCACTTTAATCCCAAGACAATGCGCGAAATGGGCTTTGTCTACTACGGCGTCGGCCGGCCCTGAGCCTGCCCCGCCGCCACCCCCCTTCCATGAGCACCCCGCGCATCCTCTACTGCCACTGCCAGTACGCTCAGGTCCTGCCCAAGGAAGTCAAAGAAGCCGTCCTCCTCGCCCTCTGCGAGGCGGACGCCCAGTTCGAGGCCGTTGCCGATCTCTGCGAGCTCTCCGCCCGCCGGGATCCGCTCCTCCAGGAGTTGGCCTCGGGCGGCCCTCTCAAAATCGCCGCCTGCTTTCCTCGGGCGGTCAAGTGGCTCTTCGCCGCGGCCAACGCCCCCCTGGATCCCCTTCAAACCCAGGTCTGCAACCTCCGCACCGATTCCGCCGCCGTCGCCACCGCCGCGCTCCTGCAAGAGCCGCTCGCCCCCAACCTGCCCTCTGGCAAAAACCCAGCCTGATCCATGGCCCTCTCCCAGCCCTCCCTCCGCGTTGCCCTCTACGAAGGCTCAGGCGCCCGCACCCTCTCCGGAGGAGAACGTTTCGACTCGCTCAAGCTGCTCCTTGCGCAGGGCTGTTCCGTCAGGCGGGCCACCCAACCGGGTACAGTCGCCGTGTGGGTCGGCGATTTTGATTCGCAGCCACAGCCCGAAGGCCAGCTGCGCGTCTCCCTCGCAGAACCAGACCTGCCCGTCGCCCTAGACGCCTCCCGCGCCCAGGTCGCGGCGGCCCCCGCCGGCCAATGGAAGCCCTGGTTCCCCGTCATCGACTACGACCGCTGCACCAACTGCATGCAGTGCCTCTCCTTTTGTCTTTTCGGAGTCTACGGCGTCGATTCCGAACGAAAACTGCAGGTTCAGAACCAGGACAACTGCAAAACCAACTGCCCCGCCTGTTCCCGCGTCTGTCCCGAGGCCGCCATTCTTTTCCCGAAGTACAAGGCCGGTCCCATCAACGGGGACATTGTCAGCGACGCGGATTTGGAGCGGGAAAAGATGAAGATCGACATTTCCGCGCTCCTCGGCGGCGATGTCTATTCCCTTCTGCGCCAACGCTCTGACAAGGCAAAGTCCCGCTTCTCCAAGGAGCGCGACTCCGACAAGGCCCTCGCCGAGCGCCAGAAGTGTCTCGTCAAACTTTCCTCCCTCGCCGCTGACATCCCGCCCGAGGTGCTCGCCTCCCTGCCCTCCCCCGAGGAAATCTCGCGCCGCGCCCAGGAAGCCGCCGACAAGGCCCGCGCCGCCCTCGCTCAGGACTGACCGAAAGTGGGGCAGGCATGCTGCCTGCCTCCCGCGCACAAGCAGGCAAAATGCCTGCTCCACTCTCCGAAGAGCCCGTTTTCCCAAGGGAAAAAACCCGCTCGAGTGCGTTTGCGCTCAGAGGAACCGCGCCTCCATCCGCCGCTGGCTTTCCCCGCCAAAACCCGTAAGCTCTCCCTCTTTGCCCACCCATGATGACGAGCGCCCAGATCCGCCAATCCTTCCTCGACTTCTTCCACGCGAAGCAGCACTCCCTCGTAGCCTCCTCCAGCCTCCTGCCGGACTCTCCGAACCTGCTCTTCACCAACGCGGGGATGAACCAGTTCGTGCCCATCTTCCTCGGCCAGAAAGCCGCAGACGTTTCCCGCTGGGCCGGCGCCGTCCCAGCTCTCGATTCCAGGGCCGCCGACACCCAAAAGTGCATCCGCGCCGGGGGCAAACACAACGATTTGGAAGACGTCGGTCTCGACACCTACCACCACACCTTCTTTGAAATGCTGGGGAACTGGTCCTTCGGCGACTACTTCAAAAAGGAGGCCATCCAGTGGGCTTGGGAACTCCTCGTCGACGTGTGGCACTTCCCCCCACAGCGCCTCTACGCCACCATTTACCAACCGGATCCCGCCCTCGGCGACCCCGCCTCCCGCGATCAGGAAGCCTGGGAACTTTGGGCCACGCTCTTCCGCAAAGCCGGCCTCGATCCGGACGTCCACATCGTCAACGGCAACAAAAAGGACAACTTCTGGATGATGGGCGACACCGGCCCCTGCGGCCCCTGTTCCGAACTCCACGTCGACCTCTCTCCTGCCGGCGACACCAAGGGCGCCCTCGTCAACATGGGCTCCGCCGAGTGCATCGAAATCTGGAACCTCGTTTTCATCCAGTTTAACGCCACCCCGGACGGCACCTTCTCGCCGCTGCCAGCCCAACACGTCGACACCGGCATGGGTTTCGAACGCGTCTGCTCGATCATTCAGGGCACCCGCAACTTTTCCGAATTTGGAAACGCCCGCATCTCCAACTACGAGACCGACGTCTTCCGCCCCATCTTCGACGAGCTCGAAAAGCTCACGGGCAAACGCTACGAAAGCACCCTTCCTCAACAAAATGCCGCGGGCCAACTGGTTGCGATCACGCACCAGGAGCAGCTCGACGTCGCCTTCCGCGTCATCGCCGACCACATCCGCACCCTCTCCTTTGCCGTCGCCGACAACATCCAGCCCGGAAACACCGACCGCAACTACGTCCTCCGCCGCATCCTGCGCCGCGCCATTCGTTACGGCCGTCTCCTGGGCTTCCGAGAGCCCTTCTTTTACAAACTCGTCGGCGTCCTCGCCCGCACCATGGGCGATGTATTCCCGGAAATACGGACTCGCCAGTCCTTTGTCGAAGACGTCCTCAAGCGCGAAGAGGAAGCCTTCAACAAGACCCTCGATCGCGGCATCCATCTTTTCTCGGACGAACTCGTCCGGCTCGAGGCCGCCGGTTCCCGCGAAATCCCGGGCGCCTTCGCCTTCCAGCTTTACGACACCTCCGGCTTTCCCCTCGATTTGACGGAGCTCATGGCCCGCGAACGCGGCTTCTCCGTGGACACTGCCGGCTTTGAACTGCACATGGGCCAGCAAAGGGCGCGGGCGCGCGCCGCCCAGAAAAAGGAAATCATCGAACTCTCCCAGATCGAAACCACGCAGCCCACCCAATTTATTGGTTACGACACTCTTACAAATAGCGCGAAGGTGCTCGAAGTCGTCTCCGTCAAGGACCGCACGGCTGTCGTGCTCGACTCCACCTCCGCTTACGCAGAGCTCGGTGGGCAGGTTGGTGACTCCGCCCTCCTCGAAGCCGGCGCAGACCTCTGGCGCGTCTCGCAAACCACCAAAAGCGGCGACATCTGGCTCCACTTTCTCGAGGGCGAGGAAGCCCCCGCGGTTGGGCAGGAAATCACCCTCGCCGTCGACACGCCCCGCCGTCGCGCCATCGAACGGCACCATTCCGTCACCCACCTGCTCCATTGGGCCCTGCACGAAGTCGTCTCACCCGAGGCCACCCAAAAAGGCTCCTTTGTCGGTCCGGACAAACTCACCTTCGACTTTTCCAACGCCCCCCTTTCTGCGGCCCAGGTTCGCGACATTGAAAAGCTGGTAAACGAGCGCATTGTCGAAAACGGGCTGGTCACCTGGACGCCCGTTCCGCACAAGGAAATCAAACAACGCAAAGATATTCTGCAATTCTTCGGCGACAAATACGGCGACATCGTTCGGGTCGTCCAAATCGGCGGCGCCGCCCACAGTCTCGACGGCTACTCCATGGAACTCTGCGGCGGCACACACGTTCGGGCCACCGGAGAGATTGGCCTGTTCCGCATCCTTTCCGAAGGTGCAGTTGCCGCTGGCGTGCGCCGCATCGAAGCGATTGCCGGCCTCCGGGCCTACGACACGGCCGTCGCGGATGCAGAACGTCTCAAGGCCCTGTCAGTCAAATTGGGCACGCCCTTGGTGGACTTGGAGCGCCGCCTGGACGCCCTGCTCCAACAGCAGTCCGAATTGGAAAAGGCCCTCGCCGCCGCCGCACAACGCGAAGCCGCCCAGAAAGCGGTGGAACTTTTGGCGCACGTCGAAACACTCGGCTCTGCCAGCTGTTTGGTCGCCAGCGTTTCTGTCCCAACCGGTGACGCCCTCCAAAGCCTCGTAGACGCGCTTAAAAGCCGTTTCCAAGGCGTCATCTTCCTCGCGGCGGCCCACGGCGATGCCGTGTCGCTCGCGGCCGCTGTGGACGCCTCTCTGCTCTCCCGGTTTAACGCAGTTAAACTCATCCAACTGGCGGCTCCTCTCGTCGAAGGCAAGGGCGGCGGTCGTCCCGATTTCGCACGTGGTGCGGGCAAAGCGGCCGCCCAGATTCCAGCCGCCCTCGCGGCCATTAAGGATCTCCTATCAAAGTCCTGATGCACCCGGCTGCCGGTCGTCTCTCTTCCCGAGCAGCTGACCGCGCTTCCTCCTTTAAGCGCCTTTTTCTATGAACCCACTGGAACAGCGCCTGGATTATAAGTTCCGTAACCCTTTGCTTTTAGCAGAGGCTCTCACGCATCCGAGTCTGGGTTACGAAACCCAGCGGCATCATTTTGACAACCAACGGCTCGAATTCCTCGGCGACGCGGTTTTGCAGCTCATTTATACAGAGTTTCTCTTCGACACCTATCCCGATTTCCCCGAAGGCGAACTCACCAAATTGCGCGCCCGGCTCGTTTCCAGGGAAGGCCTCCGCATCAACGCTGATGCCCTGGAGCTCGGCAAATATCTCATGATGGGCAGGGGTGAAGAGGCCACAGGCGGCCGCAACAGGGCCTCCTCCCTGGCAGACGCCTACGAGGCCCTTATGGGCGCCCTCTACCTGGATTCTGACTACGTCACCGTCCGCCGTATCGTGCTCACAGAAACCCGCGAGCGGCTGGAGAACCTTTCTTTGGAAGATGGCAACGCCAATCCCAAAGGCCGACTCCAGGAAATCCTTCAAGCCATTGCGCCCCTCAGCCCCAGCTACGAAGTGGTCGAGCAGTTTGGTCCGGAACATCTCAAGCAGTTTGTTTCCCGGATCCTCTGGGAAGGCCGCGAACTTGGCAGGGGCACAGGCTCCAGTAAAAAAGAGGCCGAAACTCAAGCCGCCCGGATGGCTTTGGAAAAACGCCTCTGGGAATATCCCCCCTCAGCAGACCTCTCCTCCGCTCCTTCTCCGCTCGTGCACAACCCTGTGAATCCTTTGTGAACAATGGAAGACAACTTCCAACAACCTGCTCTTTCCCCCGACTTATTGGCCTTTGCGCGCATGCTTTGAGAAACTGTTCACACGGTTATTGGCCTGTTTAAACAATTGGACAACAAACGTTTAACTTCTGTTTCACAGGGTTGTTGGCTAGCTTAAGAATAAGAAAGAACAGCGCAGTGTTTCCTCAAATCTTAAGAGCGTGTGAACAACTTCCACAAAGCGCGCTGGTCAGCTGCGATTCACCGTGGAGGAGATCCGCAGATGACTCAGAAAAACACAGAGGAGGGACGGAGGGACTTGGAAACGTATGCGGTCATTGGTGCTGCAATGGCCGTGCACGGCGAATTGGGCCACGGCTTTCTTGAGGTCGTTTACCAAGAGGCGCTACAGTGCGAGTTCGACGCCAGAGGAATCCAAAACGAACGTGAATACGTCTTACCGATACGGTACAGGGGCCAACCGCTTTCCACAGCGTACCGGGCTGATTTTCTTTGTTTCGGGAAGGTTCTAGTCGAGCTGAAGGCGCTTCAACGACTTTCCACACTCGAAGAGGCTCAGGTCCTCAACTACCTCAAAGCTGCGGGCCTCCACAGAGCACTGTTGCTCAACTTTGGAGGCCCACGATTGGAATACAAACGCCTGGTATTTCACTCACGGGCGACCGGGGACTTTCGATCCACAGATGGCGCAGAGAGTCACAGATAAAGGCAGAAATTCAAAACATCTGAGTCCATCTGGGACATCTGTGGATCACTCCTCTTCGAGGTCCGCGGATTGTTTATCCACAGATGACGCAGAGAGTCACAGATAAAGGCAGAAATTCAAAACATCTGAGTCCATCTGAGACATCTGTGGATCACTCCTCCTCCGTGTTTCAATTATGGGACCTACACCTTCAGGGCGTGTACGGCATCGACGACTGCCTGCGCGGTCATTCCCAATTTCTCCATGACCACGTTTCCGGGCGCACTGAAGCCAAACCGTTCCAGACCCAGCACAATACCGTCCAAACCCACGTACTGGTACCAGGCATCCTTCACCCCGGCTTCGATCGCCACACGACGCCGTACGTTTGCAGGCAACACGGATTCGCGGTACTCGGGCGACTGAGCATTGAAGATCTCTGTGCAAGGCATGGAAACCACACGCACGCCGTCTCCCAAGAGCTTTGCCGCCGCAATCGCATGCTGCAATTCACTCCCGCAACCGATCAGAATCGTTTGAAGCGCCCCCGTTTCCTGGTGCGCGATGTACCCACCCTTGAGCACCCCTTCACGACGGGCGCTGGCTGAGATCTCGTTCTGCATCGGGATCGCCTGTCGGGACAGCGCCAGCAATGTCGGGCCAGTTGTCCGTGAAAAGGCCGCAGCAAAGGCGCCGGCGGTTTCTTCCGGATCCCCCGGACGAATCACGTGCAAATTCGGGATCACGCGCAGGCCGGTGACCGTTTCTACGGGTTGATGCGTGGGGCCGTCCTCGCCGACGCCAATCGAGTCGTGCGTGAAGATGTACACCACCGGCAACTTCGCAAGCGCCGCGATCCGGATCGAAGGCCGCGCATAGTCGGCGAACACCAAAAAGGTCGCACCGCTCGACTGAAAGATCCCGTCGTAGGCAAAGCCGTTCATGATCGCCGCCATGCCGTGTTCACGGATGCCGTAGCGAATGTTGCGGCCGCCAAAATGGCCGGGCGCGAAGTCCTCGGCGCCGGCGATGTAGTTGAGCGTGGAGCCGTACAAATCGGCGCTGCCCGAGACCGCCAGCGGGAGGGCCTTGGCGATGGGTTGGAGCACGTCAGAACCCGCTTTGCGCGTTGCGATCTTGGAGTCCGCCGCGAAGGGCGGGATCACGGCAAGCAACTCCTGCGCGGAGGGGTAGCGATGTGCCACCCCATCGGCGAGGAGCTGGGCCAAATCAGCGTGTGCTGTCTTCCAGGCGTTGAAGGTGACCTGCCAGGCGGCATGCTTTTTCGCAAGTTGGGCCCGGTGCGCCGCAAAGAAGGTGAGGGTTTCTGCGGACACAAAAAAGTGTTCGTGCTCGGGAAGCCCGAGGGCCTTGCGGGACGTCTCAATAAACTTTGCACCGCCCTCGCCGTGGGCCTTGGCCGTGCCGGCGACTTCGGGGATGCCTTTGCCGATCAGCGTCTTGGCGATGATGAGGTGCGGCTTGCCCTTGGTCGAGCGGGCGGTTTCAAGAGCGGCTGCAAAGGCGGACATGTCGTGTCCATCCACCGTCTGTACGTGCCAGCCGTAGGCCTCGTAACGTTTGCCGGCGTCTTCGCTTTGCGAGGCATTTGCCATCGCATCCAGCGTCACGTCGTTGGAGTCATAGATAAGGACAAGATTGTCCAGTTTGTAGTGGCCGGCAAAGGACGAGGCCTCTGCGGAAACGCCTTCCTGCAAACAGCCGTCCCCGGCCAGACAGAACACGTGGTTGTCAAACAGGGTGTGTTCCGGCGTGTTGAAACGGGCGGCCGCCATCTTTTGAGAGGCGGCAATCCCCACCGCGTTGGCCACGCCCTGTCCGAGCGGGCCGGTGGTGCATTCCACGCCGAGGGTTTCGAAGTTTTCCGGATGCCCGGGAGTGTGCGAACCCAGCGCGCGGAACGCCTTGACCTGATCGATCCCGACTTGCGCGTAACCGGCCAAATGCAGCCAGCCGTAAAGGAACATCGAACCATGTCCGGCCGAGAGCACAAAGCGGTCGCGATTGAGCCAACGGGGCTCGGCTGCGTCGTAGCTGAGGGAATGTCCGAACAGGACCGCACCGATCTCCGCACACCCCAGCGGCAAACCAAGATGCCCGGAAGAACAGGCGTGGACGGCATCCATGGCGAGGCCGCGGGCTTCAGTTGCGGCGCGTTGCAGGTCGGCAAGTGGGAGATTCATAAGTAGTAAAAAACGCAGCCTAGGAAGCGCTGCCTAGGTGTCAAGGAATCCGGCGCGTGCCGTCAAAAAGTCACCGCAAGCAGCGGCACAGCGAGGGACACGCTCGTAATTCAGGTTTATTCCGCTGCCTGCCCCGATACGGTGCGGGAGTGGAAAGCACCCAGGCTATCGTTTTGCGCCGGAACCGGCTTACAGAAACAAGCCTCATCGTCACGTGGCTGGCCCCCGAACTGGGCCGGCTCAAGACCGTGGCGAAGGGCGCTCTGCGTCCGCGCAACCGTCTGGGTGGAGTGCTGGATCTCTTTCACCAGTGTGAAATCCAGTTTCAACCTACCCGTTCCGGCGACCTACACACGCTCCGAGAGGCTGTTTTGGTGGAAAGCTTCCCGGGGGTGCGCACCGAAATTACCAGAGTGGGAATGGCCTCCTACGCGGTGGAACTCATCGAGCGGGCGACGGAAAAGGAGGCGCCCGTGCCGGAAATCTTCGAACTCCTCCAGCGGGCGCTTCGGTTTTTGCACGCCCGGCCGGCCACCCAGAAAGCGGTGCGCCACTTGGAGGCAGAGCTGGCCCGTCTTTTGGGGATCGCCGAACCAGGCATTCCGGCAGCCGTGGCGTTGGAAAGGGTGTTGCACAGGCTGCCGCCCGGCCGGGAAGACCTGCTTCATCGGCTCCCGATGGGGTAGCGCGCGCACCGCGGGTTTTTCTCAAAAGAGAGACGCAAAACTGCGACTTTCAAAAAAATTAGAAAATACTAGGGCCCTCACAAATAAGTAGGGGTAATCAGACCGCCTCAGTACGGAAAATGCTGATTAGGGAGGTTGGCTATAAGGACCCAGTGTCAAACTGGGCCCCCATCGTTTTACCCCCTAGTGCATCCCACCCGTCAGAACAGCGGAGACAAAGCCCGTCTGCCAGCGCAACGACCTTGCGTGCAGCCTGCTGTGTCTGCGAATGGGGGTTGCGGACCGAGTAAAGAGCAGGAAGGCTCACGCGCGGGCGTTCTGCTTACCCACCGCGCCTTGCGGCAAGGCTTGCCTGCAACGCTCGGGGCGGCAGCTCAAATTTGCCGCATCCTTTGGTTCGCTGCCGTTCTTATTTTTGGCACCCATGGTACCGCTTGTGCCCAGCAATACTGGTCCGGCGGAACGCTTTCCGGCGGAACGCTTTCCTATCCACCTATTGACGGAAACGGGGTTTGGAACCTGAACACTGATTTTTTGGATATTTATGGAGTAACCTCCAAATTCTCTGGGGCTGACCGGGTCTTTTTTGGTGAAAGTCCCCTTCCTGGGATTAGCCAAGACAGGTACATTATCACCTTGGAGGATAATCTCGAGGTTCTCGGACTAGTCTTTAATAGAAACTATTCTCTCACCAGCACGTCAGCCTATGTACTGACATTGGGAGCGAGCGGGCTTGAATTTTATGCAGATGAGGCCTCTGTCGGGGGGAGTGGCTCGCTCCTCTCCGTGAAGCTTGCGTCATCCCAGACCTGGAGAAACCAGTCCGCTACGGCAGGAATATTTACCATTGGTGCCGCGGTAGATTTCAACGGGAACAACCTCACCTTGGGCGACAGCGATTTCGACAGCCTAGTCTCGTCCATTGTGCTCTCCGGGTCCCTCACCATAGGAAACGCAGTGCTTAGCACGGCTAATAAAACCAACAGCGTACTTTCGGGCTCGATCAGTCTGAGCACAGGAACCATCTCGCTGAACGGCTCGGGCTCGACCTTACTTTCGGGCCTTGTGACCGGCGGCCCGCTGGCCACCCTGGAAAAACAGGGAAGCGGCGCTCTTACGGTGACCAATGTCGCCAGCCTCAACGCCTTTGGAGCAGGGATCATGTTGAAGGAGGGGAGTCTCGTTCTTGTGACGGACACAAGTGTAGATGCGCCGGCCGCCAATGTGAATTTCACCAGTGCCTCGGCCACACTTGCTGTGACGCGGGCTGCGACCGGCCAGAACCGGACCGTCACGTTGGGTGGCCTTAACTTGGAAACTTCGCAAGACCTGACTGTCAGCCCGTCCAAT
>CAMCIN010000018.1 GCA_945874745.1 Akkermansia muciniphila | reverse complement strand
CCACCAGTCCCCACGACAAGGACGCCACGGACAATCACGTGCTCGCGCTCGACGTCTCCGCGACCGGACTGCGCCTTTGGAATGGCAACCGCGAACTGACCGGCCCGGCTCCGGACAAGGAGTCGCGGAAGTATCGGAACACGGTTCTGGAGGAAAAGGCCGCTGGTGGAATCACTCCCGGCACGTGGCACAACCTCGTGCTGGAGGTGATGGGCAACGAGGCGCAAGCCTCACTGGATGGGAAGCAGGCCGTGACTTTGAAGCTGCCCCACCACCAGCCCCTGCGCAGCCTCAGCATGGAGGCCGCCGGCGATCTGAAGACCATCGGTCTCGTCTGGTTCGACGACGTCGTTGTGGCACCCCTGCCGAAGTAAGCCGGAGAAAAAATCGTACGCCTGTTTGCGACGGAGATGCGGCATGCCCGCGCCCCTTGAGGCGAGGAACCTCAACGGCAGGGCACTCATCGGCTCCACGGGGAAGCTGTTTGTCTGGGGAGGGTGAGGCAGCCGGGCAACCCACCTCGCCCCGGTCTCGCCGCCGTGGATTCTTCCGTGCCCGTTGATACGCTTTCCTTCAGGTGGCCTCCGGCTGTTTGTCTCGCTACGCTCAGCTCTTCATTTGAAAATCATTAAGCCACCCATCCTGTGAACCGATTTCCAAACTTCCACTGGCTCGGCGCGTTTTGCACGGGGCTTTTCGTGTGCGCAACCTCCGCACTCGCGGAGGAGAAGCCTTTCCGGCCCGAACCGGGCAGGTTCCCTCCGCTTGAAAAAGCGCATGCCTACCGGGGCGAACTCGTGTTCGTGGATCACGTCAACCGCCGCGGCAGCATCCGCGTGCAGGGCGGCAGCGAGGTGTTCTTTCAACACATTCCGCAGCCTTTTGCCCTGCTGCCCTATGGCATTGTCCGCTATCATGGAGCGCCCGCGGATTTGAGAAACATCCCGCTGGGCACCATGGTGCACGTCCGCGCCTTTCTCGCGCCGGAGCCGGCGACGTCTTCCGTGCCGATCGTCCAGAAACCAACGGTGGAGCAACCCGCCGAGAACCACGTCGTTCTCCTCGAAGACGAACCCAGCCACTGCCTGCGCGAGGGTCTGGTCTGGAAGCTGAAGGAAGTGGACCTTGAGGTGGGCCGGACGAAGCTCCTCGCCACGCTCGAACCAAAGGCCGGCGGGGACGCCAAGGCGGCCGAGCACACCATGACCCTGGATGAGGGCACCCGCATTTGGCGCGGCCGCGAGTGCCTCGGGGTCGCAGACCTGGTTGCCGAGGGCGCCTGGCCTGTGCAGGGTAAAAAAGCGCTTGGCGGCCAGCCCGTGATTCTGGGACTCACCTGGCTGCCTGCTGGCACCTGGGAAAACCGGGTGGAGAACCAGTTCCACCTCACCGATCTCTGGCTCGATGACGCCGCCCTGCAGCGCTCCGCCAGCCAGCAGACGGGGGTGCACAAGGCACTGATCCGCAGCCGTCTCCTGCCCGGTTGGGTGGATGCCGTCGAGTATGGAAAGTTTGGCCGGGCGACGGTGACCTTCACCCTGTTCGGAGGCATGGACCCTAGCCTTTACGACGATTTCAAGAAGGGTGTTGAAGTGGTGATGGCTTCGGCGGAGAACACCTTGAAGCCATGGTCCAGCATCGTCAGCTCCTCGCATATTGGCTCGAAGGGCAGCATCCTTGAGGTCACCAAGACCGGCGGCGCGCCGCCCTTTGGCAGCAGCGGCGTCCAGATCCGCTTCGAGACTGACCTCATCATCGAGGGCATCCGCCCCGGCAGGGTGGTGCGTGTCCGTCCCGCCAGCTGGCCCCATGTGTCGGCACCGCGGGAGGAGTACCTCATCGAGCCTCGCTCCGGCCTCGACGACCGTTTTCCCACCCCGGCCATTTTTCCGAAGTACTGACCCTCACCAACTCCCCAGGTTATGATCCGCTTCCTCTCTGCTCTTGTTTCCTTGCTCCTGATTCCCGGCTGGGGCGCGGCCAGCGCTGCCGCCGAACCCTACCGCCCCGAAGCCGGGAAGTTTCCTCCCCTTGAAAAAGCGCACTCCTACCGTGGCGAACTTGTCTTTGTCGATCACGCGAACCGGCGTGGGAGTCTTCGCGTGGAGGGGACGGGTAAGTTTTATCGGAACGACCCGCACCCCTTCGCCATGCTGCCGTATGGTATCGTGCGTTATCACGGCGCGCCGGCGGACCTGCGCGACATTCCTCTCGGCACGGTGCTGCACGTCCGGGCCTTTCTCCCGCCCGACCCGAAGACCTCCGCCGTCCCTGTTTTGCCGGTGGACAGCAAGTCGAAGGACGCCGGCCATTATCGCGGGACCGGCATCTTTCCCGCCGAAAACCACGTGTTGCTGCTCGAGGACGAGCCCAGCCACTGTCTGCGCGAGGGACTTGTTTGGCAGTTGCACGATGTGGAGGTTCAAAACGGCGAGGGGACCATTACCGCCACCCGCGCCCCCAAACAAGGCGGCACACCGAAGGGGGGCGAAGACGTTCTAACCTTCGATTCCGCCACCCGCATTTGGCGCGGCAGCGAGCGGATCGGAGTTGCACGCATGGTTGCCGAGGCAGGATGGCCCGCCAGTGGAAAGAAGAAGCTTGGAGGGCAGCCCGTCCACCTCGGAATCACCTGGAAACCTGCACCTGGGGATGGGTTGAGCGGCGCCTTCACCAGGTTTCACATCTCTGACATCTGGCTGGACGAGACCGCCATCGCGCAGGCCGCCGAATTTCAGACGGAGGCGCACAAGGGGTTCATCCGCAGCCGCTGGATGCCGGCCTGGGTGGATGCTGTCGAGTATGGAAAGTTTGGGCGCGCCACGGTCACCGCCACCCTGTTTGGCGGCATGGATGCCTCGCTGTACGCCGATTTCCAAACCGGGGTGCCGGCCCAGATGAACGGGGCCGAGAACACCTTGAAACATGCCGGCGGCCACTACGGCCCCGGGCACATCGCCTCCAGTGGGCAGATTACCGCCAGCACCAAGGCCGACGGCAAAATCCCACTCGGCTCCAGCGGCATTCAGATCCGGTTCGAGACCGAGCTCATCATCGAAGGCGCCCGGCCCACACGCGTCATCCGTGTCCGCCCGCAAAGCTGGCCCAGCAGGCAGGTGCCCCGCGAAGAATACGTCAACGACAGCGTCGAGGAGCGCTTTCCAACACCTGCCATCTTTCCGAAATACTGATGGCGCCTGGTCTTGGTTCCTAGTTCTGGGCTCCTCGTCGTCCAGCGAGAGGCCTGGAATCTGAAACCAAGCAACAAGTACCAGGAACTTTATGAACCCGACTCCGCTGAAGACGAGTTTACGCAGGCTCTGAGTGGCCGGTACCTTAGTCTGCCCATCGGGACTAAGTTTTGCTTTATCCAAGCTAACCAAACCGCCTGAATGGCGTTGTTCATTTAGATAACTATGACACCCCGTTTTCACCTTTGGTCAGTCCTGACTGCCCTTCTGAGCCTCCTACCTGTTGCCGGCCGTGCGGCGGAACCGTTTGAGGCTTTCTTGGAGACCCACTGCATCCGCTGCCACGGGCCGGAGAAGGAGAAGGGGGATTTGCGGATTGACCGGATTTCGCGTGATTTCAAGTTGGGCGCGGACACGCACCACTGGGCGGAGGTGATCGAGCAGGTCAATTCGGGCGAGATGCCGCCGAAAAAGGAAAAGCGGCCGACACAGCAGGAAATCGCGGCTTTCGTTTCGGGTCTGGATGCGTTGATGAAGGAGGGGCGGGCGGCGCGGATGGCTGCCCGGCCGCCGGTCGCCCATTACCGGCTGAGCCGGAAAGAGTACAAGAACACGGTCTATGACCTGCTTGGCGTGCGGTACGATCCGGCCAAGCCCGGGGAGCTGAACGAGGACACGTTGTGGCACGGCTTTGAGCGCATCGGCTCGGAGCTGACCCTTTCGCCCTCTCATGTGGACCGCTACTACCGCGCGGCGGAACTCGTGCTCGACCGCGCCTTTCCCACAACGGCGGGCGAGGCGCGCAAGGTCCGCAAGACCGCGGCCGAACTCCGGTACGGTGGAGGCACCGAACAACAGGGGGCGCTGGACCGATTCGGCATCAAGCGGCCGCTGCGGTATCTCATGTTTCCGGGTCGGACCCAGGACGCACTTTCGCCCAACTGGTTTGGCAAGACGGGGCCGGAGCACAGCGGGCTCTACAAGGTGCGCATTCAGGCCAGCGGGATCCGTCCGCCCGGGGGCCAACCGGCGCACCTGAGCATTGGCAAGCGCACCGGGGAGGAAACGGTGGACGGCCTCATTGAGTTCGATCTGACCGCGCCGGAGGACAGTCCGCAGGTGTACGAGTTTGAGGTATTTCTGGAGATGCCTGCGTCGCTCGACTTCTGCGTGGTGGCCACGGACGTGGTCGACAGGAGAAGCGGCGCGGCCTTCCGCAATGCGCTCTCGAGTCGGGGCGGTTATATTTTCACACACAGCAGCGAGACCATGCTGCTGAATCCAAACGCGCCGCAGATGTTTGACGGCAAGGGGAACGGACTCTTCTCCACGGTGCTCCTGGACTGGGTCGAGTGGGAGGGGCCGCTGGTGTCGGAGTCAGAAAAGAGCCGGCGCAACGCGGTGGTGCCGCCCGACGACGCGACGCCCGAAGTGGTCGCGGAACACCTGCAGCGCTTTGCGGAACGCGCGTGGCGGCGGCCGGTCAAGCAGGCGGAACTGGAGGAGTACCTGCAGGCCTACCGCGGGGAGCGCGCTGCGGGCGAAAAGACCGTGGACGCCTACCGCGTGGCGTTGCAGGGCGTGCTGACGTCGCGGCACTTCCTGTACCTGGTCGAGGGCGACACGTTGGCCCGCGAACGCCTCACCGACAGCGAGCTTGCCGCGCGGCTTTCGTATTTTCTGTGGAGTTCGATGCCCGACGACGGCCTGTTCACGGCGGCCAGAAGCGGAGCGCTCAAGGGTGACGGCCTTAAAAAAGAGGTGGACCGGATGCTGGAGGACGGACGGGCGAGCCGGTTCACTGATGACTTTGCGCGCCAGTGGTTGCAGCTGCACCGCGTGGGAATGTTCCCGCCGGATAAGAAACTGTATCCCAAGTACGATGCCTGGCTCGAGGCCAGCATGCGCACTGAACCGGTGGAGTTTTTCCGCGCGATGTTCCGGGGCAACATGCCCCTCGACGGGTTCATTCATTCCGACTGGAGCGTCGCCAATGCGCGGCTGTGCGATTTCTACGGGCTGCCGGAGCCCAAGACAGGCGACTTTCAGCGGGTCGTGTTCAGGCCCGAGGATCATCGCGGGGGCCTGCTTACAATGGGTGCGATGCTCGGGCTGACCTCGGACGGCACCCGCCATCGCCCGGTGCACCGGGGCGTCTGGCTCAGCGAGGTGGTCCTGGGCAAGCTGCCGCCCCCGCCGCCGGCGAACGTGCCCGCCATTGAGCCCAGCACGCAACAAAGCCCGAAGGCCACGCTCCGCGACAAACTCGAGGCACACCGCAAGGACGCCAACTGCGCCGCCTGCCACGAGAAAATAGATCCGCTGGGCATGGCCTGGGACAACTATGATGCCATCGGGCAGTGGCGCACCTGTGAGAAAATCTTGGCTGGCGTGGGTGAGGACCCCCTGGTCAATCCGAGCGGCGTGCTGCCGGACGGGCGTGCTTTCAAGGATGCCGAGGAGTTCAAGCAACGGCTGCTTGAGGACCGCGACAAGCTCGCACGCGCCTTCATCGAGCACCTCTGCACCTACAGTCTCCGCCGCGTGCTTGCGTTTGACGATCAGGACGGACTTAGGGCCATTGAGGCCGAGGCGAAGAAAAACCAATACAGGATTAAGGACATCGTCCGCGCGGTGGCCCTTTCCGATCTGCTACAGAAACGCTAAGAAGCGCCGGCTCTCTAAAAACCCCACAACCCATCTCAGACCCATGTCCAACTACCTCTCCCAATCCTGGTTGCTCAACCGCCGGCACGCCCTTCGCGCCCTCGGCAGTTTCATTTCGCTACCCTTTCTCGAATGCATGGTGCCGCTCCGCGCGGCGGAGAACGCCGCCGAGGCGCCGAAGCGCAGCGCCTTCATCTACCTGGCCAACGGCGTTCATTCGCTCAACTACCAGATCACCACGGCGGGGCGCGACTACCAGTTTTCCAGGTCGCTGAAGCCCTTGGAAAAACACCGCGAGGTCATCACGCCCATCAGCGGGCTGCACCATCCGGGGGCGCTCAGCCACCACCACAACTGCATCTCCGTCTGGCTCACCGGCGGGAAGCTTGGTCCCTCGGACCGCAACACCATCTCGGTGGACCAGAAGATGGCCGAGTTGACCGCGCTGCACACCCGGTACCCCTCGATGGAGGTGGCCCTCACGGGGGATTCCCTCGCCTGGACTTCAGGTGGCGTGCGGCTCCCGGCATTGCGTCGTTGCAGCGAGATTTTCTCCTCCATGTTTGAGGAGCCCAAAGGCGGCAAGACGGTTCAAAAGCGCGCCCTGCGCCGCAAAGGCAGCGTGCTGGACGCCAACCTCGCCGAGGTGCGCCAACTCGAGCAGAAAATGGGGACGGCCGACAAGGGCCGGATGGAACAGTATCTCACCTCGGTCCGGGAGGCGGAGATCCGCACAAGGCGGGCCGACGCGTGGCTCGACACGCCGTTACCGAGCATCTCCGAGGCGGATCGGAAGCGCACCAACCGGGACGTCGCCGCGACTTTGGCGGGCGACTATTTCCGCACGGTCTACGACCTCATGGTGCTGGCCTTCCAGACGGATGTGACGCGCGTGGCCACCTTCAGCCTCGGCGGCGAGGGGGATGCCTTTGCCATTCCTGAAATCGGGATCACCGAGTCGCGCCACCAGCTCAGCCATCACGGCGGCGACGCCGGCTACATGGAGAAGCTCACCAACTACGACACCTTCGCCCTCGAGCAGTTCAGCTATTTCCTCACCCGTCTGGCGGAGACCAAGGACCTCAATGGCAAGCCGCTTCTGGGCTCCACGATGGCGCTCTTTGGCAGCGGCATGTCCTACGGCCACAGCCACGGGAATGCGAACCTTCCGCTGGTGCTTGCCGGCGGCTCGGACCTCGGTCTCAAGCACGGCAGCCACCTCGACTTCAACCGGACGGCCACGGGCTTCCAAGGCTACGCACTAAACCCCGAGGGGGCGCTCACCAGCGCGCACTACCAGCTCTGCAGCCGCCCGGCAAACACGGACGCCCACATGAGCAACCTGCTTCTGCTCATGGCCCAACGCATGGGCGTCGAGACCGACCGCCACGGCGACAGCAATAAGGTGATCTCGCTGTGAGTTGGTGGCTTGTTCTGGGGTCTCTGCTCTTGGTGCTTGGTCCGCGCGCTGTCGCCACAGCGGAGGAGGTCTTTCGTCCGGAGGCGGGAAAGTTTCCGCCTTTGGAACAGGCGCACTCCTACCGTGGGGAACTGGTCTTTGTGGACCACGCCAACCGCCGCGGCAGTTTACGCGTGCAATCCACGGGGGTCTTCCGTTTCAGCATCCCGCGCCCCTTCGCCATGCTGCCCTACGGGAGCGTGCGGTACCACGGAGCGCCGGCCGATCTGCGCGACATTCCGCTCGGCACCATGCTGCATGTCCGGGCGTTTTTGCCGCCGGACCCGACAACCTCCGCCGTGCCGGTGTTGCCGGTCAACAACCGGCAAAAGGCGGATGCAGGGGGACCGGGAACGGCACCAGCCGAGAACCACGTCCTCCTTCTTGAGGACGAGCCCAGCCGCTGTCAGCGCGAAGGAATGGTCTGGAGGCTCAAGGAGGTGGAGGTCAGGCAGCAGGAGGGAACCCTCGTCGCCAGTCGTGGACCGAAGCAGGGAGGGGACGGCAATGCCGGAGAGGAGACGTTCAGCTTTGATGCCGCCACCCGCGTGTGGCGGGGCCGTGAATCGCTCCGGAGCGCACACCTGCTCGAGGAGGGCACGTGGCCTGCCAGCGGGAAAAAGTCCCTCGGAGGGCAGGCTGTGCTTTTAGGCGTCACCTGGAAGCCCACCCCGGGCGGAGTGTTCACTCGGTTCCACATCTCAGACATCTGGCTGGACGACGCTGCGATGCAAGGCGCGACGCAGCAGCAGACGGAGACGCACAAGGCCTTTGTGCGCAGTCGCTGGATGCCCGCGTGGCTCGATGCGGTCGAGTATGGAAAGTTTGGCCGCGCAACGGTCAGCGCGACCCTGTTCGGCGGCATGGACTCTTCGCTTTACGCTGATTTCAAAGCGGGTGTCCCCGCGCTGATGAACGGGGTCGAGAGTACGCTGAAGCATACCGAAGGCGGCACTGCGGGCCCCTCTCAGATGGCGGCGCGAGGGACCCTCCTTGAGGTGAAAAAGGCGCCCGGGGAGGCCCCCGTGGGCAGCAGCGGCATCCAGATCCAGTTTGAGACCGACCTCATCACCGAGGGCCTCCGGCCCACGCGGGTCGTCCGTGTCCGGCCCGCCAGCTGGCCGGATGTCCACCTGCCGCGGGAGGAATATGTCGGAGACGGGGCGGGCTTCAGTCTCGAACAACGCTTTCCAACTCCCGCTATCTTTCCGAAATACTGACGTCCAACACTCTTTCGACCACCCTATGATCCGCTTCTTTTTTGTTTCCGGCGCCACGCCCGTGTTTCCCAGTTCGTGGTTTCTGGCGCTTGTTTCTGTGCTCCTCGTTGGGGCGACCGCCTCCGGCGAAGAGCCAAAGGCGAAGAAGCAAGAACCCGAAGCCGAGGTGTTTCGTCCTGAGGCGGGCAAGTTTCCTCCTTTGGAAAAAGCGCACTCCTACAGGGGTGAGCTCGTTTTTGTGGACCATGCGACCCGCCGCGGCAGCATCCGTGTGCAGGGGGCGGGCACGTACTTCCGCAATGCGCCGCAGCCCTTCGCCCTGCTGCCCTACGGCATGGTGCGGTACCACGGTGCACCGGCTGATCTGCGGGACATCCCGCTTGGTACGGTGCTGCACGTGCGGGCGTATCTGCCGCCGGACCCAAAGTTCTCCTCCGTGCCGGTGTTGCCCGTCAACAACCGGGAAAAAACCGCGGGCTACAGCGGGCTCGGCGTCGCACCCGCCGAGAACCACGTCCTCCTACTCGAGGACGAGCCCAGCCATTGCCTGCGGGAGAACAAAGTCTGGAAGCTCAAGGAGGTGGACCTCAACAACAGTGCAGGGATGCTCCTCGCCAGCCTGGAGTCCCGGCAGGGGGCAGACGGCGCGGCCGCCGAGGAGAAGATGACCTTCGACGGAGCCACCCGCGTCTGGCGCGGCCGGGAATGCCTCGCGATCAAGGATCTGGTGGCTGAAGGCGCGTGGCCCGCCGAAGGAAAGAAGTCCCTCGGCGGCCAGGCCGTTCAGCTTGGCATCACGTGGAAACCCACGCCGGATGGAATTTTCACCCGGTTTCACGTCTCGGACATCTGGTGGGACGATGCGTCGCTGCAACGCGCCGCAGAAAACCAGACTGAAACGCACACCGCCTTCATGCGTAACCGGTGGCTGCCGGCCTGGATTGATGGAGTCGAGTACGGCAAGTTCGGTCGCGCGACCGTGACCGCGACCCTGTTCGGCGGCATGGACGCCTCGCTTTACGCGGATTTCAAAAAGGATGGACCCGCCGTGATGAATGCAGCGGAGAACACCCTCAAGCACGTGGGCGGCGGGTACGGCCCGGCGCACATGGCTTCGAAGGGTCCGATCATGGAGGTGACGAAGTTGCCCGGCGAAGCACCTCTGGGCAGCAGCGGCATTCAAATCCGGTTTGAAACGGACCTCATTATCGAGGGGATCCGCCCCGGCCGCGTGGTCCGTGTCCGTCCCGGAAGCTGGACTGCGGTGAACCTGCCCCGTGAAGAATACCTGGGAGACGGGGGCTTCAGTTACGAAGACCGCTTCCCGACCCCGGCGATGTTTCCGAAATACTGACGCAGGCCCGGGGTCGGTTGGGGGAGTTTGAGGGAAAGCGAATGCGGAGCTTGGCTTCCGAGGGGCGGGCCCTGGTTCTCCGGCCCCGCTGGGGCCGTCGTTCTCGTTGGAAGGGACCGGGGGCGCTCACAAAGCTTCGCTGCCGCCCGGCTATCTCTCTTCGCTCCCTCCGGGCGCCAAGAGCGCCCATCTCTGTATGCGAAACCTCACCGACCTTGGGTGACGCGCCGCAGATTCCTGGCAAATCGAACAGATGAGTGGAGGCCCTAAAGACATCTGCAGTTATCTGAGCAATCTGTGGATGCCTGCCCGCTCCCTCCCGAGCGAGTCAAAAGGGACCCACCGAAAACAGCGCGGAACCTTATTTTTGACCTCTCCAGTCCGCGAAGTAGGGCTAGGGTCCGTGCATGGCTACTCCTCCTTTTACCTATCAGGATCCCTTTCCCCTGGGGCCGGATGAAACCCACTACCGACTGCTCTCCGTCGAGGGGATCAGCCTCGGCTTGTTTGAAGGACAGGAGATACTGAAGGTGGAGCCGTCCGTGCTCGAATATGTCGCGCGGCACGCCTTTCACGACTGCTCGTTTATGCTGCGCGAAAAGCACCTCAAACAGGTGGCCGCCATTCTCGACGACCCCGAGGCCTCAGACAACGATCGGTATGTCGCACTGACCCTGCTCAAGAACGCGGAAATCGCGGCGCGCGGGATCCTGCCCTTTTGCCAGGACACGGGTACGGCGACGATCATCGGCAAGAAGGGCCAGCGGGTGTGGACGGGTGCCAACGACGCGGAGGCTCTCTCCAAGGGGGTGTACGAGTGCTACACGCAGGAGAACCTGCGCTATTCGCAGACCGCCCCACTCGACATGTACAAGGAGGTCAACACGGGGACGAACCTGCCCGCCCAGATCGACTTGTATGCCACCGAGGGCGAGCAGTACGAGTTTCTATGCGTCGCCAAGGGGGGCGGTTCCGCCAACAAGACTTACCTTTTTCAGGAGACCAAGGCGCTCCTCAACCCGAAGGCGCTCGAGCAGTTCCTGCTGGAAAAAATGAGCGCGCTCGGGACCGCCGCCTGCCCGCCCTACCACCTGGTGTTTGTCATCGGCGGCACCAGCGCGGAAGCCTGCCTCAAGACCGTCAAGCTTGCTTCGGCAAAGTACATCGACGCGCTGCCGACCACTGGCGACGCAAACGGCAGGGCCTTCCGCGATCTGGAAACCGAACAGCTCGCGCTCAGACTCGCTCAAACCACAGGGATCGGGGCCCAGTTCGGCGGGAAGTATTTCGCGCTGGATGTGCGCGTCATCCGACTGCCGCGGCACGGGGCTAGTTGTCCGGTGGGTATCGGCGTCTCCTGTTCGGCCGACCGCAACATCAAGGCGAAGATCAACCGGGACGGCATCTGGCTCGAGCAGATGGAGGCCAACCCTGGCCGGTTTATTCCCGAGTCGCAGCGGCGGCTCAAGGACGAGCAGTCCGTGCGAATCGACCTCAACCAGCCCATGGCGGACATTCTCGCCGAGCTCTCGCGACACCCGGTTACCACGCGACTGTTGTTGAGCGGCCCGCTGGTGGTGGCCCGCGATATTGCCCACGCAAAACTCAAGGAGCGGCTCGACGCGGGGCTCGGGCTCCCGCAGTACCTGAAGGACCATCCGGTTTATTACGCGGGGCCGGCCAAGACGCCAAAAGGTTACGCGTCAGGGAGTTTTGGCCCGACCACTGCGGGGCGCATGGACAGCTATGTGGACGCGTTTCAAGCAGCGGGCGGCTCCCTCGTGATGCTGGCCAAGGGCAACCGGAGCGCCCAGGTCACCGCGGCCTGCAAGAACCACGGCGGCTTTTATCTGGGCAGTATTGGCGGGCCCGCCGCAATTCTGGCACAGGAGAACATCAAGAAGGTCGAGGTGCTGGAGTATCCGGAGCTCGGGATGGAAGCCGTCTGGAAAATTGAGGTGCAGGACTTTCCCGCTTTCATCCTCGTGGACGACAAGGGGAACGATTTTTTTGCGAGCGGCTGCGGCAAGTGCCCCATCGCCGCGGCTGGTGCACAATAGGCGATGAGGGCGCGAGTTGGTGCAGCTGGTTTGGGGGAGGCTCTCGAGTGGCTTTATGGCACGCAGGTCTTCGGGGTGAAGCTTGGCTTGGACGAAATGTACCGGCTCACCGGAGCGCTGGCTATCGCGCTGGGCGGCGCGGACGCACCCCGTTTCATCCATGTCGCGGGCACCAACGGCAAAGGCTCGACCTGTGCGCTGATTGAGTCGATGTGCCGGGCGGCGGGCCGACGCACGGGGCTGTACACCTCTCCGCACCTTGTTTCACTGCGCGAACGCTTTCGCTTGAATGGAGAGTGTATCAGCGAGCCTGAGCTTTGCGAAGCTTTGCACCGTATCCGGAAGCTCGTGTCAGACTGGGAGCCGCATCCGACTTTTTTTGAAATCGTAACGGCGCTCGGACTGGAGTGGTTCCAGCGGAAGGGGGCCGAATGTGTGGTGCTGGAGACAGGGCTGGGCGGGCGTCTGGATGCGACCAACGTTGTGATTCCCGTCGTGAGTGTCCTGACCCCCATCGGCCTCGACCACCAACAGTATTTGGGGGAAAGCCTCAGGGAGATCGCTTTGGAAAAAGCCGGTATCCTCAAGCCCGGTGTGCCCGCCGTGAGCGCACCACAACCCGGGGAGGTGCTCGAAGTTTTCGCGCGGGTGGCACTGGAAAAGGGAGCCAGTCTGCGGGTGGTTTCCGCGCCGTGGAAAGAGGGGCCGGTGGGCCTTCCTGGAGCCGTGCAACGCTGGAACGCCTCGCTCGCAGTTGCGGCCCTGGAAGCTGCGGGGCTGGAGCCCGGGGAAGAGGCCCGGCGCTCGGGGCTCGAGCAAGTCCAGTGGCCGGGCCGTTTTCAGAGGCTTGGTGCCGACCTGATTGTAGACGGTGCGCACAATCCGGCCGCGGCTGCGGCGCTGGTGGAGATCTGGCGCGAAATGTATCCCGGCGAAAAGGCGGCGCTTATTTTTGGCGCCTTGCAGGACAAAGACGCGTACGCCGTGCTTCGACACCTTGCCCCAATTACGGGCCAGGTGACCCTGGTGCCAGTGCAAAGCCCCAGATCCTTTGGTTTGAGCCAGCTCCGAGCATTGGCCGCCGAGGCGTTCCGGGGCGAGGGTGCGGGCGTGGGGCCCGAGATTTTTGAGGCGGCCGATGTGGCTTCCGCGCTTGAAAGGAGCTCAAACGGGCTGCGCCGGTTGGTGGCGGGCTCCCTCTACCTGGTGGGGGAGGCGTTGGCGTTGCATACGGGTACTGCACAGGAGAGGAGTGCGCAGTAAGGGGAGGGGAGGTTTTTCTGGCGCAAAGCTGAGCGCGCCGCTCATCCAAGACGGAGCGCGGCGGGATCTTTACAGTCCCGCCTGGCGGTGGATGGCCCGTTTGAAACGGTTGGGGTGTTGGAAAAGCGAGTCGAGCCGGCTGAGGGAAGCGGCGGCGAGCGGGCCGGCCTGCTCCCCCAAGGCGCATTGCAGGTAGACGGCCTCCCTTAAAATAAGACGCAGATCCTTCGCGCGGAGGGCCTCCCACTGGGCGTCCGAAGAGTCGCCGCGCTCCCGGGCGTTTTCAAAGTCGATCAGATGCACCTGAAGGGGGGAGGGGCACACTACCATGTTGTGAAGCTCAAGGTCGCCGTGCACAAAACCGGCCTGGTGCAGGATGGAAACGTGGCTGAACGCCTGCTCGAGCAGCAGCCAGAGGCCGGCTACCGTGGCGAGGGAGAGTTCCTGGGCGCGCTGAATGTTGGCTTCCTCCGGCTCGATGCCAAAGGCGCTCAAGCGCTGAAACGGCATTCCAGGCAAAAAGCAGCTGCGGAAGGTCAGCGGGGTCCAGCCGATGGGTGCCGGCAGGGGCAGCAGTTCGGAGGCCCGCAGCTGGCGTTGGTATTCCACCTGCGGATCGCCGTGGAGGCTGGCAGGAAAGTACGTTTTGCGAAAGTGCAGGGGATAGGTGTCGGCCCCGGGAAAGGTGCGGCGGGTGTCCGCGCTGGCGATGACCAGCTGGGCCGACATGAGCGGGAGGTCTACAGCTTTCCGGAGGGCGATGGTGCGCACTACAAAGTCGGTTCCGGGAGGGTTGTGGATCAGGTGGTGGTACTCCTGTGCGAGCCGGACATGGTGGGTGGGGGAGACCGAGATCAAGCCGTCGGAGTTCATGACAGGAGAGGCTGGCAGAAGACGACCCTCACAGTCACGCCCTCCGCGCAAACGCAGGGCGCAAGGTTCAGCGGGCGCCGCACCAAAGCTCAGGGAACATAGAGTTCCTGGCCCAGCTTGAGCTTCGGAACGGAGTCGGTGGGATAGAAGTTGGCGTTCTGGATATCCTTCCAGCGGCCTTTGTTTTTGTAATATTTCGTGGCGATCGAACCCAGCGTGTCGCCCTGCTGCACCTTGTGGGTGCGTCCGCCTGGGGGAATGGGTTTGGGTACCGGCTCGCCGGCCTTCCCTCCGGAGGCAGCAACGCTGGGCGGCGCGAGTTTGATCGCCTTTAGCTCTTCGACTGTTTTGCGCAGCTTGAGGTTTTCGTTTTTGAGGCGGGCGGCCTCCTCTTGGGTCAGGGGCGCGCCCCGGCTCAACTGCGAAAGGAGCCGCAGTTCGCCCTCTTTTTCGAACCCCTTGAGCTCCTTTGCGTACACCCCGTCAGGGACGAGGGCCAGATACCTGGAAAAGTGGTAGAGGGCGCCCAGGGGTTCCTTGAGGCGGTCCGCGTAAAGGTGGCCGAGCCGGTAGTGCGCCTCCGCCGTGAGCGGGGTGCCGTCGATGAGGGACTCAAAAATGCGGATGGCCCCTTCGGTATCCTCAGCGGTGAGCCGCTTGTCGGCCTCGGCTAGGCCGCTGTGAAAGCGCGCCTCACTGCGGCGCTCACAGCCCGCAACGGCAAGGGCAAGGGCGGCTGCGGCCAGACAGATCAAGGGAGCTCGCATTTTCATGGAGGGGGTGCCGGCAACGAGGGGGGAACGGAAGGGATCAGACCTTAATGCCTGCGTTCAAAAGCGCATGATTAACGGCCCGGATCACCTCAATCCGCGCGTGCCACTTGTAGTTTGCCGGGAGGATAGTCCAGGGAGAGGAGGGCGTGCTGGTCTTTTCAAACATGGCCTCGGCCGCCGTGTTGTGTTCATCCCACCTTCGGCGGTTTCTCCAGTCCTCGTCGGTGATCTTCCAGTGCTTGTAGGGATCCGCTTCCCGGCGCTTAAAGCGGGAGAGTTGCTCGTCCTTGGAAATGTGCAGGTAGATTTTCACGAAGACTGTGCCGTCGTCCGAGAGGCTTTTTTCAAAGTGGGTGATTTCCTCGTAGGCCCGTTTCCATTCCCGGTCGGCGGCGAAACCTTCCACCCTCTCAACCAGGACCCGGCCATACCAAGACCGGTCAAAAACCGCGGTCTGGCCGTAGCGTGGGAGTTTGCTCCAGAAGCGCCACATGTAATGGTGACAGTACTCCTCTTCGGTTGGCTTCACAACGGAGTGCACCCGTAAGAGGCGCGGGTCCAGTCGCTCCACCATGCGCCGGATGGCTCCGCCCTTTCCGGCAGCGTCCGGTCCCTCAAAAAGCACCACCAGCGAACGTTTCGAATCGGAGAGAGCATGCTGGTAGGTCAGCAGTTGGAGCTGGGCCTGCTTGAGCGCCGGCTTGTATTCCCCTTCGCAGAGGGAGGGATGCTCGAGCCCGTCCAAGCGCAGTCCTTTGCTCCACTTGAGCGGTTGAATTTCGGTTTCCATGGCTTTCTAGACTCTTGGCTCCGGGGGGGAGGCGAAGTCCGCGTGCAAGGGCAGCAGTTCCTCGGCCAGTAAGACGGGGATACCCTTGCGCAGGGGATAGGCCCCCCGCCCGTCGGTCCGCAGCAGGCCGGCGTCCCACCCCGCGCACTGCTCCTGGGTCAGGCCGAGGCGGATGAGTCGCTCCAAAGAGGCTTCCTCCAGGGGCGAGCGGCTTGCCGGGCAGCGGAGCAGGGCGACAAATTGGGAGTCCAGATAGGGCATGGGGGTTTGTTTCCGGCTGCTTCCTAGGGCGTCCTCACGGTGGGTAAGCTCGCGCTGACTCCTCCTGAGACGGGCAGTGATCCGCAGACGAAAAAGCAGTTCAGAGATGAAAAAAGTGTCTGCAGGAGGTCCTTACGGTTTCTTCTCATCTGTCAAATCTGTGACATCTGCGGATGTGCCTCCCAGCCTAATACTTGGCCACGGAGGAATCCACCGTGTCCGACCAGGCGAGAATGCCGCCTTCGAGGTTGAGCAGCTTGCCGAAACCGGCTTCCTGGAGGAGCTTGAGGGCACGGGCGGAACGCACTCCAGACTTGCACTGGAGCACGATTTCATCGGCGCTGTCGAGTTCGCTCATCCGCGAAGGCAGCTGGCCCAGCGGAATGAGCCGCGCGGAGGAGATCCGGCAGATGTCATGCTCAAAGGGCTCGCGCACATCGACGAGGACAAAGCGGTCGCCCCGGTCCATCTTGGACTTGAGCTCGGTGGCGCTGAGGGAGGGAACCAAGCTTTCCTCCGCCTCGGCGGCCTGGGCTTGGGGAATGCCGCAGAACTGTTCGTAATCAACGAGCTCGGTGATAGAGGGGTTCTCGCTGCAAACCGGGCACTTCGGATCGCGTCTGAGTTTGAATTCGCGAAACTTCAGCTTCAACGCGTCAAAATGAAGCAGCCGGCCCATGAGGCTCTCCCCGATCCCGACGATCAGCTTGATGGCCTCGATTGCTTGCAAAACACCGATCACACCGGGCAGCACCCCCAGCACGCCGCCTTCAGCGCAACTGGGCACCATTCCGGGCGGGGGCGGTTCCGGGAACATGCAACGGTAACAAGGCCCACCGAGATGGGGGGCGAACACCGTGCATTGGCCGTCGAAGCGGAAGATCGAGCCGTAGACGTTGGGCTTCTTCAAGAAGACCGAAATGTCGTTGGAACAGTAACGGGTGGGAAAATTATCCGTCCCGTCGATGATCACGTCGTAGGGTTCCGCGATTTCCCGGGCGTTGGAGGCATTAAAATAGGTGTCGTACAGGTCGACCTGCACGTTTGGGTTGATCTCGCGGATGGTTTCCCTGGCCGAGTTGAGCTTTTTACGGCCGACGTCTTTGGTGCTGTGGAGGATCTGGCGCTGGAGATTGGAAAAGTCCACGGTGTCTCCGTCCACAAGTCCGATGCGTCCGAGCCCGGCCGCGGCAAGATACATGGCGATGGGGGAACCCAACCCGCCGGTGCCGATGCATAGGACGCTGGCGGCTTTGAGCCGTTTCTGCCCCTCCAGAGTGACCTCGGGCATGATGAGATGCCGGGAGTATCTCGCAATTTCGTCGTTGGAGAACTCGATGCGCTCGAGTCTGGCTGGGTCGATGATGCTTTGGGCCATAAAGATGATGGGTGACCTTAACAGGTGTTCAAGATTTGGAAAGTCAGTCGGCTTATTTCGCTGCGTCTCGCTGACCCGTTTACTCAGAATTGTATCCGAAAATATCGCGGATTTAATAAACCAGGCAAAGTAGGAGTAACCATCTGTGAACCTCTGTGACGGTATGTCAGCTGTGGATTAGTTCCCGTTCCCAAACAAATCTGCGAGAGGTTGCCATTGTGAACGCACCGTGGTCCGCGAAGTGGGGTTACCCCGCGGCCAAGCCTGCCATGGCGCGGCCTGCGAGCCAACCGGTGGTCCAGGCCGCCTGGAAGTTGAACCCGCCCGTGATGCCGTCCAGGTCCAGCACCTCTCCTGCAAAAAACAGACCCTTGTGGAGTTTGCTTTGCATCGTCTTGAATTCAACCTCCTTCAGACTCACGCCGCCGCAGGTCACGAACTCGTCCTTGTTCATGCTCTTGCCGGAGACGGGGAGTTCGGTGCGCAGAAGCGTTTCGATCAAGGCGAGCACGCCGGGGCGCGGCAGTTGGTTCCAACGGACCTCCGGCGTGATGCCACTCAAGCCTACAAGGACCTCCCAGAGTCGCGAAGGCAGTCCAAAAAGCGGGGTGTTTATCACGGTCTTGCCCTGCTGTGCAGCGCGCGTGGCTTGCAGGAGGGTTTGGATTTGCTCGGCGTTGAGGGTGGGGCACCACCGGATACGCAGCGGAAAACAGTAGTCGGCGGACGCCAGATCCCGCGCTCCCCACGCGGAGAGGCGCAGAATGCCGGGGCCGCTCAGTCCCCAGTGGGTAAAAAGAACGGGCCCAACCTCTTTCAGGGACGTGCCCGGCACGGAAACCTCCGCCTGCGGCACGGCGAGTCCAGCCAGGGCGCGCACCCAGGACTCCTCAATGTGGAAGGTAAAAAGCGAGGGGACCGGGGGCACCACCTCGTGGCCGAGCGCGGCGAGCCAGGACATCGGGCCGCCGGGTTTGCAGCCGCCCGTGGCCACCAGCACCTGCTTGGCATGGACGACTTCCCCCGTGGAAAGCGGGGCTTCCCAGCCGCCACCGGACAGGGGGCGGAGCGCGTCGACGCCCGTGCGGAGCCGTACGTCCACACCCCCGGCGCGCGCCGCGGTCTGGAGGCATTCGATGATGGTCTCGGACTGATCCGTGGTCGGAAACATGCGGCCGTCGGCTTCGGTCTTGAGCGCGACGCCGCGGCTCTCAAACCAGCGGACGGTGTCGGCGGGTTGAAAGCGCGCGAACGCCGCGAGCAGGGGGCGGGCGCCGCGCGGGTAGCGGCTTGAGAGGGCGCGGGGTTCGAAGCAGGAGTGGGTGACGTTGCAGCGGCCGCCGCCCGAGATGCGGACTTTGGCGAGCGGTTGGGGCCCGCGCTCGAGCAGGAGCACCCGCGCGCCGGGGCGGGCTTCGGCGGCGGAGACCGCACCGAAGTAGCCTGCTGCGCCGCCGCCAATGACTAGGAGCTCGGTCTGGTGCATGCGAGGGGACTAGCGCAGGTCGCTGTTCCGGCAGAGCTTTGCGTAGATGCCGTTGAGGGCTTGAAGATCGGCGTGCCTGCCGCGTTCCACGATCCGGCCGCGGTCGAGCACGAGGATCTGGTCGGCGTTGCGCACGGTGGAGAGACGGTGGGCGATGACAAAGCAGGTGCGCTTTTGCATCAGCCGTTCGAGGGCCTGTTGGATCTGGCGTTCGGTCTCGGTGTCGACACTGGCGGTGGCCTCGTCGAGGATGAGCACCGGCGGATCCTTGAGGAGCATGCGCGCAATGGCGATGCGTTGTTTTTCGCCGACGCTCAGCTTGACGCCGCGCTCGCCCACAAGCGTGTCGAGGCCCTCGGGCAGGCGGGAAACAAACCCGTCCGCATTGGCCGTGGCGAGGGCCTGTTGGAGGGCAGCGTCGGTGGCGTCGCGGCGGCCGAAGACCAGGTTGTCGCGGAGGGTGCCGTTGAAGAGGAAGCTCTCCTGGGTCACCATTCCGACAGCCTCGCGGAGCGCCGCGCGCGGGAGTTCGCGTACGGGGCGCCCGTCCAGGAGCAGTTCGCCGCTGTCGAACTCGTAAAAGCGCGGCAGCATCTGGACCACCGTGGATTTGCCTGCGCCTGTTTCGCCTACGAGGGCCACGGTCTCGCCGGGGCGCGCATGCAGGGTGATGTCGAGCAGGACGGGGACATCGGGGCGGTAGGAGAAGCAGATGTTCCGGAACTCCACCTCGCCCGCGACCGCGAGCGGTTTGGCGGCGGGGGCCTCGTCGGGTTCGGCCGGTTCGTCGAGGATCTCAAACACGCGTTCGCCCGCGGCCCGGCCGGCCTGGAGGATTTGGTTGAGTTGGTGGAGGCGGCCGATGGGCTCGTAGAGGAACCCGGAAAGCAGCAGGAATCCGGCGAGATCTCCGACGCTCATTTCGTGGCGCAGGACGGCCTGCGCACCCAAGGCGACGACAAGGGTCGTGCCGAGGGAGGCGAAGAGGGACATCGAAGGGTTGTAGATCGCCCAGATGCGCATGACCACGAGCGTGGCCTTTTGAAGGGCGCTGCTGAACGAGTTGAAGCGGCGGTGTTCCTCGCCTTCGCGGACGTAGGTCTTGATCTGGCGGATGCCTGCCAGGTTGTCGTGGAGCAGCGCGTTCATGGCGGAGGAGGCCTTGCGCTGGCCGCGGTAGCGCAGCTTTGCGGTGAGGGTGTAGGCGAGCGCGCCGCCGGCGAGGAGGGGGATGGGGGTGAGGCTCCAGAGGGCGAGGGACGGGTGGTAGGAGAAGAGCATCGCCGCGACAATGATGACCTGGAGCACCGCGACGGCGCCCTGCTCGACGCCGTCAATGAGAACGCGCTCGACGGCGTTGACGTCCTCCATGACGCGGGTCATGACGTCGCCGGTGGAGCGGTTGTCAAACCAGCGGAGAGGGAGCCTTTGGATGTGGGAGTAAAGGTCGCTGCGCAGGTCGAAGATGACCTTCTGTTCGAAGCTGTTGTTGAGCAGGATGCGGACCGAGTTGAGGAGGTCGCGGGCGACGAAGGCCCCGAGCGCCCAGCCCACCAGCGTCCAGATCCTGCCGGAACGGCCCTCGCGCACCTCGTCGATGAGGAGTTGCGTGACCTTGGGGAAGACGATGACGAGCACCGTGGAGAGCAGCGCGCACAGGAGCGTGCCCGCCGCCCAGCCCGGGTAGCGGCGCAGATAGCGGAAGACCCGCAGGACCGTCTTCACCGGAGGACCTCGAACTGACTGAGGAGGCGGAAGGCCTGGTAGCGGATGTCGATGTCGTTCTGGGTGAGGGTGCGGAGCCGCTCCAGACTAAACGCCTCGACGTTGAAACTGGCCAGGACGCTGCCAAAGACCACGCCGTGGCGGAGTTGTTCGAAGGTGACTGCACCCGTTGCGTTTGCCGCGAGGTATCCAGCGAGGCCGCCGGCAAAGGTGTCGCCCGCGCCCGTGGGGTCGTGGATGTCCTCGAGCGGGTAGGCTGCGCAGGAAAAGAACTCGTTTTGCCCGAAGAGCAGGCAGCCGTGCTCGCCCTTTTTGATGGCCACAAACTGGGGGCCCATCGCGCGGATCTTGTGGCCTGCCTTGATGAGGCTGGTTTCGCCGGTGAACTGGCGCGCCTCCCCGTCGTTGAGGATGAGCATGTCCACGCGGGTGAGGAGCGCCTCGAGGTCGGCCCGCGCAATGTTGATCCACAGGTCCATCGTGTCGGCGATGACGAAGCGGGGGCGCTGCATCTGGTCGAGCACGTGGCTTTGGAGCGAGGGCGCGATGTTGGCAAGCAGGACGAAGGGCGAGTCGAGGTAGGGGGCGGGCAGAGTCGGGGTGAAGTGCTCGAACACGTTGAGCTCTACGGAGCGCGTCTCCCGGATGTTCATGTCCCACATGTATTCACCCGACCAGCGGAAGGTCTTGCCCGGGAGCTGTTGCAGGCCCACCAGGTCAATTTGGCGGCCGCGCAGGAAAGTGAGGTGGTCCTCGGGAAAGTCTTCCCCGACAACGCCGACGAGTTTGACGGGCGTGAAGAAGCTCGCGCCAACGGCGGCGTAGCTCGCAGAACCGCCGAGCAGGTCGGCGTGTTCCTCCACGGGGGTTTTAACGGTGTCGAGAGCGATGGAACCAACAACAAGTACAGACATGGGTGGAAAGGGTGGGGATAGACAATGGGCCAGAGCCGGCCTTCGGGCAAATGTCGATTTCCGGCTGGGCAGGGGCGCCGCTCTACCGGGTGAGCCGCTGGCAGGCGAGCACGGTATTGTGCATGAGCATGGCGATGGTCATCGGGCCGACGCCGCCGGGCACGGGGGTGATGGCGCGGCACTTGGGGGCGACTTCGGCGAAAGCCACGTCGCCAACCAGCTTGCTGCCCTTGGGGGAACCGGGGTCCGCGACGCGGTTGATGCCGACGTCAATGACCACCGCGCCTTCCCGCACGAAGTCGGCCGTGACGAACTCCGGTCGCCCGATGGCGGCGATGAGGATGTCGGCCGAGCGGCAGACTCCGGGAAGGTCCCGGGTCCGGGAATGCGCGACGGTGACGGTGGCGTCGCCCCCGGGCCCCTTTTGCATGAGGAGCAGCGCCATGGGTTTGCCGACGATCATGGACCGGCCCAGAACCACAGCGTGGGCGCCTGCCGTTTCGACCCCCGCCTCGAGGAGAAGCCGCTGGCAGCCCAGGGGCGTGCAGGGGACAAAAGCATCCGGATCGCCGAGGGCCACCTTGGCGACGTTGACCGGGTGGAACCCGTCGACGTCCTTGCGCGGGTCAATTGCCTCGACAATGGCGCGCTCGTCGATGTGCGGGGGAGGAGGGGACTGCACGAGGATGCCGTGAATCGCGGGGTTCGCGTTGAGCCGGGCCACGAGGGCGAGTAGGTCGGCCTGGGAGGTGGTCGCCGGCAGTTCGAACTTCTCGGAGTGCATCCCCAGTTCCTGACACATCCGGTCCTTCGAACGGACGTAGGCGCGGGAGGCGGGATCTTCCCCGATAAGGACCACCGCAAGTCCTGGCACGTGGCCCTGTGACTTGAGCAGTTCCACGGAAGCGAGGGTCTCGAGCTGGATTTTTTGGGCGATGGCCTTGCCGTCGATGAGCTTCATGATGCGAGGTACTTTGGGGAGGGATGGGAGCCGAGACAAGGCGCCAGAGAAGAGTTCCGAAGGGGCCGTGTGGGGGAGGAGTTGCGCGGCAAGCCGGCTGTCTTGGACTCATGCGGGGCGCTCCGCTCCACCTCTCTGCGGGGACAGCCCCTGTGCGGGCTGGTGGGCTCCGAGTAGTTCGCACAGTTTGAGCGTGTCTTCCACGGCAAAAGTGACGGGGGCCAGCATGGTGACGTGCACGCGTGAAAAGGGCTTGGGTATCCGAAACTTATCCCAGCTCTGGATCTCCCAGTAGCGCTCGTAATCGACGCGGATGGCCATGACGGGAAGCCCCGTTTTGACCGCGAGCCGCAGCAGGCCGGCGCTGGGTTCGTAAACGGGGCCGCGCGGGCCGTCTGGAGTGATCGCGATGTCGACTCCCTCCCTGAGCTGCGCCCGCAGCAGGAGGAGCGCCTTGACCCCGCCGCGGGAGCTGGAACCGCGGACGGCGCCCATTCCAAAGTTGGCCATAAAAGCGGAAAGCAGAGCGCCGTCCCGGCTGGGACTGGTGAGAATGCTCACCGGGTAGCAGCGCCTGCAGAACCATTCAAAAATAAGGGGCAGCACCAGAATCCGGTTGTGCCAGACGCCCACGATGAAAGGATTTCCCGGCGCGCGGCTGCGGTAGCCGGCCTGGTCCTCGTAGGTCCAGCGGAGGGTGCCCCCCAGCAGTTTGAGCAGAACGGTGGCGAGACCGACCACCAGGGATTGCCACTTCACTCGGAGGGTTCTTTCCAGCGGAACATCCCCGGGCTGGGCAGCTCGAGCTGGTCCAGAATCCTGTCGACGACGGTGTCCGCGATTTCGTTAAGGGTAGAGGCGCCTCCGTAAAAGGAGGGGGAGGCGGGAAGGATGGTGGCGCCGGCCTCGATGAGGGTCACCACGTTGCGTGCGTGGATAAGATTCCAGGGCATTTCGCGCGGGACCAGGAGGAGTTTGCGGCGCTCCTTCAGGAAGACGTCGGCGGCGCGCAGGATGGTCGAGTCGCTGGTGCCGGCGGCGATGCGCCCCAGGGTGCCCATCGAACAGGGGACGATGACCATGGCGTCAAAGCGCGCCGACCCGCTCACAAAGGGGACGTTCATCGTCTTGTCCCCGTGCTGGTGGACTCCGGGGGGGACCAACAGTTCCCCAAGCTCTTCATGGACCACCTGCCTGGCGTAGGTGCTGAAGACCAGGTGGACTTCATGGGCGGCGGTGTCCAGGCGGCTCAGGAGGCGCTGTAGATAAATGGCGCCGCTGGCTCCCGTGGCTGCGAGGACGATTTTCATTGGTGCGGAGGGGCGGGTTTAGATGAGCCCCCCGGCATGCATGCGGCGGGTGATTTCGCTCTGGCGTGACAGCAGCGTCGCGTAGAGGGGCTGGAGTTTTTCGTCGGGAACGCACCGGTTGCGGGCGTCGAGTTGGACGATGCGTCCGCATAGTTCGCGAAAGGTGACGGGCTTGCCCTGCGCCGAGTGGCAGGCGTAGGCGGCCTGGATGGCGGCGCCGAGGGCGGCTCCCTCCGCGCTGGCGAGGCAGACGGTCGGCACGCCAAAGATGTCGGCGCAGATCTGGCGCCACACGCCGCTGTTGCTGCCGCCGCCGGTGAGCCGGATTTCGGTGGGGCGGATGCCGAGGGACCGGAACCGGTTGAGGCCGTAGGCGAGCCCGAGGGTGACTCCCTCCATGACTGCCCGCGCCATGTGGGCGGGCGTCATGGTGGTCGTGGTGAGGCCGTGGAACATGCCGGTGCCTGCGGGCAGGTTAGGGGTGCGTTCGCCGTTGAGATAGGGGAGGAAGAGGAGGCCACCCGCGCCCGCCGGCGTCGTCAGGATCTGTTTTTCCATTTCCTCATGGCTCCAGCCAAACAGCTTGCGGGTCTGCTCCGTCGCGACCGTCACGTTCATCGTACAAACCAGCGGCATCCAGCGGTCGGTGGAGTCGCAGAAGGCTGCGACCTCCCCCTCCTCGTCGACGATGGGTTCCGCGGAATGGGCGAAGATGGTGCCCGAGGTCCCCAGGCTCACGGTGACGACTCCGGGCTGGACGTTGCCCGTGCCGATGGCGCCCATCATGTTGTCACCGCCGCCGGCGCTGATGACCGGGCTGCGCTCCAGCCCCCAGGCGAGACGCAGACTGTCGCGCAACAGGCCAATGGCCCGGCGCGAGGAGGCAATCGGGGGCAGGGTCGCAGCCAGTTCCGGGTCGATGAAGTCAATAAGCGGCTTGGACCATTCCTTGGTGCGCACGTCCATGAGGCCGGTGCCCGAGGCGTCCCCAAACTCCATGGAGCGCTCGCCTGTGAGATGGAAATTAAGGTAGTCGTGCGGCAGCAGTACTGTTTCAAGCGCCTTGTAGTGCTGCGGCTCGTTTTGCTTGAGCCAGAGAATTTTGGGGGCGGTGTAGCCAGGCAGCATCGCGTTACCCGAAATCTTGATCAGCTCGTCGGCGCCGCCAAACTCGGCTTCGAACTGTTTGCACTGCTCCACCGTCGAGGTGTCGCACCACAGCTTGGCGGGGCGGATTACGTTGCCCTGTGCGTCCAGCGGTACGAAGCCGTGCTGCTGGCCGCTGACCCCGATGGCCGTGACTTCCTGCTTGCGCGCCCCCAGCGCCGCGAGCACCTCCTGCACCGTCGCGTCGACGGCGTCCACCCACTCCTGCGGGTCCTGTTCCATGTGCCCGGGAGGGAGACCCTCGATCAGCCCGTACCCTTTTTGGGAGGAAGCCAGGACCTGGCCGGTGGCCACGTCGAGCGCAATGGTTTTGGTGGACTGCGTACCGCTGTCGATGCCCAGAGCAATCATAGTTTTGAATAAAGGTTGCCGCTTTGTATCCTTCAAGGCGGTCCGATATCGTCCACAAGGATCGCCAGACAGGAAGCCCGAAAAAAAAGCACACCATGATCACCAGACTCCTCCACACCCGTTACCGTGTCGAAAACCTCGAGCGCACCGTTGCTTTTTACAAGCGGGTCCTCGGTCTGGAGGAGGTCTCCAGACACCGCTCCCCGCGGGGGTCGGAGTTGGTGTTCCTCAAGGCGCCACAGAGCGAGGAACTCATCGAGATCTGTTGTTACCCAGCCTCCGGGCCCGTGGTGATCGGCCCGGACCTGACGCATCTCGCCTTCGAAGTGGACAACCTGGACCTGTTTGCCGCCCACGCCGCCGCCGAAGGCTTCCCCCTCTCGGACGGCCCCACCCAGACCTCCTCGGGCAGCATCATCGCGTTCGTCGACGCGCCGGAGGGGTACGAAATTGAGCTGATCCAGCGCGCTCGGAAGTAGGCGGGTGGGGGATGGCGTTTGCTTGTCACATTCGTCGGCTTGCCGCCGGGGCCGGCTTCCGCTCTGCTCTGCCCCATGCGCAAGACCAAGATCATCGTCACGCTAGGCCCCGCCACCGAATCGGAAGACACGTTGAGGGCGCTGATCCAGGCGGGAACCAATGTGTTCCGTCTGAATATGAGCCATGCGCCGCATGACTGGGTTCGGACGCTGGTGCCACGGATCCGGGCCATCGCGACCTCCCTGCGCCAGACGGTGGGCATTCTCATGGACACCCAAGGGCCGGCCATCCGCACCGGCGACCTGCCCGCAAAGCTCGAGCTCAAGCCCCACGACATTTTTGAGTTCACCGTGCGCGGAGAGAAAAGCGAGGAAGACTACTCCGTGGACGTGAATTACGACGGTCTGATCGACGATATTTCCGTCGGCGACACGGTCTTGGTCGACAACGGGGTGATCCACATGAAGGTGCTCTCCAAGAAGGGGCACCGGATCCGCTGCGAGGTGTTGACCGAAGGGCTGATGGGGTCACGGCGCCACATTAACCTGCCCGGGGTGCGGGTGAACCTGCCGCCGCTGACGGAGAAGGACCTTGCGGATGTGGCGTTGGGCTGCGAGCTGGAGGTAGATTTTATGGCGCTGTCCTTCTGCCGGGAGGGCAATGACGTGAAGGTCCTCCGTGACGAGTTGACGGCCCGGGGCAGCCGCGCCCGGATCGTGGCCAAGATCGAGGACCAGCTGGCGGTGCGCAATTTGGACGAGATCATCCGCATGGCGGATGTCCTGATGGTGGCGCGGGGCGACTTGGGGATCGAGTGTCCGATGGAGGACCTGCCGATCATCCAGCGGCGTATTGTGAAGCGGTGCATCCGGTTGGGGCGCCCCGTGATTGTGGCCACGCACATGCTCGAGTCGATGATTGTCAACCCGGTGCCGACGCGGGCGGAGGTGACCGACGTGGCCAACGCCGTTTTCGAACAGGCCGATGCGATCATGCTCTCGGGCGAGACGACCGTCGGCAAGTATCCCGTAAAGTGCGTCGAGGTGCTCGACCGGGTCGCCCGCCGCATTGAACGCAGCGGAGGGGCAGGCTTCGGGGCGGAGGCGGTTTTCACCGACGACCGCCAGAAGACGGCCCACGCGGCCGTGGTTTTGGCCAACTCTTTGCCCGGGTCAAAGCTGCTGGTCTTCACTCGGCGCGGCGTGATGGCCGACTTCGCCTCCAACCAGCGGCCGACCCACTCCCCGATTTTCGCCTTCGCCCCGACCGAGACGTCGGCGCGACGCCTCACGCTCAACCGGGATTTGGTGCCCTTCCACCTACCGTTCGAGGCACCCTCCGACCGTGCAATTCCCGCCGCCAAGGAACTGCTTTTGGAGCGGGGTCTCATCCACAAGGGGGACAAGTTGGTGATCATCAGCGATTCGCCCGGGGGAGAGGAGCATTTTGATTCGGTGCAGGTGCGGACCGTTCTGTAGGGGGGCTGCATTTCAGACTATGACCTCGAGGATTGGGAGGTAGTCTAGACGTCGACATCCCCACCCCCCCAAATGTCCCGGTTCCTCCTTCTTTTGGCGTGTTTCAGCGCCGTCCTGCCGTCCCTGTGTGCCGCGCCGCCGGCGGCGTCACCGCGGACGCCCAACTTTTTGATCCTGTTGGCAGACGACATGGGTTTCTCGGATGCAGGCTGTTACGGCGGGGAAATCGCCACCCCCAACTTGGACAAGCTCTCCCAGGAGGGCGTGCGCTTCACGCAGGCGTACAACACCGCGCGTTGCTGGCCGACACGGGGCGCGCTGCTCACCGGCTTTTACGCCCAGCACATCCGCCGCGACACTTTTCCCGAGGACCCCACCGCCGCGGGCACAAAGGGGGTGCGCCCAAGCTGGGCCCAACTGCTTCCCGCCCTGCTCAAGCAGGGGGGGTACGCCACTTATCATTCGGGCAAGTGGCATATTGATGGGACGCCGCAGGAGGGCGGTTTTGACCGCTCCTACACCCTGCTGGACCAAGACCGGTATTTCAGCCCCAAAAACCACGCGCTCAACGGCGAAAAACTGCCCTCCGCTCCCCCCGAATATTACGCAACGACCGCCATTGCCGACCGGGCGATCGAGTTCTTGAAGGAGCACGCGGCCCAGACCCCAAAGAAGCCCTTCTTCACTTTCGTGGCCTTCACCGCGCCGCATTTTCCGCTGCATGCGCCCCGGGAGGATGTTGCCCGATATAAGGGGCGGTACGACGAGGGGACGGACACGCTGCGCGAGGCCCGGTTGCAGCGTCTTTGGGACAAGGGGATGCTCTTTAACGCCGAACTGTCGGAGCCCACCGCTCCGGCGCGGTCCTGGGCGGCTCTGTCCGAAGCCGAGCGGGCGGCCTTCGCCACGCGCATGGAGGTGCACGCGGCGATGATCGACCGGATGGACCGGGAAATCGGCCGGATCCTGGCCGAGTTGCGCACTGCTGGCACGCTTGAGAACACCGTGGTGCTTTTCCTCAGCGACAACGGAGCCAGTGCGGAGAGTCTGGTCCGCGGGGATGGCAACCAGCCCGGGGCCGTGCCGGGCTCTGCGCAGTCGTATTTGTGCCTGGAGGCGCAGGGGGCGAATCTAGCGAACACCCCGCTGCGTTATTCGAAAACCTTCGTGCACGAGGGCGGGATTTCCACGCCACTCATCGTGCGCTGGCCTGTCGGGATCAAGGGCAAGGGCGAGCTGCGCGAGCAACCAGTGCATGTCGTCGACATCGCGCCTACGCTCCTGCGTCTGGCCGGTGTGCCATGGCCCAAGAAGGCGGGGGAACAGCCGGTGCCGCCCGCGGACGGAGTCGACATTACCTGGGTGATCCGGGACAACAGGCCACTCGCCAGCAGGCCCTTGTGGTGGGCCCACGAAGGCAACCGGGCGTTCCGGCTGGGCGACTGGAAATGGGTGGCGCTCAAGGGAAAGCCCGGTGAGTTGTACTATCTGAGAGGGGACCGGGCCGAGGCAAGGGATCTTGCGGCGGCCAACCCGGAGCGGTTGGGGGAGATGGAGGCGCAGTGGTCCCGGATGAGCGCCCGGATGCGCGAGGCTTCCCTGGAGCCGGCGCTCACCAGCCAGCCGCCCGCAGCTCCCTAGTGGGGGCGCACCGCAGCGAGGCTTGAAGCGGAGGCGGTTCTCAGCTCAATACCTCGTGGATCACACACATTGCCCTCGACGCTTGTCAGGCGCCGCGGCGCTCCGTGGTGCTCGAAGGCTAACCCGAGTTCCGCAGTTTGGTGGTCAGGATGAAAACTTAGGACGCCAGATTTCCAACTCAATCACGGACCAATGCTCCTTGGGTCGGCATGCTAGGCATTT